>PKYI01000193.1 GCA_003133645.1 Acidobacteriota bacterium | reverse complement strand
GGAGAGGACGCGGTGGTGGCCGGCCGCGGTGGGGCGGTCGCCGCCGGCGGCGGCGCCGTCCGCGAGCTCGCCGGGCCGCCGCACGACCGCCGCTTCGACGTCGAGGCCGATGGCCCGAGCCTGCTCGTGGTGCAGCAGAGTTTCATGGGCTGCTGGCGGGCGCGCGTGGACGACCGCCCGGCCGCGGTCGAACCGGCCAACGGCGCGTGCATCGGCGTCCGCGTCCCCGGCGGCCGCCACCGCGTCTCACTCGCCCTCGACCCTGTCCCGTACCGCGTCGGGCTTGCGGGGCCGGTGCTGCTCCTGCTGTTCGCCGCCCTCAGCCGGGCGGCGGGCTCATCGCGGGGCCGTGCGGCGTCCAGCGGTGGCGCGGCGCGTACGAGCCCGGCCACCCCACCGGCGCCGTGACCGTGAACGCGAGCGCCTCGCAGGCGTAGTCGTAGGCGAGGCCTCCTTGGGCGTGCACGGCCGCGTCCACGAGGTAGCGTCCCGGCGCCAGCTCGAGGCGCGGGAACTCGAGGGTGATCTCGCCGCTCCCCGCGAGGCGCTCAGGGTGCCAGCCGTCGAGTTCGGTGTTGGTGCCGAAGACGTGGCTTCCGTCCTCGCGGTTGATCGCCACCCCGAACACGAAGTCCTCCTGCGGCACGCGCACGGTGTAGGCGATGCGGACCGCGGCACTGTCGCCGTTCGCCAGCAGGCGCAGCGGGCGGCCGGCGGCGTCCACCAGCTCGACCGCGTCGAGGCTCACCGCGCCGTTCCCCCACCGGCGCGCGCTGCCGGCCGGCTCGCCGGCACCCGCCTCCTCGCCGGCGACGTCGGATCGGTAGCGAGCCACGGCGACCCCGGCCGGTGCGGTCATCACCGGCGCGCCGCCGCGCAGGTACAGGGCGCGCTGCGCGAGCTGCTCGACGAGCCCGAGGTCGTGGCTCACCAGCAGGATCGCGGTGCCGCGCCGCTGCAGCCTGGCGATGCGGTCGAGGCAGCGGTGCGCGAACGCCTCGTCCCCGACCGCGAGGATCTCGTCCACCACCAGGACGTCCGGCTCGACGGCCACCGCGACCGCGAAGCCGAGCCGGACGTACATCCCCGAGGAGTACGTCTTCACCGGCTGGTCGAGGAACGGGCCGATCCCGGAGAACTCGACGATCTCCGGCAGGCGGCGCAGCACGTCGGCGCGCGACAAACCGAGCATCATCCCGTTGATGACGGCGTTGTCCCGCCCCGAGATCTCGGGGTGGAACCCGGCGCCGAGTTCGATCAGGGCCGTGACGCGACCGTCCACCTCGACCGCGCCCGTGGTGGGCCGCAGGATGCCGGCCACGAGCTTGAGCAGCGTGGACTTCCCCGAGCCGTTCGGCCCGATCACCGCGAACGTCTCGCCGTGCCCGATCTCGAGGTCCACCCCCTGCAGCGCCAGGAACCCCCGCCCCACCTGCCGCGCCCGCCACAGCTCGCCGTGCAGCAGCGCCCCCTTGAGCGAGTGCAACCGCCCCCGCGGCGTGTGCATCGGGTAGCGCTTGGAGACCGCGGCGAGCCGGACGGCTGGGCGCTCGCTCACACCGTCTCCGCGATCGTCTCGCGCAGGCGCGAGAAGACCCAGACACCCACCAGCCAGAAGACGAGTGCGACCGCGGCCGCCCACGCCCACATGAGCAGGGAGGGGACCACGCCGAGGAGCACCACATCGCGGTAGACCTCGATCAGCGGGGTCACCGGGTTCGCCTCGATCAACCGCCGCAGCAGCCGCACCGGGATCCTGTCCAGGGTGTAAATGATCGGGGTGGCGAAGAAGGCGAGGTTCAACACGTTGTGGAGCAGGTCCTTGAGGTCGCGGAAGTGGACGGCGAGCGCCGCCACCGCGAGGGCGAGGCCGCCCACGGCCAGGACCCAGAGGAGCAGGGCGAACGGCAGCAGCACGACGGTCCAGGGGAAGCGCAGCAGGCCCATGCCGGCGGCCACGGCGGTCGCCGCGAGCAGCACGGGCAACGCCAGCAGGTGGTGCACGAGGTGCGAGAGGACCGTCACCGCCGGGAACACCTCCGGCGGGCATACGACCTTCCGCAGGAGCGGACCGTTGTCCGCCAGGACGATCGCGGAATCGAGGAGCGCCCCCGATCCGAACAGCCACGGGAGCAGCCCCGCGAACAGGAAGATCGGGTACGGCACGTTGCTCGTCGCCCGCGCCGGGATCACCCACGTGAACACCGCCGCGTACACGGCGAGCAGGAGCAGCGGGTTGAGCAACGACCACAGATAGCCGAGGAACGTCCCGCGGTAGCGGGCCTTGAGGTCGCGCGCGACGAGCACGCCCACGAGGCCGCGGTGGCGGTAGAGGGAGGCGACCACGCCCGCTGGCGGCGTACCGGCGCTCACGCTCCGCCGCCCCGCGACTGCCGTGCGCCGCCCTGCCGCGGGACCGCATCGTAGTCCTCGACCTTGCCGTTGTGGATCCAGTAGTTGCCCAGCGTGTGGACGATGTCGCCGTCGTCGTCGAAAGCGATCGCACCGGTCACCCCGGCGAGCCCGGCGAGCGCGTGCAGGCGGCGTGCGACCTCGCGGCCCGTCGGCTCCGCCGGCCCCTCGAGCGCGGCCAGCGCCGCGAGCGCGGCGTCGTACCCGTGCGCGGCGTAGATGTCGGGCATGAGGTTGTAGGTCGCCAGGTAGTCGCGCACGA
>PKYI01000069.1 GCA_003133645.1 Acidobacteriota bacterium | reverse complement strand
TAGGCCTCGGGCTGGTAGTAGTCGAAGTAGCTGACGAAGTACTCGACGGCGTTGTCCGGGGAGAACTCGCGGAACTCGGAATAGAGCTGGGCGGCGAGGGTCTTGTTGTGCGCCAGGATCAGCGCCGGCCGCTGCGTCGCCTCGATCACCTTCGCCATGGTGAAGGTTTTGCCGGAGCCGGTGACGCCGAGCAGCGTCTGCGCCCACACCCCCTGCTCGAAGCCGCGCACGAGCGCCTCGATCGCGGCACTCTGGTCGCCGGCCGGCTCGAACGGCGCCGCGAGCTTGAACCGATTGCTCAATTCGGCAGCTCCCCCCCGCCGTCGGCGCACAGGCCGCCGGAGAGCACCTCGATCCGGCCGAGCGCCTCCGGGCTCACGCGTCCCGCCTCGACGGCCTCGGAGCACACGCGGGCCAGCTCGCCGAGGCGGCGCTCGTCGACCCGCCCGGCTTCCGCCTCCCGCACGACACAGTCGAGCCGCCGGCGCAGCTCCTCCCGCCGCGCCGGCGGCAGGTCGGTGGGCAGCGCCGCGACCACGCGGGTGGTGATCCGCCGCAACCCCCACGACAGCACGCGCCGGGCGGAGAACACACCCGCAAGGAGCGCCAGGAACAGAACCGCGACCAGAACGCCGCCCCCGATCCCGGCCCATCGCCACCACCCCGGCGGTCGCGCCGCCCGGCCCGGCGACGTCTCCGGAAGTCGAAACTCCATCGCAACACGCTAGCACGCGCCGCGCCCCCGGCACCACCGCCACCGGCGGGAGGTACCGTGCCACGGGAGGCCGGCGTTTGCGAGCAAACGCCGCTACAGATGCAACAGAAGCGCGCCCGGTGGGCGTCCCACATCAGAAAGGGAGAGACGGGGCGCAGGGCACAGAGAACCGTGGTCAGTGGCAAGTGGTCCGTGGTCAGTGGTCAGAGCCGGCTGCGCCGGCCGAAGGCCGCGCAGCCCCGAGCGCCTCCCTCGGAGACGAGAACTCAACGATAGGCAGGGCCCCGCAACTCGCGGCGTGCAGCCGCGCCGCCGCCGTTGGGCCAGCTGCAAGGCGCGCGAACCCCGCCGCGCCGGAGCGTAGCCGGAGGCTACGTGAGGACGCGAGCGGGGCGAGCGCAACGCAGCAGATGGTCCGACGCCGGCGGCGCCCCGCAGACGCTTGACACGACCCGAGGGCGCCGTCAAGCTCCCCGCGATGGGCAAGGCTCTCCTCCGCTGGCTCCTGGTCGGCGCCTTCATCGGCCTCGGGATCGGGGCCGTGATCGGCCTCGTGCTGTCGCGGTTCGTGGACCTCCCGGCCGTCGAGGCGCTCACCACGTACCATCCGGCGGCGTCCACCCGCGTGCGGGCGCGCGATGGTTCGATCCTCGGCTCGTTCTCCGCCGAGCGGCGCATCCCGGTCGGCAGCGAGGAGATCCCGGCGGTCTTCCGCAACGCCGTGATCGCGGTCGAGGACGCGAACTTCTACCGCCACACCGGCGTCGACCCGCAGGGGATCGTCCGCGCCGCCCTGCGCAACCTCATCACGGGACGCTGGTCGCAGGGAGCCTCGACGCTCACGCAGCAGCTCACCCGCTCGCTCGGGATGCTCTCGCGGGAGAAGAAGCTCGCCCGCAAGATCAAGGAGATGCTGCTCGCAACCGAGATCGAGCAGCGCTTCTCCAAGGACCAGATCTTCACGATGTACGCCAACCAGGTGAACTTCGGCCACGGCAACTACGGCGTCGAGGCCGCGTCCCGTTTCTACTTCGGCAAGCCGGCCAAGGACCTGACGCTGCCCGAGGCCGCGCTGCTCGCGGGCCTCCCGCAACGGCCCGGGGAGCTGTCGCCGATCGACTACCCGAAGCGCGCCCTCGAGCGGCGCAACCACGTGCTGGACCGCATGCTCGACGAGAAGTACATCGACAAGGCGGCCTGGCAGGCGGCCCGCCAGGCGCCGCTCGGGGCGTCGGCGCACCACGACCGCAACGTGACGGCCGCCTATTTCGTCGAGGAGGTGCGGCGCTCGATCGAGGACCGCTTCGGCAGCAAGAAGATGCTCGAAGGCGGTCTCGAGGTCGAGACCACCCTCGACAGCAAGCTCCAGGCGCTGGCCGAGGAGTCGCTGCGCGAAGGGCTGGTCGGGGTGCAGGAGCGCCTGGGGTGGCCGGGCGCGCGCCGCAACGCCCTCGCCCTCGGGGTTCAGGACCCGAAGGAGTACCGCGACGAGAGCTGGCCGTTCATCCGCTGGCGCAAGGACGAGCTCGTCTACGCGGTGGCGACCGACGTGCAGGCGACGAGCGCCACGTTGCTGATCGCGGGCCGCACCGCGGTCCTGCCGGTTGCGGGCGCGAGCTGGACCGGCCGGACGAACTTGCTGCGGCTCCTCAGACGGGGCGACATCCTGCTGGTTCGCCTCGGCGAGGTCCCGCCCGACCGGACGCAGCCGCTCAAGGTGACCCTCGTCCCCGAACCGAAGGTCGAAGGCGCGATGCTGGTGCTCGACAACCGCACCGGCGCGATCCTGGCGCTCGTCGGCGGTTTCGACTTCGGCCGCTCGCAGTTCGACCGCTCGATGCAGGCCAAGCGCCAGTGCGGGTCCGCGTTCAAGCCGTTCGTGTACCTGGCGGCGTGGGAGCACGGTTTCTCGCCGGCCGACGTCATCTTCGACGGCCCCGCGCTGCTCCCCGACGACAAGGGCCTGAACACGTACGTGCCGCTCAACTATTACCGCCGCTACGAGGGGCTGGTGACGTTCAGGTACGCGTTCGAGCACTCGCTCAACGCCTCGGCCGCGAAGATCCAGCAGCTCGTCACCGGCCAGGCCGTCATCGACGTCGCCCACCGCCTCGGCGTCAAGGAGCCGCTGGCGCCGTACTCCTCGCTTGCCCTCGGCACGTTCGAGCTGCCGTTGCTGGAACTGACTTCCTCCTACAGCGGGATCGCGAACCGCGGCCAGCTCGCCCAGCCGTACTTCATCGCCCGCGTCCGCGACGAGGAGGGCAATGATCTCCTCACGACGAAACCCAAGGTGCACCAGGCGGTGCGCGAGGACGTGGCGTACCTGATGACGCACGTGATGGAGGGCGTGATCCAGCGCGGGACTGGGGCGGCGGCCGCGTCCCTGCCCGGCCACCTTGCCGGCAAGACCGGCACGACCGACCGATTCACGGACGCCTGGTTCATCGGCTTCTCGGCCCGCATTACCTGCGGCGTCTGGGTCGGACGGGACATGAAGGAGCCGATCGGCAACCGCATGACCGGCGCCGAGGCGGCGCTGCCGACCTGGATGCAGTTCATGAAGGGCTACATGGACGGGCAGAACGATGCTGCGCGCCAGGAGGAATTCCCGGTCCCGGCCGGGGTGACCCTCCTTCCGATCGACAAGAACACCGGCCTGCGCGCGATCCCGCTCTGCGACGACGCCGTGATTCTGGAATCGATCCCCAGCGGCCGCGAACCGGTCGAGTGCAGCACCGGCGCGCACGCCTTGGTCGCGCTACCATGGCTGCAGCAGCTCGCGCACTACACCCCGAGGCCCGGCGAGCCCCCTACCACGCCCGAAGCGATCGCCGCAGCCGAGCGCAAGCTTGCCGAGCAAGCCCAAAGCGGCCGGCACTAGCGGGTGGCCGCGCCGCCCCCGGTCAGACCTTCTTCTCGATGCTGGTGAGTTCCTCGAGGAACGGGCCGGGCTCCATGTAGCCGGGGATGCGGCCGACTTCGCTGCCGGCGGCGTCGAGGAAGATAATGGTCGGGAACCCATCGACGTTGAAGCGTGCGGCCGCCTCGCGCCCGTCCTTCTCGGCGTTGAGCCGGACGCTCACGACGCCCTGCAGCGCCTTCTGCACGCTGCCGTCCGCGAAGGTCGTCTCGTCGAGACGCCGGCACCACTTGCACCAGTCGGTGTAGAAGTCCACCATCACGAGCTTCTTCTCGCTGCCCGCGAGTGCCAGCGCGGAGGGGAGGTCGCGTTCCCACGCGACCGCCGATGCACCACCGCCGGGCGCCGCCTGCGAACCGCCCCCGCACCCCGTGGCACACAGCCCCACCACGGCAGCCAGCAACACCCCGCTCCAGATCAACCCTCGTGACATAGCCCCCCCGCGACCATACTTTGCCACACTCCACATGCCGGTAACAAACCGGCCGGGTGGGTCATTCTCGCGGCGCTCTCACCCGCCGAGCGGCGGCAGCGGGTTGGCCGGCAGGTACCACACTCGTCCCACGGCCACCCCCAGCGACCGCGTGTCGCTACCCCCGGGCACGAACGTGGTGCTCGAAAGCTCGAGGCGGACCCGCCCGGCGCGCGCGAACTCCGGGGGCACCGGCAGCGCGACGGTCGCCGGTTCGGGCCCGACGGTCACGGTCGCCTGACCGCTGCCCAGCCGGACCACGACCACGGCCGGCTTCGCGCTCGGCGCGAACAGCTCGATCCCGACGAGTCCCGCGCCGGCCGGAAACGAGAACGCGGCGTGCGCGCCGGTCCACGCGGCGGCCCGCGGCGGGTTGCCGAGCTGCTCCAGGGGGTAGGTCCCCTCGGCCTCGGCGCAGGCGCCGAGCAGCGAATCACGCTGGGGGAGGAAGGTGAGCGGCGGCACGACGTGCGGCGGGGCTTGCAGCGACACGTCGAAGATGCGCAGCGCGAGCGCCCGGTTATCCCCCGACGACCCGGCCTGCGCCCCGAGGTCGAGTTCGACCCAAAGCAGATTCGGGGAGTTCGCAGCCGGCGGCACCGGGACCGGGATGACTCGCGGTCCGCCGGAGACCCGCTCGCTCCAGGTGCGGACGCCCGCCACCCGCGCCTCGGCCGGGACATCGTGCAGGTTCGGGTGGACTTCGACGGCCAGCGTGAGGGTCCCCGGGCCGCTCACCCGGGGGGCCAGAAGCGCGGCGTGAGCGCCACACCAGACGAACCGCCTGGCGCCGTCGAACTCGACCGGATTCCCTCCGCGGGCCACCAGCACGGGGTTCTTGACCAGGCGCACGTGCAGGAACCGTTCCTGCGAGAGACGCCACACCCGCGCCTGGCGACAGTCGAACTCGAAGACCCGCGACGCCGGGCACGGCAGGTCCTCACCGGGCTGCTCCGCCAGCAGCCAGAGCGGGGCGCCCGCGATGCGGGGACCGGCCCGCTGCATCTCGGTCACGCGGAGCGAGTCCACCGGCAGCTGGCCGCTGATGGCGGCGAGGTTGCGGAACGAGAACAGCTGGTCCTCGTAGATCAGAACGCCCGGGCCCTCGCCGGCGGCGGCGGCGAGGGCCGCGACCACGGGTAGCCGGTGGCGGTGGATGTGCCACACGGCGGGGAACCCCCAACCGACCGCCGCGGCAAGGCCGACGCCGGCCGCCGCGAGGCCGGCGGCCCGCGAGCGGCCGAGGCGGGCGGC
>PKYI01000011.1 GCA_003133645.1 Acidobacteriota bacterium | reverse complement strand
CGCGGATCGCCCTGTCCGGTCGCGGGCGCAGGAGCATGCGGGCTCGGGCGCGGGGGCGCCCGGGCCCGCATCCGGCCACCCGCAGGAGCGGACCACCGAGGATGAGGACGCCGCGCGGGCCGAGGCCGCGGCGGGTCTATAATCCGCCGGTGCCGCCCGGCACCCGGGGGTTGCGATGCGCTGGTTCCTGCCCAAGAAAACCGACTTCCTGCGCCTCTTCGACAGCGCCTCCGCCAACATCGTCCGCGGGACGCAACTCTTCCGCGACATCCTCGACGACCCGACGGACCTGAAGGCGAAGGTTGAAAAGCTAAAGGAAGTGGAGCACGAGGGCGATCGCATCACCCACGAGGCGCTGGCCAAGCTCAACGCGACGTTCATTACGCCGTTCGACCGCGAGGACATCCACTCGCTGGCCTCCCGCCTGGACGACATCCTCGACTCGACCGACGCCGCGGCGCAGCGCCTCGTCCTCTACAAGATCGAAACCATCCCGCCCCACCTCAAGGCGCTCGCTCACCTGCTCGTGGCCTCGGCCGAGCAGGTGCACAAGGCGGTCGTCGTGCTCCACGACGGCAAGCGCTACAGCGAGGCGATGACCGCGTGCGTCGAGATCAACCGCCTCGAAAACGAGGCCGACGTCCTCCACCGCGAGGCGCTCGGTGACCTCTTCGCCAACGCCACGGATGCCATCCAGGTGATCAAGCTCAAGGACCTCTACGCCTTTCTCGAGGAAGCAACCGACCGCTGCGAGGACGCGGCGAACTCGATCGAGACGATCATCCTCAAGAGCTCGTAGGGCGACCTTGCCCGACGGGCGGGCCGTCCCGGCGCGGCCAACCCCCGGCTACACCTTCAGGAACAACCCCATCGCGTGGAACACGAGTGCGGCCATCAGCGCCGAGCACGGGATGGTGAGCACCCACGCCCAAACGATTCGCGTCGCGACGCCCCAGCGCACCGCCGACAGCCTCTGCGTCGCCCCCACCCCCATGATGGCGCCGGTGATCGTGTGCGTCGTCGAGACCGGGATCCCGAGGTAGGAGTTGGCGAACAGCGTCAGCGCCGCCGAGGTCTCGGCGCAGAACCCGCCGACCGGCTTGAGCTTGGTGATCTTCGAGCCCATCGTCTTGACGATCCGCCATCCCCCCGAAAGGGTGCCAAGCGCCATCGCCGCGTGGCACGCGATGATCGTCCAGAATGCGACGTGAATGTCAGTGGGGTGGCGACCGATCGACTTCTCGTAGGTGAACGCCAGGATCGCGATGATCCCCATCGTCTTCTGTGCGTCGTTGCCGCCGTGGCCGAGGCTGTACAACCCGGCCGAGACGAGCTGCAGCTTGCGGAAGAGCTTGTCCACGCGGCCGGGGAGCGAGTCGCGGAACAGCCACGCCACGCCAATCATCAGCAGAAAACCCATGATCAACCCAATGACCGGCGAGATGAACATCGAGGCGATCGTCTTCGTCCAGCCGCTGTAGATGATCGCCCCGAAACCGACCTTGGCGATCGCGGCGCCGGCGAAGCCACCGATCAGGGCGTGGGACGAGCTCGTGGGCAGGCCGAAGTACCATGTGATGATGTCCCAGGCGATGGCGCCGATCAGGCCGGCGAGGATCACGTACTCCGTGGCCGCGGCCGGCACGACCAGCCCCTTGCCGATCGTCGTCGCGACCTTGAGCGGGAAGATGAACGCCGCGATGAAGTTGAAGAACGCCGCCCAGACCACAGCAAGTCCCGGCGAGAGCACGCGCGTGGACACTACGGTCGCGATCGAGTTGGCGGCGTCGTGAAAGCCGTTGAAGAAGTCGAAGACGAGAGCGACGGCGACGGTGGTGACGAAGAGAAACAACGGAACGCTCACCATGAGGGGCTTGTCCTCCCGGCTACGTGGGCTTGGTCGACACGGGTTGTCGAAAAGGCGTCACGGCGCTGCGAAGTTCCAGCCCTCCGGCTGCAGGAAAAGCGAGGGGCGGACGCACGGCCGCGAGTCTAGCACGCAGGCGCCCGGGCTCGCGGCGATCCCCGGGGCGGCCCGGCCGGACACCCCCAGATGCTAACGTGCCAGCAGGAGCAGCGGCAGCAGGCCGGCGAGCGCCAGCGCGGTCAGCCCCGCGAGGCCGCGGATCCCCGTCGGGCGGTCCGAGAACGCGAACGCGTAGATCCCCTTGATGAGGTTGTTGCTCGCGGTGGCGACGACCACCGCGGCCGTGGCGGCGGCCAGCGGGGCGGCGACGCCGGCGGTCTGGGTCAACCCCATGATGAACGGGTCCACGTCGGTGACGCCCATCAGCGCGGCCAGCGCGAGGACCCCCGGCGTGCCAAACGCCTCCAGGACGAGTTTGGTGATCACCAACAGCGCCATGAAGACCCCGGCGAACAGGAATGCGACCCGCAGCTCGAGCGGGTTCCTCGCTTCGTACTCGCGCTCCAGGGCGCCGTGCGCCGGGTCGGGCCGGCGCGACCACAGGAAGCCGCCGAGGATCGCCGCCGCCCCGAGGAGGAGAAACGGGGTCGCAAGCCGCGCCGCGAGGGGGTGGCTGAAGATCGCGAGGAGGACGACCACTCGCAGATACATGGTGCCGGAGGCCAGCAGCATCGCGCCGGCAAACAGGTTCGGCCGGTTCTCGCGCCGCCCTCGCCGCGCCAGCGCGACGGTCATCACGGTCGAGGAGTAGGCACCCCCGAGCAGCGCGGCCAGAACGATCCCGCCGCGCTTCCGGGTCACCCGCTGGAGGACGTAGCTGCCGTAGGAGATGCCGCTCACCGCGACGACCACCAGCCAGGTCTTGAACGGGTTGAGCTGGAACGGCCCGAACTCCCGGTTCGGTACCGCCGGCAGGATCACGACCGTCAGGAGCAGGAACTTGGTGAAGGTGATCACGTCCTCCGAGGGGAGGCGCTCGCTCAACCCCTCGAGGGCGGTCTTGAGTTCGAGCAAGAGCATCGAGAGTACGACGACCGTCGCAGCCACCCAGTAGTAGCCGTAGAAGACGACGGCGCCGAGCAGGTAGGTGACGAGGCCGGACATCTCGGTGGTGACGCCGGCGTCCTCCGCGCTCGCGAGCTTGTGGAGGTAAGAGACCAGGAGGAACGCGCCGACCACCACGAGCCCGAGCGCCACGGCCAGGATCTGGCCGCCCGCCAGGAGCGCCATCGTGTACCCGACGAGGCCGATCAGGGGGAACGTCCGCACCCCGCCGAAGATGTAGTGCCCGGCGTGCGCCTTGCGCCCCTCGCGCTCGAGCCCGAGCAGGAACGAGAGGAAGAGCACGAGCACGATCTTGAGCGCATCCGGGGGTGCGAGCGCCGCGAACTGCCGTAACGATGTCGGGTCCATCGGACTCGACGTTACACCCGTCGGGAGAGTCGCTCAAGTTCAGGATACGCCAAGCCGGTTTTGCCTCCGCCGGCCCTCCGGATCGAATGGGTGTAGAATGTCGGGCTCAGCCCGAGAGGCTGCGCCTGGAGCAGGCCCAGGCGGCGAGGATCGGACGATGAGCAACGAGAACAACCCAACCGACACCGACCAGAGCTTTGCTGAGGCCCTGGCCCAATCGTTCCAGCAGGACGAGCTCGAGATCGGCCAGTTGGTCACCGGCACGATCATGGCGGTCCACGGCGACATCGCCCTTGTGGCCGTGGGCGGCAAGTCCGAGGCGGTCATGGACCGCACCGAGCTCGGCGAGCTGCGCCCGGGAGACGGACTCGACGCGGTGATCATCGCGCTCTCGCCCGAGCTGCGGGTCTCGCACAAGCTCGCCATCGAGCGGCGGGAGCGCGAGGCGCTGCGCGGCGCGTACGACAACGCCGTGCCCGTCGAGGGCAAGGTCACGGGCCGCAACAAGGGTGGCTACGACGTCTCGATCGCCGGGCTCCGCGCGTTCTGCCCGATGTCCCAGATCGACCTTGGCTTCCCGCGCAACGTCGACGCCTACCTCGGGAAGAGCTTCCTCTTCCGCATCACCGAGCTTGCGAACGACCTCGCGTCGCTGGTCGTCTCCCGCGCCCAGGTGCTCAAGGACGAGCGCGAGGCGGCCGCCGGCGCCGCCTGGTCGCGCATCGCCGTGGGCGCCGAGATCGAGGGCACGGTCAAGAGCATTCGGGACTTCGGCGTGTTCGTGGACCTCGGCGGCGTGGACGGCATGGTGCACATCTCCGAGCTCTCGCACCGGGTCGGCGTCCGCCCCTCCCAGGTCGTCAAGATCGGCGACTCCGTGCGGGCCAAGGTGCTCGAGGCCGACCGCGGCAAGGGGCGCATCGCGCTCTCGATGAAGGCGCTCGAGCCGGACCCCTGGACCGAGGTGGCGGACCGCTTCCCGTCCGGTGCTACGTTCGACGGCACGGTGGCGCGCAAGACGGAGTTCGGCGTGTTCGTGGAGCTGCTCCCCGGCGTGGACGGCCTGATCCACGTCTCGCAGCTGCCGCCCGGGATGAAGCTGGACGACGAGACGCTCGCCCCTGGTGCTCCCGTGCGCGGCTGGGTGCGCGAACTCGACATGGAGCGCCGGCGCCTGTCGCTGACGCTGCGCGAGGTCGCGACCTCCGACCCGTGGGCCGACGCCGCCGGCCGCTACCCCGCCGACACGATCGTGGAAGGGCTCGTCGAGCGGACCGCCAACTTCGGCGTATTCGTCCAGCTCGAACCTGGCCTCACCGGCCTGATCCCGGCGTCGGAGACCGACGTCCCCAGGGGCGGCGACCTTGCGGCCCGCTTCGCCGCCGGCAGCCGCATCTCGGCGACGGTCCTCTCGGTCGATCCGGCGCGCAAGCGCATCTCGCTGTCGGTCAAGAAAGCCAAGGAAGGCAAAGTGGTCAAGGAGTTCCGGCGCTGGAACGAGGAGAAGAAGGTCGAGCGCAAGGCCGAGGTGAGCGCGTTCGGCACCGCCCTGATGAAGGCGCTGCAGCAACCGAAGGAGTAGCCCGGGTCTGCGCTTCCTCCCGGAGGCCCCCGCGATGGGGGCCTTCGTGCGTCCGGGCTCAGGCCACCGGGCCGGCCGCCGGGAGCACCACCGTCACCGTCGTGCCGTCGCCCTCGCACGAGGCGAGCGTGACGGTCCCTCCGAGCGCGTGCGCGAGGTGCTTGACGATCGCGAGGCCCAACCCGTTGCCACCCGTCCGCTCCGCCTGGCGGCGCACCCGGTAGAAGCGCTGGAACACGAGCGGGATCTCGGCGGCCGGGATGCCGAGGCCGTCGTCGGCGACCTCGATCCGCACCTCGCGCTCCTCGGTGCCGGTGGTGACCATCACGCGGCCGCCGGTCCGGTTGTAGCGGATGCCGTTGTCCACCAGGTTGGCGAGCACCTGCGCGAGCCGCACCGGATCGGTGCGCACCATGGCCGGGCCGCCCTCCTGCGTCAGAGCCACGCCGGCCTCGCGGGCGCCCGCGCCCAACTCGGTGAGCACCTGGCGGACGACCGCAGCCGCGTCGGCCTCGGCGAGGTCGAGCCGGACCTGGCCGGACTCGATCCGCGCCAGCTCCTCGAGGTCCTGCGCGAACGCGCGCAGCTTGTGCACCTGGCGGGCGAGGGTCGCGGCAAGCTCGGCGTTGGCCCCGGCCTCGGCAAGCTCCTCCGTCAACCCGGTCAGCACGGTCAGGGGGGTGCGCAGCTCGTGGGCGAGGTCCGCGACCAGCGCCCGCCGCGCCCGCTCGAGCTGGCGTTCGCCGCGCACGTCGGTCAGCACCACCGCGACCGCCAGCACCGGATGCGACAGCGCGGCGGCCCGGACCGCGAGTTCGAGGCCGTCGGCGCCGGTGGCGCTGGTGTGCCGCGTCCCCCCGCCCGCGAGCACCTCGTGCACGACGCTCAGCACCTCGGGGATCCGCACCGCCTCGACGAGCGCGTGCCCGGCGGCCGGGGTCCCGCCGAGCAGGGTCGAGGCGGCCGAGTTGGCGTAGCGCACAACGCCCTCGCGGTCGAGGAGCACGATGCCCTCGGCGACCTGGTC
The DNA here is from genome assembly GCA_003133645.1 of Acidobacteriota bacterium. Lineage (GTDB taxonomy): Bacteria > Acidobacteriota > Thermoanaerobaculia > Thermoanaerobaculales > Thermoanaerobaculaceae > RBG-13-68-16. The sequence goes on along the minus strand of PKYI01000011.1, from coordinate 33,871 downwards.
GAGCGCCGCGCGGGTCGCTTCGACCTCGCGGGTGAGCCCCTCGCGGAGGGTCCTGAACCGCCGGTCGACATCGCCGGCGATCGCTTCCAGTCCGGCGTCCGCCGGCAGGTCCGTCCACGCGGCCAGGTGGCGCGCCACCGCGTCGTGGCGCCGCCGCTCCCAGCGCGACGCGACGCCGCCGGCAATAAGCGCGGCGGCGACGGCCGCGAGCGCGCCCGCCCACGGCGACTCGTCCGCTGGGTCCTCCTGTGCCAGCCGCAGGAACCCGAGCGGGCGGTCCGGCGGCCCGACCAGGTGCGCGAGGTACGTGGTCACTCGCCCGGTGGTGGCGGAGCGCCGGCGGCCGACCCCCACACCGGCGCCGCGGGCGGCAGTCACCTCGGGCCGGCTGCCGTGGTTCTCGAGGCGGGGCAGCGGCCCGAAGAACGCCCACGAGTCGGCGTGAACGCCCCCGTCGGCGTCGATCAGGGTGACGCGGAACCCGCTCAGGGCGGACCAGCGCCGGATCGTCGCGTCGGCCTGCTCCGGCGCCAGCGCGAACAGGGCGGCGGCATCCGGCGCGAGCGCGTCGGACGCAAGGTGGAGCCGCTCGGCAACCGTGACGGCGGCCTCGCTCCGGCGCACGGCGTGGTCCACGGTGAGCGCCGCAAGCGCCGCGAGCAGCGTCGCGATACCGACGAGCAGCCCGATGGAGGCGCGCGGCCTCACGGCTGGCCTCGAAACCGGTAGCCCGAGCCGATCAACGTCTCGATGATGTCGTCGCCCAACTTCTTCCGCAGCGTGCGGATGTGCGCATCGACCGTGCGGGGATCGACGCTGGAGGCGAGCCCCCACACGGCGTCGAGGATCTGCTCGCGCGAGGCGACTCGGCCCGCCAGCGAGATCAGGTGCCAGAGCACCGCGAACTCCCTGCGGGTGAGGTGGACGTCCGCCCCGTCGCGGGTGACCTGGAACCGCGCGGGGTCCACGTCGAGCCGGGTGTCGCGGTAGACCCCGCCCGGCGTGCCGCGCTCCCACTCCACCCGCCGCAGCAGCGCGGCGACCCGCGCGGACAGCTCCCGCAGCGAGAACGGCTTGGTCAGGTAGTCGTCGGCGCCGAGGTCGAGGCCGGCGACGCGGTCGCCCTCGGCGGCGCGCGCGGTGAGCATCAGGATCGGCACGGTCCGCGTCGCCTCCCATGCCCTCAGCTCCCGGCAGAGCACCAGCCCGTCGGTGTCGGGGAGGTTGAGGTCGAGCACCACGAGGTCAGGTGTCGCGACCTCGCACGCCGCCAGGAACTCGTCGCCGCGCGCGAACGTCGTAGCCGTGCACGAGGCCGTGCGCTCCAGCTGCCGCCGCACCATCGCCGCGATGTCGGCGTCGTCCTCGACCACGAACACGCGCGCGACCGGGCTCACTCCTGGCTCCCCCCCTCGCCGTGACGGTGCCGGATGTCCTCCGCCTCGACCAGGTACACCACCTGCTCCGCGATGTTGGTGCCCTGGTCGGCGATGCGCTCGAGCGAGCGCGAAGCCAGCAGCAGCGCCAGGCCGCGGTGGATCGTCCTGGGGTCCTCCATCATGTACGTGAGGAGCTCGCGGAAGACCTGCTCGTGCATCCCGTCCACCTCGTCGTCGCGTGCGATGACCTGGCGGGCGCCCTGCGAGTCGCCCTGCACGAACGCGCCGATGGCGTCGCGCACCATCGCGGTGGCGGCGTCGGCCATCCGCGGGATCGTGATGAACGATTTGAGGGGCGGCACCTGGTTGAGTAGCAGCGCCTGGCGAGCGATAGAGACGGCATGGTCGGCGACGCGCTCGAGGTCGGGCGCGATCTTGATCGCGGTCATTACGAGGCGGAGGTCGCGCGCCATCGGCCGCGTCCGGACGATCAGCTCGACGACCCGGTGGTCCACTTCCACCTCGCGCTGGTCGATGAGGGAATCCCCCGCGATCACTGCCTCCGCCAGCGCGCTGTCGCGCTCGACCAGCGCCCGGATCGCCAGGCCGAGCTGGCGCTCCACCTCTCCCGCCATGGTGAGCAGGAGCTTCTTGAGTTCCTCGAGGTCGTGCTCCAGCAACCGTTCAGGCATGTCACCCCCTGCGCGAACCGCCCTCGCGCCGAGCCCCGCTGCGGCTCGACGGCTTCCCCGTTGGGCGGCTCGAGACCGACGTCGGCGACCGGCATCCCGAGTCCCGCTCATCGCGCTACACCACGTTCCTCCCCCGGGCCGGCAGCTGTCAACTGCCGCAGCGGATGCTCGCCTCCGAGCGTGAAGACGACGTGAAGACGCAACCTCCCCGTCGGCCGGCGCAGCGTAGCGACGCGTGGTTGGTTACACTCATCTCATGCACGCCCCGACTGCACTTCTGGCCCCCGTCGCGATCGTCGCGCTTGCGTGCGCTGGGGCCGACACCGCCCGGCCGGCCACCCCGCCGGCGCCGCCGGCCCGCCGGGTCGTCCTACTCTCCCTCGACGGCTTCGGCGCCGCGCGCCACCTGGACAACCTTCGCCAGGGGGTCTACACCGACCCCGACGGCGTGGCCGCCTTCACCGGCGGGTACGTGGTGGAGCGCGCCATCCCCGTCAACCCGACGCTCACGGCTCCGAGCCACGCCTCGATCGCCACCGGCGCGTTCCCCGCCGTGACGGGGATCGTCGCGAACGTCTTCAAGCTCCCCGGCGCGCCGATCGGTCAAGACGCGTCGGGGTTCGCGGCGCCGTGGGGCGCCGAGCCGATCTGGCAGGCGTTCCGGCGCCAGGGCAAACGCGTCGGGGTGCTGGAGTTCCCCGGCTGCGACGGCACGGCGCCGTCGCGCACCGCCGATTTCGGCACGACCTACGTGAACACCCCGTTCGCGGGAGCGCGGACGCTCACGTTTGCGGCGTCCCGCTTCACGACGGTCATCCTGCCGCCCGGCTGGACCAGCGACTCGCCAGCGCGGCAAACGACGTTCAGCGTCGACCTTTCCGGGGAGGGTCTCCCCGCCGCGGTGACGTTCACCCTCACGGCGCTCGACACCAGCGACGACCGCAAAGTGGACTACGACACCCTCGTGGTGGACGACGATGCCGATCTCGGCAACGGGGTCACAGCGCGCGTCCGTGCCGGCGAGTGGTTCCCGCTCCGGCTGCGCGCGCCGCACCCGGATGGCGGCTCGCGCACCGTCGGCGGTTGGTGCCTGCTGCAAGCGCTGCCCGCGAACCTCGACGGCGTCACGGTCTACCGTGGCGGCTTCTACGCCACCGAGGCGTACCCGCGGGCGTTCCGCGAGGCGCTCGAGGCCGCCGCCGGGTTCTGGCCCGGCCCCCCCGACGACCGCGCCCTTGCTCGGCGCGAGGCCGGCCACGAGGGGATCACCGTCCCCGAGATGCTCGTCCAGATGCGGCGCTTCTCCGAGTACTTCACAACCTGCGCCAAAACCGCGATCGCCCGCGAACGCTTCGAGCTGCTGCTGCTTGACCAGCCGATCGTGGACGAGGTCGAGCACCGGTTCCTCCTCGTCGACCCGAGGCAATCCAATTACACGCCGGTGCGGGCCACGGCCGCCCGCGCGGCCGTCACCGAGGCGTTCCGGGCCGGGGACCGCGCCGTCGGCGAGCTGGCGCGCGCGCTCGACCTCACCCGCGACGCGCTCGTCATCGTCTCCGACCACGGCATGGCGCCGGCGTGGGAGAGCGTCCAGGTCAACCAACTCCTGCAACACGCCGGCCTCGCCGCTGCCGAGAAGGTCGGGGACCGCTGGCGCGTCGCGCCGTCGTCGCGGATCGCGGCATATGCGGGCGGCGGTTGCGCCCACCTGTACGTCAACCTCAAGGGGCGCGAGCCCGCGGGGGTGGTCGAGCCGGCGGACATGGCAGCGGTGATCCAGGCCGCGGCCGTGGCGCTCGCCCGCGCCCAGGTCGACGGCAGCAACGTGGTCGAGACGATCATCCCCCGTGAGGGCCTCGCCGCGGTCGGCCTCGACGCCCCCGCCTCCGGCGACCTCGTCGTGTTCTTCCACCCGGGGTTCTCCGCCGACTCCGGGATCGCCGCCCCCGGCGCGCCGTGGCATGCGCCCGCCGAGTCCAACGGCCGGCATGGCTACCTCGACACCCACCCCGAGATGGCCGCGATCTGGCTGGCCCGCGGCGCCGGCGTCCCGCGCCGCCGGGTCGCCGAGGCGTCGCTCACCCAGGTGGCCGCGTTCGTCTCGCGCCTCGCCGGCGTCGAGCCCCCGTTGCAGGCACGCCGTTAGAACCCAGCGAGCGCCGGCTCAACCGGCTCGCCAGCACGCCCGGCTGTGCCGGAATCCGGGACTTCGGCGCCGACCAGCAGCGTTCGCGGCCCGATTGCGAACGTCCGTCCGCGCCATGCCACCGTAGAGGACACGAACGGGACGGCCCACACCGCGCCCACGACCAGGTCGCGGGCCGTCGAGAGCAGCGGATAGACCGCCAGGGGCCGGCGCACGCCGACCGCGCGCTCGGCGACTGCATCGACGGCGGCACGAGCCGCCACAGTTGCGGCCAGGAGCAGGGCCGTGGCCAGACCGGGGTCGGCAACGGCCGCAATCCCCGCCAGGAACACCGGCTGGAGGAGCAGTTCGCCGGCGTAGCCGGCCGGGCTCATGCGCCGGCGGATCCGCGCCCAGCGCAGGTGACGGCCTACCGCGCTGCGCAACGAGAGGGTCCCGAGCACGTTGTCGATGACGTAGCCACTAACCGAAACCGCAAGCCCGCGGCGCGCCACCTCCTCGCCGCACACTTGGTCCTCGGCGAGGTAGCGGGCCAGGAGGGCAAAGCCGCCGATGGCTTCGAGGGTGGCGCGACGCAGTAGCATCGACTTTCCCACGACGCAGACGCCGCCAAGCAGGCGGTGCAGGGCGGCGACGCCGCCGAGGACGAACGTGTTGAGCTGCAGCGCCTGGAGCGTGCCGCCGGTTCCTCCGGCGGCAGCCGCGCGGAACGGCGACGAGACCAGCCCCACGCCAGGCTGCGAGAGGTGGGCCACGAGGTCGGCGAGGTAGCCCGGGCGCACTCGAATGTTCGAGTCGGAGATCAGCAGCACGTCGTGGCTTGCGTATCGCGCGAGGTTGGCGAGGTTGTTGACCTTGGGGTTGAGGCCCACCTCCCGGGAGTCGGCGACGAGCCGCGACGGTACCTCCGGGTGGGCGGCCGCCACTCGCCGGGCGACGGCGAGCGCCGGGTCCTCCGCTTCGGCCACGCCGAGGATGACCTCATAGCGGGGGTAGGCGAGCCGGAAGAAGCTCTCGAGGTTGGCCGCGAGACCGGCGTCGGCTCCCTTGAGCGGCTTGAGGATGGAGACCGGCGGCAGCTCACCTGCCGGCGGCGGCAACACGGTGAGCTGGCGCCGCGCCGCCCACGCCATCAAGGCGTTCGCGCCCAGCCCGGCGATCACAACGACGGCGGCGACTCCGACGACCACGGATCCCACTCTTGCCTCCCGGCGTGAAGGCCGCGCGAGGATGGCGCGAAGCGGGTGTGACGCTGGCGTCCCCTGCTATTCTCGCGGCCCGAATGACGCCCCAAGTCGCTCCCGACCGCTCGCCGGCCCCATCACGGTGGTCGCCATCGACATGGGGTACGGCCACCTGCGCGCCGCCCATGCGCTCGCCGACGCGCTCAACACCCCGGTGCTCGAGATCGACCGACCGCCGCTGGCGGGCGCGAGCGAAGTGGGCCGCTGGCGGCGCGTACGCTCGGGCTATGAGGCGCTGTCGCGCCTGTCGCAGGTGCCGCTCCTCGGCCGGCCGACGCGCCGCCTCCTCGAGGCGATCACCGCGATCCCCCACTTCCACCCCCATCGCGACCAGTCGCCCCCGACCGCGGCGGTGCGCTGGCTCGAGCGGCGGGGCCGGGGCGCAGGCGGGCATGGCCCGCGCCCTGCTCAACTCGCTAAGCGCCCCGGTCCTCGCAGGTACGATTCGTCTCGCCCTGGTCGCCGGCGTCCGCGCCGAGGTCGCGGCGGTTTTCCGGGCCTGGGCTGAGGACGCTGGCCTCGCCGGTCAGCTCGGCGCCGGCCTCAAGCAGGATGACCCGCGGCACGCCGCCGAGTGGCTGCGCGAGTGGCTCGACGACGGCACGCTCGCGGCCGCAGCCTGGTCCGGCTACGTGCGCCTGCCGAAGTTCGGCACGCCGCGCATCGTCGAACTGATGCGCACCCTCTGAGCGCGGGCGCGACGCCGGTCAGGCAGCGTCGAGGAGCGTGCGCGGCAGCTCACCGAACGCCGACAGGTTGCTGAGCGCAATCCGCGCCATCTCGAGCTGACCGCGGAAGTGGCGCCGCACGATCCACGGCGAGAGCAACACCGCCAGAACCCCGAGCCAGCGGACGCGCGACCGTGCCAGCGGCGAGCCCAACTGCTCGCAGGCCGAGGCGACAGTCTGCCGCGCCCCGACAAGGTAGTTGTGGAACATGAAGTCGTGCCTCGTCGAATGCCGGCCCACGACGCGGCTTTCGCCGGCGAGGATGCCGCTGAAGAACCCATCAGCGCAGCTGCACGGAACGGCGGTGTAGACCGAACCGATGTTGCCGGTGTGCGTGTCGCTGCCGCCCTGCAGCCCCTTGCCCTCGCACACGGCGACCTCCTCGGCAAGGACGTTGAGCAACTGCATGCGGCCGCCGTTGCGGACCTCCAGCACCGGCACCTCGGCCACCAGGCGCATGAACTCCCGCTCCTCGATGGTCGAGAGGTTCTCGCGGTAGAAGGGGTGGTTCCAGCAGAAGAACAGCCCCTGGTCCTTGCAGAAGCGGGCGATCTCGAAGGCGTCGCCACGCCGCCGCTGCAACTCGTCGTGCTGCGAAAGCGAGTGGCCGTAGACGTTGATGTGGACGGTCAACCCGCTGACCGGCAGCTCCTGGAATCGCTTCCGACGAGTGACAGGAGTGCACGTGCATGTCCATCCTCTTGAAGTGCATCTTCAGTCCTCCCGGGACCGCGTCGGCCGGCCCCCGGAGGTCCACGATGGGTCGCGCCTGTGAAGGCCGCCGATGGCTGGTGGTGAAGGCGGCGTGAACCGACGCAACCCGATCGCCCGGGTTCTGCGGCCACCGGGGCCTACGGTGCGGGTGCGGCGGCTCGGGCGGTTGTGGCGTCGCGGAGAGGGATGGTGAACGCCCAGTTGTCGTCCGCCGCGGGCGTGATGCGGCCGTGCCGCGTGAAATAGTCGACGATCAGCGACACCATCGGGCGGTCGATCTCCTTAACGCGCGGTGCGGTCGCGAGGTGCGGGTAGCCGCCGCCCCCGGCGGCGCGGTACGAGTTGATCGCCACCGTGAACGTGTCGCCGGGCTGCACGAGCTTGCCGGCGACGCGTAGCCCGAGGATGCGCCGCCCGACGGGTGCGGTCGGGTCCACGAGGTACGTGGCGCCCTCGAGCGTGTCGTAGTTGTAGGTCGGCAGCTCGCGGTTGCGCTCGAGGGCGCACCCCGCGCCGGCGCAGGCGACCCCGGTCCACCCCCGCACGGCGTGCTCGAGGACGTCCTCGAGCTCGGCGCCGGTGAGGCGCACGACGACCAGGGTGTTGGGGTACGGGTAGAGCGCGTGCGCCAGGCGCGGCGTCAGCGGGCCGGCGGGAAACTCCGTGCGCCCGCCGCCGAGAGGCGCCGCGAGCGAGAGCTGGGCGCCGGTGGCCTCGAGCTGCACCGCGTGGATGAGGTCCACGCCGGGGTCGTCGGCAAGCGGCAGGGCCGTCACCTCGAGCGGCGCCGTGAGCTCACCGAGCGGGCGCGCCAGCTCGGCCTTCACCTTCGCCTCCTCTGGTGCCGCCTCGGCCACCACCCGTGGGTCCGGGGCCTCGCGCGCGGTCGGGACGTTCTCTCCGCTCCAGCCGGTCACCTTCCAGGCCCCACCCTCGCGGGCGAGGTTGAGGTCCACCCGGGTGACGAACTCCCCCCAACGCCCCGGCTGGGCGACGACGGTGGCGCCGAGCCGCTGCGGCGGGATGTTGCGGTGGGTGTGGCCGGTGAGCAGGAGGTCGATCCCGGGGAGCTGTGCGAGCCGCCAGCCGAAGTTCTCGTTGTCTGTCCCTTCCGGGGCGCCGGTAGCGAGGTCGCGCTCGAACCCGCTGTGGACCACCACGATGACCACGTCCGCGCGCTTGCGCAGCTCGGGGACGCGCGCGGCCGCGACCGCGACCGGGTCGGCGAAGGTGAGGCCGCGCCAGTGCTCCGGGGGGTCCCAGTGCGGGATGTTGGGGTTGGTGAGGCCGAGGATACCGATGCGGACGCCGCCGCGCTCGATCACCAACTCGCCGCCCACGGGGAGCCTCGCCTGCTCCGCACCGCCCAGGTTGGCGGCGAGCCACGGGAAGCGCGCCTGCGCCATCGAGCGCCGCAGCACGTCGAGGCCGAAGTTGAACTCGTGGTTGCCGAGGACCACCGCATCGTAGCCCACGATGTTCATCGCGGCGATCGCCGGGTCCGCGCCGGGCGCGCCGGGGGCGGCGATCGCGTAGTACTCGAGCGGCGTTCCCTCGATCTCGTCGCCGCCGTCGAGCACCACGCTCAGGGGGCTAGCCTGGCGCTCGCGCGCCACGACGGTGGCGACCTGGGCGATCGAACCGCGCGCCGGGCGCTCCCGCACGTCGTCGAACGGCAGCACGTGGGCGTGCATGTCCGAGGTGAACAGAACCCTGAGCGTCGCCCGCTCCTGTCCGGCCGCCGGCGACGAAACCAGCAGGACAAACGCGACACATGCGAGACCGACCACGGACCACGGACCACGGACCACGTTCCTCACAGCGCCACCCCCTCCCGGTGCTCGCCGAACACCGCGACCAGAGCCGACGCGATCTCGCCAAGGGTCGCGTACGCCTCCACCGCCTCGACGATCGGCGGCATTAGGTTGTCGCGGCCGCGCGCCGCCTCCCCGAGCGCCGTCAGCGCCCGCCGCACCCGCGCCGCGTCGCGCCGCGCGCGCACCGCCACGACACGCGCCACCTGCTCCTGTTGCACCGCAGGGTCCGCCCGAAACGTCGGGATCGGCACCTCTTGCTCGCGCCTGAATTTGTTGACGCCGACCACCACCTGCGTGCCCGCCTCGATGGCGCGCTGCGTGCGGTACGCCGCCTCGTGGATCTCGCGCTGCTGGAAGCCGTGCTCGATCGCGGCGAGCGCCCCGCCCATCGCCTCGATCCTGTCGATGTAGGCGCGCGCCTCGGCCTCGATGCGGTCGGTCCACGCCTCGACGACGTACGCGCCCCCGAGTGGATCCGCGACGTCGGCGAGACCGGACTCGTAGGCGATGACCTGTTGCGTGCGCAGCGCGAGCAGCGCCGAGCTTTCGGTGGGCAGCGCGAGCGCCTCGTCCATCGCGTTGGTGTGCAGCGACTGGGTGCCTCCCGCCACGGCCGCTATCGCCTGGATGGCGACCCGCACGACGTTGGTCTCGGGCTGCTGGGCGGTGAGGGTGGACCCGGCCGTCTGGGTGTGGAACCGCAGCACCCACGACCTGGGGTCGCGGGCGCCGAACTCGTCGCGCATCATCCGCGCCCACATCCGCCGCGCCGCCCGGAACTTCGCGACCTCCTCGAGGAGGTTGTTGTGGGCATTGAAGAAGAACGACAGGCGGGGCGCGAAGTCCTCGATCGCCAGGCCCGCCGCGACCGCCGCGCGCACGTACTCGCGGGCGTTGGCGAGGGTGAACGCCACCTCCTGCACCGCGGTCGAGCCCGCCTCGCGGATGTGGTAGCCCGAGATCGAAATGGTGTTCCACTTCGGCACTTCCCGGGCGCAGAAGGCGAACACGTCGGTGATCAACCGCAGCGAGGGGCGGGGGGGAAAGCGGTAGGTGCCGCGCGCGATGTACTCCTTGAGGATGTCGTTCTGGATCGTCCCGGAGACCCGGTCCCACCCCACCCCCTGCCGCTTGGCCACCGCCAACACCATCGCCAGCAACGTTGACGCCGTAGCGTTGATCGTCATCGAGACCGACACGCGATCGAGCGGGATCTCGTCGAGCAACGCCTCCATGTCGGCGAGGGTAGAGATCGCAACGCCGACCTTGCCGACCTCGCCGAGCGCCATCGGGTCGTCGGAGTCGTAGCCGATCTGGGTCGGCAGGTCGAACGCCACCGACAGCCCGGTCTGCCCCTGCTCGAGCAGGTAGCGGTAGCGCCGGTTGGACGCCTCGGCGGTCGAGAACCCGGCGTACTGCCGCATCGTCCAAAGCCGGGTCCGGTACATCGAGGGGTGGATCCCGCGGGTGAACGGGTACTCGCCCGGCAGCGAGTTCGCCTCGGCGGCGCCGGCGGCGTCCCAGGGACCGTAGACCGGCTCGACCGGAAAACCCGAGGAGGTCGTGAAATCGCTGCGCTCATGCGCCGCCGCGGGGCGGTAGAGGTTCCTCTTCCACGCCTGATACGCCGTCGCATCCATGATCGGCCCTCCGGCCCCCAAGCCGCAAAAGTATAGCAACCGCCCCCAACTGCGGAGTGAAGAGTTGAGAGTTGAGAGTGAAGAGTTGACTGCAAAGGGGAAGAGCAAAAGGGCAAAGGAAAGACGAAGCCCCTCGCTCTTGCCTCCTCTATCTTCCCTCTTCCCTTTCCCTTCTTCCCTTTTTCCTGCTTTCCCAACTTTTCACTCTTCACTTGTTCGCTCCCCCCGCTTTGCCCGCGCCCCATCTTTGGTTCATACTGTTAAGGATGCTCGATATTTCGGGGACACTCGGCCGTCTGTACCTCGGCGACCTGCTCGAGTGGCTCCACCTCACCCACGCCACCGGACGGCTACTCCTGACGACGTCCGACGTGACGCGGGCGTTCGACGTGTACTGCGGGCGGATCGCGTTCGCTTCGTCGTCGCGGGCGTCCGAGCGGCTCGGTTCATGGCTGCTGCACCGGAAGCTCGCCTCGCGCGAGGTGCTGCTGCGGGCGCTGGTGGTGTCGCAGACCCAGGGCGAGCTGTTCACCTCGGTCCTCGAGCGCGACGCGGGGATCCCGCACGCCAGCCTCGTCGAATCCGCGCGCGCGCTGGCCACCGCGCTGGTGAGCCGGCTCCTGCGCGAAGACCGCGTGCGCTTCAGTTTCGACCCCAGCCGGCCGGTCGCCGACCACAAGCACATCGACCTCGAGATGGACTGCCACAACCTCGTCATGCAGGCGGCGTACCGGGCCGACACCAACCCTCCAGCCGAGTCGGACGAGGAGGTTCCGTACACGACGCTCGATCCCGCGACGCTCGAGGGTCTCTTCTGGCACATCGTCGGCGAGCTCGAGGGCGAACTCGTCGATGCCGCCGCACTCGCCGACGCGCACCACACGTTTCTCGCCGTCGGCGAGCTTCTCAACCGCTGGGTGGTGCAGGGACCGCCGCTGCTGCCCATCGGGCCCGACGACGCGGCGCGGATTGGCCGCCGCTTGGACGTCGGCCAGCCGGTCCGCCTCGAAGACTCGCCTGTCCTGGCGTGGAACCTGCTCGCCCTCGTCAACGGCCTCGACGCCCCGGACGGCCCGAGCGCCGCGAGCGCCGACGAGGCGTGGGCGCTGGCGGGCGCGGAGGCGCCGGACTGGGTCCGCCTGATCCTCGGCAACCCCCGCTGGCGCCGCGAGAGTCGGTCCGACTGCGACGACCCGATCCGGCGCGCAACCCTCGCCCGGATCGCTGCAGCACGCAAGCTTGCCGCGACGGTCGGTCTCGCCGAGGACGTGGCGATCACCGTTGCGGCCCTCCCGATGGTGGTGCTCGAGTTGGTCGCGACGGCGCTCGCCTGCTCCCCGATGAGCGGACCGGCGCTGCAGCACCGGTCCGTCCACCACCTGCTGCCGCTCGTCGGGCGCGCGTCCGGCACGGCGGCCGGACTCCCGCCACCGCTCGTCGCGGCGATCACCATGTCGCCCCCGCGGCACCCGGCGACGCGGCTCGCCCGCCTCGTCGGAATGGCAGCCGGCGAACTGATGGAGGTCGGAGAACTCCAGACCGAACCGCTCGAGGTGGACGAGGAACTCGCCGCGACGCTCGCCGCCGCGCGCGCGGCGGCCGAGCGCGCCATCCGGGCGCGGCCGGAGCCAAGGTAGAATCGGGTTCAACCTGATATAGCACCGCGAAGTACGTCCCCACAGTGTTGTCCTGCGTGGGGTACGCTCAGAATATGCCAGTGGTATGCCAACGCTCACCGTCCGGGCTTCTTTCCCTTGCCGAACACAGCCTCGCCAATCACAAGCGCAGCGGCGTCACTGGAACCGGGCACCAAGTGGGTGTACGTGCTCAGGGTAAAGCCGGGATCAGTGTGACCGAGCCTCTCGCTCACAGTCCTCAGGCTCACACCGCCCGCTAGCAACAGGCTCGCATGCAGGTGGCGTAGCGAGTACGGTGTCAGGCCCTCCAGCTCTTTGAATGGAGCGGCCGCGTGGTCACCCCCTGTTGCGTGACCGCCCACCAGCACCGGTCCGGCATGTTCGAGTGTGCCCGGCCTCGGCTCCCGCAGTCGGAGGCCGCACACGGTGCACGTCATCACAGCCCGTCGCAAGGCGGGCGCAAAGTGGCACTGCCTCACCGAGTTCCAGTCCAGGGGCTGGCCAAGCCCGTTCGCGAAGATGAAGCCAAGGTCCTCCGCGAACCCTGCATAGCGCTCCGCCGCCTCGGCCTGGCGCTCGTGGTGCTCGCGCAGTACCTCCACCGTCTCAGCGGGCAGGGGTACCCGCCGCCGCCCCGACGCCGTCTTGGTGTCCATAAGCGACCACGAACCCCTAAGGCGCGTCAACGTCCGTTGCACGGTGAGAACGCCATCCGGCGATAAGTCGCTCCACTTAAGCCCAAGCGCCTCGCTGGGACGCAGGCCCGCGGTGATTAGCAGACACCACAGTGGCCAGTGCTTGTTTGCCCGCAATTCGGTCAGCAGCGCGGCCCGCGCCGCCTGGCCGGGGATGCGCAGCTCACGCCTTTGCTTGCGGGGCAGAACCACGTCGGCCATCGGGTTGTACGGGAGCAGCCGTAGCCGTACGGCATAGCGGAGCGCAGCGTTGAGCACCCCCGCCGCCGCACGGACCGTCCTGGGGGCGAGGCCCCGGTCGCTGAGGCCCCGCACCCACGCCTGCACCTGGAGGGTGCTGAGCTTGTCGAGACGGATCGCGCCAAGCGAGGGCTTGATGTAGGTAGTCACCTCACGCGTGTAGTTGGCGAGCGTCGAGGGCCGCACTTGGACACTTACCGCGTCGTGGAGCCACATATTGAGGAACTCGCCGAGTGGGCGACGGTCCGGCGTTCCGAGGCGGTTGGCGTCCTTGTCACCGAGCATCTTGCGCAGCGCGGCTTCGGCCTTCTTCTTCCCACCCTTCACGACCTTGGAGGTGTACTGGCGCTTTCCGTTCGCGTCCCGACCCACAAACGCCGTGACGCACCATTTCTCCGGCCCGCGCGACCTGATCTGACCTGAGCGGCGAGTCATGGCTGGGATCTCTTGAGACGACACACTAGGGCCGCTTCGGCGCGGTTTATGGACGCCTTGTCCTTATTCCACTCGGCACACCCCTGTGCCCATCGCAACCCGGTGAGGGCGTCCCCGAGGCGAAGGGCCTCAGCCGCATCAGCCACGATGGCCCGCACCGCCACCGTTGGCGTGATCCCCAGGGCGAGCATCCGGCGGATGCCTCTGCCGAGGGGTGACTGGCTGCCGTTTCGCGCTTTGTCTAGGAGGTGCAAAACCCGCTCCCGTGGGTTGTGTGTCGTATTGCCGACGTAGCGAATGCCGCCGTCGCGGGGGTCGAGCAGCTCGTACACGCAACCACGCTTGGGCTTTGAACCTAGGAGCATCCAAAAGGCGAAGTGAAGGGTGTCGGCCATCGGCCTACCACCAGCCCGTAAGAGTGAAGTAGCGATTCCGTGTTCGCCCACGCGGGAGGCCCTTGCGAACCGGCACGTCGCACCCGAGGACACCTCCGGCAACGAGGGAGGCGAGGAGGCGCTGCGCCGAGCGCAGGGAACACCCGGTGATCTGGGCTAGGTCAGGGGCGGTCGTTCCGTCGAGGGAACGGCCGAGTTGGGCGGCCTTGATGGCGATCGCGTTAGTAACCATAACGCAATTATACGTCACTTTTCGTCGTGTGTCAAGTAGTAACAGGTGGTACCGCCTTGTGCCACAAGGATTTATGATACGAGGACCGCACTGCCCTGGGTGCGCGACAGCGACGCGCACGGCTACTAACGCTAGACAACCGCTTGTGGGTTCGTACACGCCCCGAAAGCCGGGGCACCATGGAGGAGACTCCAGCCGGCAGCCTCGATTACGGAGCATGTATTCTCTTGCTCAGTCCAAGGGGGCAAGACAATGCCACGATCTACGGAGTGTTTGCTGGACGGCACCAAGATCGGAGTCGACGAAGCCCTACGGGAGAGAGAGAAAGCGCGCCGAGCTGGGCTGGCTTCTCCTGAGTTCAGGTGCGTCCGATGTGGCGAGGAGGTTCGCCCTCATCGAGCCGGTGGACGAGCCGCCGCGCATTTCGAGCATCTGAGCAGAAACCCGGACTGCCCCTTGAGTGACCACCTCCGCTAGGAGCGTGTTGCATGAAAGTCGTTTTTCGTCCCGACACCACAATTCCTAGCGGTACGATCGAGACAAGACTACAACCCGTTGTGGCCTTCCGTTTTCGCGCAACAGGCTCCTAGACCTCTCCGCTGCGATCGAACGCAAAAGAGCGGATATCGCACGGAAAGAGGACGAGATCCGGCAGGCGAATGCAGAGATCCAGGAAATCAAGGTCGAGCTTCGTGGGATCGAGGCCGCGATTGGGAAACTCGGGGGGAGCCTGGCCTGGCCTTCGGTCGGTTGATGACAGGGCTGGTGCGCGCATCCTACCAGTCGGCGCTGCCGGGTCGCTCGCATTGCGACCCCTCCGCCATCGAGATCGCCTGTCCTGGGGCACTTAAGAGGCGGGTCGAACGAGGAAACCCCTGGAAGGCGGCGCGAGTCCCGCAGAACCGCTGGATCGTTGGCGGTCTATACTGTTCCGTAACGCAAATCGGTGAACGCGGTGACCAAGCCCCCCTCGACCTCATCTGACAGCCCGCCCAGTGGCCCAAACCGCACGGCCTCGACATTTCCCTTTGGTAGCCAGCGGCCCTTTAGATCCGCCGGCCACATCCAGGAGAGCAAAGGTGCCCCAGGAAACAGATGAGCTGCTGGCCGCGGCGGATCGCCTCGATCAGTTGCAACGTGCCGCCGAAGCTGACGAAATCAAAACGCCGCTCGACCAACTTGAGGAAGCAGCCAAAGATGCCGGGGAGGCGTGGAGCGGCTCGTGGCTCGGTTACCAATCGCGCGTCTACTACGACGGCCTTAAACCACCACCCGCGGGCGCACATTTCTCTAGCGAGTGGGGACTAAATGAGGGGTACTTCGGTGGCGACACAAGTGGGTCCTGGAAGGAATACACACTCGAGTCCGTAACCAAAGTGATCCACGGGCGAGCCGGAAACTCGGACCTAGCGGCAGCCAGGACGCTGGCAGGCCAGTGCAAGGCGGCCTTCGAGGAGATCCACCCGCTAGTAGTTTCACTCATGGAGACGGTGGCCGCTCATTCGGGGGATTCGTACCTTGAGCGCCTTCGAGATGAGGTGAATGCCGCGAGCGTTCTCACAGAGGCCACTATCCTCACGCACTTCCGGCCTTCAGGCCAGTTCATGTCTCGTGATACCCTTGCCGCAACCCAGGGATTATGGACTCCGCCCCACATCGCCGTAATTGCTGAGGTCGCGGCCCTACGGGCCGCGCCGCTGGCATGCGGACAACTCGCTCGTATTGCTAGGGCTGCAGCCTCGCACCTCGAGAGAAGGCAAAAGGCACATTCCAGCTCGGAGCGAATCGGAACGAACGTCTTCATTGGCCACGGCCAGTCCAGAATGTGGAAGGACCTTAAGGACTTCGTACAGGACAGACTACGTCTGCCCTGGGATGAGTTCAATCGAGTTCCCGTCGCTGGCATCACGAACATCGCGCGCCTTTCCCAGATGCTCGACAGCGCGGCCATCGCGTTTCTAGTCCTGACGGCGGAGGACGAGAAGGCCGACGGAACCCTGCACGCCCGAACAAACGTTGTCCACGAGGCGGGTCTGTTTCAGGGTCGCCTTGGGTTCACAAGGGCAATCATCCTGCTTGAGGATGGGTGCGAAGAGTTCAGCAACATCCACGGTCTTGGTCAAGTTCGGTTCCCAAGGGGGAATATCGCCGCGGTCTTTGAGGAGATCCGTCGAGTGCTCGAGCGAGAAGGCCTCGTCCAGCCAGTGGAGTAGGTACGGGCGGGCCATGGAGAGCGATGCGGGTCCCGACCGTAGCTGCCTCGTGTCCCGCGCGGCCACGCCAGGCAGCACCAGGAGCGGCGCTTCAGGTCCGCGGTCGCGGGAACGGGAGTTAAAGCGACCGGGCAAGAGGACCGACGCGCCAGGATGCCCCAGCACGGGTGATCGTCTCTCGGGAGGGGAAAGGGGGGGGTGCGGGGGTGTCCCGGCTCTTGCGGCAGCGCTCAGGCGGAGCGCTGCGCGGTGGGCTCGCGTGTATACCTTTCCGTCCCCGGTGGAAGATCGCGGCTGCTGGGGTTTCGTAGGGAGGGATCAAAGGAAGGGGCGAGCGGAGGCGCGCCGACCGATCGCCGGTCACCGACGTGCCTGACTTCACCGCCTGCGGTACCGCTCGTGCATGTGACCGCCGACGTGGCCACCATTGAGGCCACAACTCGGCGCGCTCGCGACGTCGGGTCCAGTCAGCTGATCCGTAATCAGCAGGTCCGCGGTTCGATCCCGCGCGTTGGCTCCAATAACATCACCTCGGGCTCGGTGATGAACGCGATGATGTGCATCGTGGCCCCCACCGTGGGCAGGCCACGGGATCAACCTCGTAGACACGGCGAACGAGCTGCGCCCAGCTCCGGCGCAGGGCTCGCACATCGGGATCGGAGGGCGTGTTGGGAGCAGGTACCGCCGGGCTTTGGCTCAGGGGGCGTCAGTCCCGGGTGGGATCTCGCGTCGGCGCCGGGCTCTTGCAACGCTGGAGAAGCTGGGTCCTCCATGAGGGCGAGGAAGCGGCGGTGGAAGGCGGGGATCGGGCCGGGGGTGATCGCGGCGAAGTAGTGGCTCTTGAACAACGCGAGGGACTTCCGGGCGAGGTCCGTTGCCGCATCGCAGGGGAGAGTCGAAACGTCTCGTAAATCAGAAGTTGGGGGCGTCGTGTCCAGGGTGCTGGAGGGTTCGCTCGCATCAAGCCACGCCGGACCGAACCGCCGCAATCTGCGGTACCATGCGCCGACGGCGCGCGCGTTCCCGATCCTCCCGTGGGCGGGGTAGGTTGACTTCTTTACGCAACCGCCTCAAGGACGATGGCGAGAATCGACGACCTGGTAGCCCAGATTCCGGACAAGGTCCTCCGCCAGAGGCTTGAGTCGGCGCTCGCCGACATGAAGAAGCGGCAGCGCTTCGGGCTCGTCTTCGAGGAGCACGTCCCCGAGACGGCAACCCTCCTCGGCCTCCCGATCGTGCCAGGCGCGACGGTGCTCCGTCGGAGTGATCCCGAGGGACGGCAGCTCTTCCGCGTCCAGGCCGTGAACGGGAAGGGGCGCGTGACGCTCGAGACGGAAGACGGGGCGGCGACCGAGCATGAACTCGCAAAGGAACTACTCGTCGTGAAACGATTCGGCGACCCGATCTTCCCGGCGCTCACCCCGATCGGAGCCGTCCGACGCGGCGCGGAGGAGCGGCCGCACCACGCGGTCATCAACGGCGAGAACTTCCACGCCCTTCAGCTCCTCGTGTACCTCTACGAGGGGCAGGTGGACTGCATCTACATCGACCCGCCGTACAACACGGGCGCGCGGGACTGGAAGTACAACAATCGGTACGTCGATACGAAAGACACGTGGCGGCACAGCAAGTGGCTCTCCATGATGGAGAAGCGGCTGAAGCTCGCGAAGCGCCTGCTCCGTCCGGATGGCGTGCTCATCTGCACGATCGACGAGCACGAGGTGTACCACATCGGGATGCTCCTCGAGCGGCTCTTTCCGAATCCCGACTACACGCGCCCCATGGTCACGATCGTCATCAACCCCAAGGGGACCGGGGCCGACAACTTCGCGCGCGTGGAGGAGTACGCCTGCTTCGTCTGCCCGTCCGATCGGGAGTATGTCGCGCAGATGCCGTTCGGGTTTGCCATGCCGGTGCCGCCGAAGAAGGATTCGCGGCGCGTCGTTGTTCCGGCGGAGCCGAGCGACACGGACGGGGGCGAGGGGAACGGCGACGACCAAGGCAACGTGGAGGTTGTGAAGGGGAAGCACTTCCGGAAGCTTGCGCTGCGACGGGACGGAGCGGAGTCCAGTCACCGCTCGGATCGGCCCCGGCAGTTCTACGCGATCTACATCGAGGAGAAAACGAGGATCGTCCGGGGGATCGGCCCGGAGCTCGGCGCGAGCGAACCCATTCCCAAGGAGCGGAAGAAGGGTATGGCGATCGCCTATCCGATCGATCCGCGCGGCGAGCATCGCGTGTGGCGCTACGGCCGCGACACAATGGCGTCCCTGATTGCAAAGGGCGAAATCCAGGTCACCCGGAAGAACCCCAAGACCGGCGCGTACTCGCTCTACCACGTGAAGCCGATCGATGCGGAAGAGGCAGAACGCCGCAAGCCGCGGACGGTCTGGTGGCATCCGAGCCACGACGCCGGCGCGCATGGATCGAGCCTTCTGAACCTGATGCTCGGCGAACGTGCGGCATTTCCCTTCCCGAAGAGCGTCTACGCCGTGCGCGACTGCCTGAAGCTCATCGTCGGCAATCGGCCGAACGCCCTCATCCTCGATTTCTTCGCCGGGTCGGGCACCACCATGCACGCGACCTGTCTCCTCAATGCGGAGGACGGGGGCCACCGCCGGTCGGTCATCATCACGAACAACGAGGTTGAGGATACGATCGCGAAGAGTCTCCAGAAGGAAGGCCACTTTCGTGGAGATCCGACCTTCGAGCAGCACGGCATTTTCGAGGCGGTGACCATGCCTCGCGTGACCACGACCATCACTGGCGTTCGACCCGACGGATCGCCGGTGCCTGCCAATAAGACCTACGCCCATCTCGACAATCGGCCTATGGCGGAGGGGTTCGCGGAGAACGTCGAGTTCTTCCGCGTGGACTACCTCGATCCGGACGATGTGGATCTCGGGGGCCAGTTCGCCGCGATCTTCCCGTCGCTCTGGCTCGCGGCGGGTGGGGTGGGATCGCGCCCGAAGCTCCAGGACGCGGACATGCTGGTCCCGCCGGGAATGCCGTACGCGGTGCTCTTCCGCGAGGAGCGGTTCCGGAGGTTCCTCAAGGCCCTCACTGGCCGGGCGGACCTCACGCACGTCTGGCTCGTCACCGACTCCGAGGATGCCTTCGCCGAGATGCGGTCGATGCTCGATCCGCGGCTGAAGGTCTCGATGCTCTACCGCGACTACCTGCGGAACTTCAAGATCAACACGAGGCAGAACCTATGAGACTGCTCCTGAAGGAGTTTCAGGAAACGGCGGTCCTCGAGCTGACCCGCAAGGTCCGCGCGGCGGCTCGCGAAGCGAAAACGGGGGATCTCCAGGCGGTTTCGCTCGCCTCCACGACGGGGTCGGGGAAGACGGTGATGCTCACGGCGACGATCGAGCAGTTCCTCCAGGGGGACGACGATGCCGCGCCGGTCACGGATGCGACGTTCCTCTGGATCACCGACCAGCCGGAGCTGAACGAGCAGACGCGGAAGAAGATGCTCCAGACGAGCTCCGTACTCGACAGCGAGCGCCTCGTCGTCATCGACGCGTCGTTCAACCACGATGTCCTCCGCGCGGGCGCGGTCCACTTCCTTAACATCCAGAAACTCGGGAAGGACAAGGGGCTCGTCACGCCGGGCGATGCGCGGACGTTCACTATCTGGGAGATTATCAAGAACACGCTCGACGCGCGGCCCGGGCGGTTTTTCGTCATCATCGACGAAGCCCATCGGGGGATGATCGAGGACAAGGGCCTCGCCGAGGCGGCGACGATCATCCAGAAGTTCATCAAGGGCTCCCCGGGCGAGCTGCCCCCGGTGCCCGTCGTCCTCGGGATCTCCGCGACCCCCGAACGCTTCACGGCGCTCCTCGCGGGGACGAAGCGGACGACCCGAGCCGTGAACGTCGATGTGGCCGAGGTCCGGGCGTCGGGGCTCATCAAGGAGACGATCGTTCTCCACCACCCGACGAAGAACCAGCCGACGGACATGACGATGCTCCGGGAGGCGGCGAAGGCGCTCAAGGAGTTCACGACGCGCTGGGCGACGTACTGCGCGGCGCAGGAGGAGTTCACGGTGCTCCCCCTCCTCGTCGTCCAGGTCGAGGATGCGAACGGGAAGGGCTCGATCTCCGAGACGGACATCGGGCAAGCCCTCCGAGTCATTCGGGACATCGTGGGGACGATGCCGAATGACGCCTTCGCGCACGCCTTCCAGGAGGGCACACGGCTCACCTTCGACGGCGAGGAGATTCGCTACCTCGCGCCCTCCGACATCCAGAATGACCCCGAGGTGCGGGTCGTCTTCTTTAAGACGAGTCTCAACACTGGGTGGGACTGCCCGCGCGCGGAAGTGATGATGTCCTTCCGGGTGGCCTCCGACGCAACGTACATCGCGCAGCTCGTCGGCCGGATGGTCCGCACGCCCCTCGCCCGACGGATCGTGGATAACGAGACGCTCAACACCGTCGCCCTCTACCTGCCCCACTACGACGCGAAGGGCGTGGAGCGGGTCGTCGCGAAGCTCTCAAAGCCCGACGACGGAATGGCCCCGGTCACTATCGAGATGGCAGAGGACATGGTTGAGCTCCGGCGTGCGACCGGGAGTGAGAAGGCGTTCGAGGCGCTCGCGGAGATACCGTCGTACGTCGTGCCCCGGCCCCGGAAGACGAGCCAGATTCGGCGGCTCATGAAGTTCGCCCGCCTCCTCACGCACGACGAGATCGACGCTGACGCGGTCACGACGGCACGGGAAGCCCTCTTGCACGCGCTCGACGCGGAGTACGCCCGCATGGAGGCGAGCGAGTTCTTCCGGCAGGTGGTCGAGGAACGGGGGCAGATCGACATCGAGGCCGTGAACTGGGACGTCGGGACGGATGTTGTCCGCGACGGCACCACAGTCCGGGTGAACATCGCCGCTGAGAACGTCGATGACCTCTTCGAGGCGACGGGCCGGAAGCTCAACGAGGGTATCCATAAGCTCTGGTGGCGGGCCCGGGTGCAAGCCGGGCTGCCATCAGAACGGGCGAAACTCGAGCTGTTCGCCCTCGGGGCACAGCCGGACGTCGTGACGAAGGTCGAGGCCGCGGCCCAGACGCTCGTCGGGACGTGGCTCAAGGAGCACGGGTTCACGATCGGAAAACTCAGCGAGGAGAGCCGTATCGCGTATGAGGAGATCAAGAACCTCGCGCCGACGCCGGAGCTGACCGCGCTCCTGCACCCAACCGTGATCAGTGGCCGGCAGGGTAAGCATGCGTGGAAGCGGCACCTCTACGTGGACACGAACGGCGAGTACCACGCGGACTTCAACGTCCCAGAGACCGCCGTCGTGGAGCGGGAACTGCGGAACAAGAAGGTCCTCTGGTGGCTCCGGAACACTGACCGGAAGGCGTGGGCACTCTGCGTGCCCGATGAGGTCGGCGGGGAGTACCGGGCGATGTACCCAGACTTCCTTTTCTTCCGGTCCGAGAAGGGGCACCTCGTCGTCGATCTCGTGGAGCCGCACAACATCGCCCTCGCCGATGCCCCTGCGAAGGCAGCCGGGCTCGCGAAGTTCGCAGCTAAGCACAGCGAGGCTTTCGGGCGCATAGAGCTCATCCTCCTCGATGGGAAGATGGAGAAGCGCCTTGATCTCACCGTTGAGACGGTTCGCGACCGGGTGAAAGCAGTCACCGTCCTCGAGCAGCTCAAGGCGCTCTTCAAGAGCTAAGCCGGGCTCGGCGGTCGGATGAGTGCCGCCGCGTCCTCCGTGGAGAGGTGGGCGTGGTCGAGGATCCAGACGAAATCGGCGAGCGAAGCGGAGTCTCCATCGTGCGCCGCCTTAGTCACTCGCCGTCCCACCCCATGAGCTTGCGCTCGGCCGCCGTCTGCTCCTCGTGCCACCTGCGCCACTGCTCACGTTCCTCCGCGCACAGCTCGGCATCGACAATCCGAGGTCGGAGCCTTGGAATGTCCGGATCCGGCGACGCAGCGAAGATCATACGATGGGCGTGTTCAGCGATGAACTTCCGGGTCAGCTCGGCATGGGCAGGGTCCACGACCGTGCCCCGCAGGGGCGGCCGCTCCCCGACTTTGGTGTACAACAGATGACGAGGGCTGATCGGAAGTAGGATCTCCGAGCCCGGGTTTCCCCAGCCGCCTTTGAAATCGTACTTGCCCTTCCCGAACCAGTTCAGCTTGATCACAGGATCGTCACTCGTGAACCATGGCCTGCCCTCCGGCGCCATGAGGACGGTCCATCTGTGCTGCAGTAACACGGCGGCCGTTCGCGTCAGCAGGTACTTGATTTGCCATAGCCAAAGGCCCCGACCGGCCACGATCTCCGCCCTCAGCTCCCCCTTCTCCTCACCGGGCTTCAGGGCCTTTGTTACGTGAAGCGGGAAGCCTCCCGAGCCGTTTGACTCCGCCCGCGGCAGTTCGGTCCCTGCCTCAATCGCTGCTTCCAGCTTTCGGGCAGACTCTCGGAGGGTCTCTTCCAAGACCAGCGGCAACTCGGCCTGCCACCGCTGCATGTTCTCGACCAGCCGGGCCGGCGTCCGCACATCCTGCGCAGCGACAAACCGGACGATAGTTTGCCAATCTAGCGTAGACAGCCTTGAACCCGAGGCAGCCTTCTCGAGCGCCTCCTCCGCGGGCGCCTCAATCTCCTCGTCCAGCCACCGTTCGACCTCGTCGCTCTCGCCGCCCGCGACAACGCGAGTGTAGAGGTAAGAGCGGAACGCAACCCCCCGAAGCGACGCCTCTCGGAAAGCGTGAACTCGGGTGGCCGGCACCAGGGTCCGATAGGTGAACACCCGCCCCGATGGCGCGGCAAAGCGCTTTATGTACAGTTGCGGCACGAAATGGTTGTCACGGTGAGGCTGCGCCCCGCTCAAGATCGCCCGCCCATGTCCGGCGCTTTAGCATACTGCCTATCGAACTCTCGGACGATGTTGGGGCTATAGAACCTCTTCTGACCGCTCCTTGGATTACCGGGGTCCAGCAGCCGTACCCTGCAGTACCGCGGGTCCGCCTCGAGGGGTCGCCGGATCCGGTGGAACTTCTCATTCATCTTAAAATCCGAGTAGCGCTTCCGGAGCCGCGTGCAGAGGATGTCGTAGGTCCAAGGGTATTGCTGCCGGATGTCCTCTTCCTCAAGGGTAACCGGGATCGCCCCAGGTTCTCTTGACACGACAACGGCGGGCGCGCCTTCGCTTGCTCGTACCAGGCGGATATCGAACCGGAGCGCCACGCTAAAGTCAGAAGCAGGATCATCGCTGCCCTCTCTCACGCGCTGGGAAAGATACGCCAGGAGTTTCCGTTCTTCGCCGCTGAGGGCCAGCGCCTCCGCGGAACGGAGGTCTCGAAAGAACGCCAGCGGCATGATGAAGAAGTTGTAGGTGGACAGATCCAGCCCGAACCACTGGCGAACGGCGTTGAGGTAGTTCTTGAGACACGCGGCGCCGAGCTCCTGGACTGTTCTCTCCAGCTGGAGTCCCTTGTTGATGAAGTGGATCGCACTATCACGGACCTCAACCAAGAGCTCTAGGTTCGCCCGAATGCAGGGAGCAATCCTATCGCCATATTCGTTGACAAGCACGTCGTGCGCGCGGAAGAGGTTGATGGACGCATGGGTCCCCGAGCGGTTTTTCTTTCGGTACAGCTTCTCCGATGAGCTGCCATCGAATCTCGGGCGATGCTCGTATTGGAGGATTGCGCTCAGTCGGTTCTGCGCGAGTTGTAGAACCCGACCTTTCAGGAGGAGCTCCCACGCGTTGACGGCCAAGATAGCAAAGGCCTCCTCGCGGTACGCAAAGTCCGGCTTGTTGTACACCTCCATCGCCGCGAGCATTGCCGCGAGCGACTTGTCGACCAAGACCCGGGCTCTGGACCTCATGACCGCTGCCCTTTCGTTGTGGGAGGTGACCTGCCCCCCTTGTGGTGCCAGTTTCTATGTTAATCCTCCCATGGCTGACCCGCCCCGGCGCCCTGTAGGCCCCGAGCAGATCTCATCCCGATATGGTGTCCATATTCGGTAAGTCCTCGCCCAACCCCGTCTTGAGGAGCTGAGCGGTTCGTTCGATCCTTGGGACATGAGCGACGACCACGTTGAGGAACAGGGACAGTGGCTTCGTGAGGAGTTGGACGAGGAGCAGGAGAGCGCCCAGCACGCGCCCGAGGAACCCCTCGCGGGGGTGCGCGAGCTGCTGGCGGTCGAGCACACCGCCGGCTACCGTTGTGAAGACCGCGTCGGGTTCCTCGCGTCCGGGCTGCCAGCCCAGCCACACCGCCGCCTCGGCTCGGCCCGCATCTCGAACGAGCCGCACCGCGAGCTGCCGCCCGCACGGCGCCCCCGCGGCCGATCGGCACGCCCCAGTGGGTTCTCACGGCCTAGGATGGCCCTCCCGCATGGGTCGTCCTGCGCCTCGGAGGTACTTCCCTTGCGCTCGGCGCGTATCCCCGCTATTCCGACCCCCCCCGTGGCAGGGGAAGGCCCGGGCGACGGCCCTCGAGGTGCTCGAGGGCATAACCCCGCGACCTTGTCGGCGCGACAACCGACAGCGGTGGTGATGGGTGACGCCCGATGCGTAAGATCTCTTCCGTAACAACAACATCTCGGAAGGTCTTCGGGTGAGCCGTCTCCCATCACCACCAACACCCGGGCTGGACATTTCGTGGCGAGCACCCACATTAGCTCAAGACGGTCTACGACTGGGTCTTGCGTAAGAACCACTACGGCTCGCATTCCAAGCGCGGCGCCGAGGTGGCGGCCGTGATGTACACGCTGTTCGAGAGCGCCAAACTCGCGGGAGTCGATCCTCACCGCTACGTGCTGAAGGCCACCCGCCGCGCGATCGCCTCGCCCGGCGCTGTCACGCTCCCCCAGGACCTGACCTGATCCGATTCGGTTCGGGCACCGGCTCAATCGCCCACACCTACCTAGCGCTGCATGGTGACT
The DNA here is from genome assembly GCA_003133645.1 of Acidobacteriota bacterium. Classification (GTDB taxonomy): domain Bacteria; phylum Acidobacteriota; class Thermoanaerobaculia; order Thermoanaerobaculales; family Thermoanaerobaculaceae; genus RBG-13-68-16. Next base: position 8,750 of record PKYI01000011.1, on the reverse strand, counting down.
ATGGTTGGGTCGTTGGTGATGTTGTCGATGACCGAAACAAACGCGAACACCCCGTAGGCCCACTGCTGCACGGTGACCCTCGCGTACCCGCTGTCCATCGCGGTCTGGCCGGCCAGCTTCCGGAACGGCTCGACCGCCTGTGACCACTCGCCGCTCGCCAGGGCTACTGTGTAGTCCGTGAGCTTGTTACCGGTCCCGTCGAACAGTTCCACGAGCACGCTCGCGGCATCGGTCCCCGTGTTCACGAGCCCGATGTTGGAGCGGAAGCCCGCGTTCTCGACCAAGCCGGGAAGATAGGCCGTCTGCCCGGCCACCCCGAAGTTGACGCTCCACACGGTCTGGAGGCCGTCTGCGGGGTCGACGGCGGGGTAGTCCTGCCCCTGCGTACCACCCGGGAAGCAGGAGGCGCCGGGCAAGAGCTGGTCGTAGGTGCGGGAGGCCACCCATACTTGGCGATCCAGCGCGTCGACGATCAACGCCCCCGACCCACTCGCACCGAGTTGTCCCACGACGTCGGCGAGCAACAACTGCGCACCTGGCGGAATCGAGGCCGTCGTGCTCACAACGCCGCCGGCGCCCAAGAAGGCGACCTCGATGGGGGCTGGGGCATTCCAGGTGTTGAGGACCCAGACATCCGTGCGCCAGTCCGCCCCGTTGAGCCCGGCCACGTGGCTCGCCACCGGCAGCCAGACGAGAGGGAAGCTGGGAGTGAACTGCCTGGTCACCATCGTCGGGTCCCCGGTGATGTTGTCGATGACCGACGCGAACGCGAACACCCCGAAGCCGGACTGCACGGTGACCTTCGCGTACCCGCTGTCCATCGCGGTCTGGCCGGCCAGCGTCCGGAACGGCTCGACCGCCTGTGACCATTCGCCGCTCGCCAGGGCTACTGTGTAGTCCGTGAGCTTGTTACCGGTCCCGTCGAACAGTTCCACGAGCACGCTCGCCGCGCCGATTCCCGTGTTCACGAGCCCGATGTTGGAGCGGAAGCGCGCGTTCTCGACCAACCCCAAGAGATAGGCGCTCTCCTCCGAAAAAGCGCCCTGGCCGCTCGGGAGGCCGTCCGCGGGGTCGAGGGTCGGGTAGTCCTGCCCCTGCGTACCACCGGGGAGACAAGAGGCAGTAGCCAAGAGCTGGTCGTAGGTGCGGGAGGTCACCTTCACCGGCTGATCCGAGAGAACGTCGAGGGCCCCCGAGCCGCTTGCACCGAGTTGCCCGACGACGTCGGCGAGCCGCACCTGCGCACCTGGCGGAATCGAGGCCGTTGTGCTCACGACGCCGGCGGCGCCGTGGAAGTCGACCTCGACGTTGGACGCAACCGCGCCGGGGTTGAGCACCGCGACGTCGGTTCGCCACTCCGTCCCTCCGAGCCCGGAGGTGTGGGTCGCCACCGGCACCCACTTCGAGAAGGTCCAGGATGCGGATGGCCGCACGTGCAGGGCGCACAGCGAGACGCCGCCGGCGCCAGTGCTGTCGTCGACCCAGACCCAGAACGAGAAGTCGCCGCTCGTCAAGGGCGTACCCTGCAGCAGCCCGGTATGCGAAAAAGATAGCCCTTGCGGCAGGTCGGTGGTTGGAGGGCAGCCTGGCGGTGGGCACGGCGGACAACATCCGTATCCCCACGCGTAGCTACCGTTGCCCCCGGCTGCGGCGAACTGGAGTGTGTAGGCCGTACCCGCCGTCGCGTCGGGCAACGGCGAGGTCGTGGTCACCCACTGCGCCCGCGCCACACTGGCGACGAGGAAGGGGATGGTTGCGACGATTACTGCGGACAACCGCATCGACCTTGCCATTATCAGGTCTCCCTTCCGGCCCCATCCTAGGCCGCCCAGCCTGCATCGAGGATACTCGCCAAAATGCAACACATCCGCAAGGAAACCTGGTACGGCGGCAGGCACGCGGCGTCCCAGGCTCCGAATCGTTGCACCATGGCCCACGCGCTAGAAGCCCCCAACCGGGCCGTTGCAGTTGTACCGACAGGACACAATTCCAATGAGGGGAACGTTCTGCTGCGTGTTGACGGGTGTGTCCACGATGACCAAGGTCGCACGATCGGTTCCGATCGGTGCATCGGACGGATCGAACTCAACGGTGATGTTGCAACTGGCCCCTGCTCCCAAGGTCGAACCGCACGTCGTGCCCGAAACCAGATACCAGGAAGGCAAGTTCTGTCCGATACTGGCGATGCCGAACGCCGCGCTGCCGTTGTTGGTGAGCCTCACCGTCGCATAGGCCGGCGGGTCGGTTTCGTAATGTTGACCAAAGCTAACAGTTGAGGGTGAGACCGTGGCAATGACCCCGTAGGTGAGTTTCGTCTGGGTCGCCGTCGTCTGTCCTCCGTAGTTGCACTGCGGCGTCCATGTCGACTGGACTCTGTTCTCAAACGACCAGCCTGGGTTGGAGATCAGGTTGAAGCTGTAATCATACAGAGCGACGTTCGAAAACGTGATCGTGCCATTCGCGGGGAAGTCGCTGCAGATTTTGACGCCGTAGACCTCCAGTACGCCGCTGAATGCTAAGTCGTATGTCTGTCCAACGCTCGAGGTATTGGCGAGTGTGCTCGTGACACCCGAGTACTGGTCCTTGGTGGTGATGTTCCATGTCGGGCATGACATCGTCCCCGGGGCACAAGTAGAAACCACGGTGCCGAGGATAGTGTCGCCCGGGTTGACCGTCATGAACGTGCTGTGTACGTTGATTCCGGACGGGCAGCAGTTCCAGCTCGCGATACTCCACACGTTGGGTGCCCCCGGATCCCCCACGTACGCCGTTTGATTCCACGCGAGCACAGGCTGCAGAATGTTCCCGACTTGCGGCGCCTGCATCAAACCGGGGAAGAAATAGTCGATCTGGTTATCCGACGCCGTGCTCGGCACCGGTGGCACCGGCCAGGTGGCACTCAGTTTGGCAAACGATGTGGCTGTCGTCGCGGTTCCGTCTTCGAGCCAGCCAGCGACAACTGGGGCGAGATCCCCGCCGAAGAGCTCCCCACGAGCAGTGTAGTGGGGATATTGACAAACTGGAGCCTCGGCGTCAACTGTCCCATCAGTATGCTCGACCCTTCCATCCGCCAAGACTCTATCTCCGCTCGCAACAGCTCGAACACACGATGGATGGAAGTATCCGAACGGCGTGATCACGTAGTCGGAGGGAACCGTCTCGGGGCGGCTTGATCCTGGCGACTGCTGGGCCAGAGCGGGAGCGGCTGATAGAAAGACAAGGAGGAGGACAACTGTTAGAACATCTGCCATCAGGGAGGTGTGGCGCGCCACTCTTCTTCGCATGGGACTCTCCGTTCTCGAGCTTCTGCCTTACTTGGGCACAATCACCCTTTATTAGCAATATTATAGCGCGGTTTTGGGCTCTGTCAAGTAGTGTCCGCTGACGTGGCATACGAGAAGTTGGTCGTCGGCGAGGCGGTCGGCTGAGGAAAACCCGGAGGCGTAGCCGACGGGGTTTCCCAAGGCCTGTGGTGAAGGTGGCCCGCAGGCTATCCTGCAGCAGCGCGACAGATGAGTGCCGAGCGGTGCGGAAACAAAGGCCACTGCACCAACCTTGGAGCATGACGGTATGCGAGACCTCACCCCCCAAGGAGGGCCGAGTGGCCAAGGAAAGCATGACCCCGTTGGGGTGGCTGCGCAAGCGGCTGGAAGACGATGGCAGTGACCTGGTTCGGGAGATGCTCGGGATGTTCGGCCGGGTGCTGATGAGCCCCGATGTCGACGCTCGCTGCGGTGCGAGCTCGGGCGAGCGGTCGCCGGCTCGCATCAACCAGCGAAACGGCTACCGCGACCGGGCGTGGGATACGCGTGCGGGCACGATCGCGCTGCAGATCCCCAAGGTGCGGCAGGGCACGTACTACCCAGATCGCTACCTGGTATCGCATTCAATCGATTCCGGCGTGCCCTTGCTCGCGAAGGTGGATGTCAGGCAGGGCCGGTGTCGCCCGGTACCTGGCGATTTCGGCCGCCGAAGAGACATATGACCTATACCGCCGTCTTGCGCGTGACGAGCGCCCGCCCGTTGACAACCTACCCGGAATGGAGGAAATGGGATACCTGATACCCATTTCGCGGTGCGCCGGGGATTCGACCAGTGCACTGTTGGGCGGCATATACAGCCAGACCGACGCCAAACCAGCTATCCTGGAAACCACTCCCAGCACCGGCCAGCTTAAGTGCGGCATCACCAGCAATGCCCACCCCTGCCAAGAGAATCACGAGCAAAATCCCGAGCAGGACTGGAGTCATTAGTGGCACCCGTACTTTGAAGTATATGAAGCTTCCTGTGTGAGAAGCGCTGCCAACAATCCCTATTGCCCAAAGACGCTCAACACGTGCCGCCCGGCGACGGGGGACGGACGGTCCCACCGTCCACTCCCCCCACTGGGGGCCTCACGGAGCGAGACGCCACACGAACCTGACGCACCGACGTGGCGTCGGGTCGCTGACTGGCCGCCGACCGACCCCACGCTCACGCGGGGAGGAACCCACCAACAGCGCCGGGGTAGTGATGCGCATCACTTGACAAGTTTGGACCCGGTTTGTACATTGTTTATGAGAACACCAACGAATTCGCGATGCTGTCCTCAGGCAAGGACGTTGCAACGAGGGTGTTATAAGCAGTCTAGCTGTGAACAAGCGTAACACCCGAGGAGGGACCAGCAATGCGCCGACTCGCCAGTCTCGTCACACTCCTTCCCGCCGCAGCCATCATGTTGACCGCACCGGTCGCGGCGACCACCCAACCAGCCATCAAGATCGGCGACACACAAGTGGTCGCCACCGGCATGACGCCAGCAGGCCGCGTCGCCTGGTTTGCATTCGCCAGGGAGCGAACCGGCTGGGTCACGCAGGTCCTGCACTGGGAGAACCTTACCGCCAGCGCCGACACAAGCGGCCAGGCCATCCTCGACCTTGGCCGAGCGGTGCCCGTCAAGGCGATCTTCATCGCGGTCGACGTCAGCACGGGGGCATATGTGGCCTCCTCGCCAGAGGCATACCCGTGGGCAACACAGGTGCCCTTCCCGACCGCCGGCATCGAGCTCGCCGCCGACCGCGCGAGCGTCGTCTCACTGCGAGACGATCACGACGAGCTCGAGGTGCTCGTCGTGCGGCCCCGTGTGGGCGCCTGGCGCGCCACAGTACGCCACAACGACCCAGCATCAACCAACGCACCTGGCGTGCTGGTGAACTTCGCCGACCTGACCCCCTGGGGCGACGCACCGTCGACGCCCGGACCCTTGCGGACGGGCGACCTCGTCGTGGCGATCGACCCAGACCAGATGCAGTACTTCGCCCAGCAACTGTCCGGGCGGTACTAGAACCGGATTCGCGACAGCCGACGGAGGCAGAGATGACACACACCAGGATCGCTGTGGTTGCAGGCATCATCATTGCCGCGGGGAGCATGGTATCCGCGCAGGACCACCCCAACCTCGAGCGTGGGTTCTTCGCCGACCAAGCGTACCAGCTCTCCGGCATCGACGCGGTCAACCTCTACAACGGCAACCTCACCCTGACCATCCCGATCGGCCAGACCTACCACGTCGGCGGCAACCTCTCGTACGGGTTGACCCTGTACTACAACTCCACCGTCTGGGATTTCCAGCAGCGGCAGTTCTACCCGCCAAACCCCGGCGGCGGCTGTGCGTTGCCACCGCAGAGCGACCCCGTCTGGCTCACCGTGGCGAATCCGGTCAAGGGCGTCAACGCCGGTCTCGGCTGGACGCTCTCCCTGGGCGCGCTCGACGGACCTTACGGCCAGAGCGACTCGCCAAGCTGGATCTACACCAGCCCCGACGGCGGCAAGCACGCGTTCTTCTCGAGCCTGCACGACTTCGCGGAGACCCCCCAACACCGAACGACCGCGCCCTGCTCCCCGTCTGCGCCATGCAACATCTACTACACGCGGGACAACACCTACCTCCGACTCGTCGCCATCGTGGACAGCTGCGGCAAGGTGCTGGGCGGCGACGTCGAGTTTTCCGACGGCACCGTGCAGCATTTCGACACCGGCAACGCCGCGTGCTGCACGACCGGCTGCGTGGTCGGTGCGCCGCTGACCAAGATCAGCGACCGCTTCGGCAACACCCTCACCATCACCTACCCCTCGGGAAACTGGCAGCTCTCCGACGGCACCCGGACTACCACCGTCTACGTCACCAGCGGCCTGCTCGGGCCGCAGATCGACCACATCAACGTCGCAGCGTTCGGCTCCACCACCGCGACCTACCAGTTCCACTACACCACCACCTCAATTCATCGGAGCTGCAAGCAGGACGACATGACGGGGTACTGCCGGCCGGCACCCACAACCGTCAGCGTGCCGCTTTTGACGGGGGTCTCGCTGCCCGACGGCAGCTCCTACTGCATGAACTCCAACTGCGCGACCTTTGGAGGGACTGCGTGGTACAACACGCCGACGGTAGACTGCGGCGTGGCCGGGTGCTCGGGCAGTGTGAACCCCATGGACCTGCCAGGGACGCTGCAGGAGATCCAGCTTCCTACCGGTGGGACGATCGCCTGGAGCTACGCCGGATGGGCCCAGGACCCGGCGGGCGGCCTGTGCAGCTGCACGCCGACGAGCACCTGCTCGCCGAGCGGGTGGCCGCTCGACATCCAGCAATCGGCGGGGGTCTGCCAGAGGACCCTGTCTGACCCAGTTGGATCGAACGTCAGCGGGACGTGGACATACGTCCACGAATCGCCGTATACGCGCAACCTCGCGGGCGCTCCGAACGAGGCGCGCACGACCGTGACCTCGCCGAAGGGGGACGATACTGTCTACTACTTCCGCGCCCAGGCGTGTTACGGCGTTGACACCGGCCAGAACCCAAACGTCCCGTACGGCTGGGATTACAGCCTGCCGTTCACCAAGAACCAGAACGACGGCGAGACCAGCCCGAACACCAAGTACCTTTCCACCCAGTTCTACCACGGCACCGGCGGCAGCCGGACCCTCCTCCGGTCGGTGTACGTGGCCTACGACTCCGACGCGAACTACCTGGTCCAGTACGGGACCCTGCAGACGCCATCGAGCCCCGAATACTGGTACCTAACTAATCGACGCCTCGCCGGACAGCGCACGGTCTACAACGAGGACTCCGGCACGTACGCGGACACCACGTCGTCGGGCTTCGACTTCGTCGGGCACTTCCGCTTGGCCGCGACCGCCGGGACCTTCGCCAGCGGCAACGTCCGCACCTCGACCGTCGATTTCAACCCCGCGCTGACGACATGGCAGGTCAACTGGCCCGGTAACTCGGCGTGGGTGCTCGGCACCTTCGACTACCAGCAGCAATCGGAGGCCGGGATCTATGCCAAGCAGACGTTCTGCTTCGACGCGAATACAGGCGCGTTGCTGCGTGGCCGCACGTTGAAGAGCGGCACGGGGGAGGCCTCCAACGACGTGGTCGGCGTCTTCAGCTACGACGCCTCCGGCAACCTCACGAGCGAGCAGTACTACGGTGGGGACACGCAAGCCGTGGCGACCACGACCCCGCTCTGCTCCCTCTCCCTGCCCGTTACCAACCAGTACCGGATCGACCACACCTGGCAGTACGGCACACTCAAGACGTCGCAGTACAAGGACGGTTCGGGAAACGCGCTCAGCTTCTACCTGGTCAACCGCACCTACGTCAGCAACGGTACGGACATCGGCATCGACCCGAACACCGGGCTCGTCGGTGCCAACCTTGACAGCGCAGGGATCGTTACGACCTACCTCTACGACAACATGTCCCGCCTGACGTGGGAGGAGCCGGCGGCGGGCCAGGGTGCCTACGTCGAGCACCAGTACGCGCCGTGGTCGGGCATCGATGTCGCGTATGTCGACGAATGCACCAAGCCGAACGGCACGACCACGGCCTGCGCAAGTGCCGCCGACACCCTGTCGCGGTCGTCGTTGCGCTTCGACGGCCTGGGCCGGCCGTACCTCGCCGCTCAAAAGCTCCCCGACGGCACGTGGAACCAGCAGAAGACCTACCGCAACGGTAGCGGGTGGACGACCGCCGTCTCGGAGTGGTACCCGAACGGTACCGTCGACACCGGCATGAGCAAGACGCAGTACACGAACTTCGACGCGTTCGGCCGCCCGAGCACGATCACCCTGCCGGACAGCAAGACCGTCACCTTGGCGTACACCGGCGTGCGCCAGCTCCAGCGGACAGTCAGCATCGCGACCAGCACGACGAGCGAGACGACGGCCACCACGACCGAGGTCTACGACCGGCAGGGGCGCCTCTACCAGCTCACCGAGCCCTCGGGCAGCGGCGGCGCCAACGTCATGACAACCTACGGGTACGATGTCGGCAGCCGCCTGCACTCGACCTCCACGACCAGCGGCTCGACGACCCAGACACGCACCTTCACCTACGACAACCGCGGCTTCCTCACCACCGAGCAGCTGCCGGAAAAGGGCACTTCGGGCAACGGGAGCGTAACCTACTCGAGCTACGACTCTCGCGGCCACGTCGGGGCGATCACCGACGGTCCCAACAACCGGAGCTACACCTACGACCGGGCGGAGCGCCTGACGAACGTCAAGATCACCAGCGGCAACTCCCTGATCGACCTCGCGTACGCCACCGCCAACGGCCTTGGGGATTACGCCAACGGCAAGCTGCGCACGGCGACCCGGCACAACTGGATCTCGGGGGTGGATAATCAGGTGGTGGAGACCTACACCTACGGCGGCGTCGGCGGCGCGGCCTCGCAGCGGGCCACCACCGCCGAAGGCCAGAGCGTCAG
>PKYI01000060.1 GCA_003133645.1 Acidobacteriota bacterium | reverse complement strand
TTCGGCACCGTCGTCCGGGTGACGAACCTCGACTCGCAGCGCCAGGCCGAGATCACGATCAATGACCGCGGCCCGTTCGTGGCCGGGCGCATCCTCGACCTCTCCCGCCGCGCCGCCGAGGCCCTGGGCGCGATCGGCCCGGGCGTGATCCCGGTGCGGCTCGAAGTGAGGCGCCTGGGGGACGGGATGCCCGACGAGCCGTGCTGGGAAGTCCAGGTCGGCGCGTTCGCGAGGCAGGAGAACGCGCAACGCGCCCGCGCCAACCTCGAGGCCAGGGGGCTCGCGGTGCGCTTCGCGCCGGCCGGCGGCGGCCTCACGCGCGTGCGGGCGACCGGTCTCGCCGGACGGCACAAGGCGCTCGAACTCGCGATCTCCCTCGCGGCCGCATACCCCGGCGCGGTGGCGGTCCCGTGCGGAGGCGGCTGGTGAGGGTGCGCCTGGCCGTCGCCGCGATCGCACTGGCCGTCGCCCGCGTCGCCGCGGGCCAGGACGCGCCGCCGCTGGCCGTCGATACGCTGCCGGCTTCGCTCGCGGGCGAGTGGCTCTTCCGCATCGGCCACGACCCAGCGTTCGCGAGCCCGTTCCGCGAGGAGCGCAACTGGCAGCGGATCCACGTCCCCGGGCCGTGGGAACGCCAGGGATGGCCCGAGTACACCGGCCACGCCTGGTACCGGCTCTCGTTCGTGGTCTCGTCCGACCTGGCCGGCATCGACCTCGGCCTCGACCTCGGCCGCGTCGGCGACGTCGACGAGGTGTTCCTCAACGGCCGGCGGATCGGCGGCAGCGGCTCGTTCCCCCCGCACTTCGACAAGGCCACGCTCGCCCGCCGCTACTATTTGATCCCTCAGGACGTCGTCCGGCTCGGCCAGCTCAACGAGCTGGCGATCCACGTCTACAACGACTCCCGCTTCGGCGGGCTGCTCGGCCCGCCGCCCCTGCTCGACCGCTACCGGACGGTCCTCGCGCACGAGGTGTTCCGCGACGTGGGGGCGTACAGCGTGGCGACGCTCCTGCTGACGCTCGCCGTGCTCCACCTCCTGTTGTTCCTCACCCAGCGCGACCTCCTCGAACACCTGTCGTTCGCCGGCGCGATGGCGGCCGTCGCGGTGTTCGTGGTCGCGCACACGACCTGGGGCCCGGTCCTCGTGCTGGGCTTCGGCGCTATGTACCGCGTGGCCGTGGCCTCGCTCCTGGCCGGGGTGGCGCTCTTCTCCGCCGTCCCGTTCGGGCTTGCCGCGCGCCGGCAGCCGGTCGCCCTCCTCGGGCTCGAGACCCTGCTCGCCCTGGGGGCCGCGTTCGCTCTCGTGTGGCGCAACGAGGGCGACCTGCAGTTCTGGCTTTACGCCGGCGAGGCATCACTCCTCCTCGTCGCCGTCGTGACCCTCAAGATCGAGGCATCGCTCCTCGGCCGCCGCCCGTGCGCGTTCGCCGCCCTCGCCGCCACGGCGCTGTTCACCGCCGCGATCGCGTTCGCCGTGCTCGTGGACATCGGCGTCCTCCCGCGCACGCGGGTGCTCGGCGGCGAGCTGATCGCGTCCCTCGCCGCCGTGCCGTTCGCCGTGTGCATTTCGCTCGCGCTCGGGATGAACTGGATGCAGCGCCGCTGGGGGGAACCTGTGGACGCCACGACCGGCCTCATGACCCGGGAGCGCTTCACCGACCGCCTCGCGTCGGAGTTGCTGCGGACGCGGCGCAACGGCTCGTCGCTCGCGGTCGCCCTCCTCCGTCTCACCGTTCCGGACACCGCCGGCGAGCGCGGCCAGCCCGCGGTCGAGGCAGTCTCGAGCCTGCGGCGGGCGCTCCGTCAGATCGACCTGCTCGCCCGCTACGACGGCGAGACCTTCGCGCTCCTGCTCGCCGAGACCGACGAGCGCGCCGCGATGATAATCATCGAGCGGCTGCGGCGGACGGCCGGCGAGAAGACGGGCGCCCGCGCCGGCCGCGCCCGCACCACGGCCGGCCTGGCGCAGTACCGCCCCGGCCGCCACCTCGCCGCCGACGAGCTGCTCCACGAGGCGGAGGCCGCCCTGTACGCCGCGGTGAGCGAGGGCGGGGACTGCACCGCCACCGCGCCGTAGGGCAAGCGTTGTCGGAGATCCAGGTCTTCGTGGCGCGGCTGCCCGCCGCGCGCGAGGATCTTTCGTCCTCCAATCGCTGGTTGGCGGGCGGGGCGCCCGCCCCACGCCGCCCATGTCCACGAGACCGCCGGGCGCGCAGAGAGGCCGGCCGCCCAGCGGGCGGCCGCTACGTACGTGTGGGGTGCGACCGCCAGGCGTGCGGTCGTTGGCGCTCTTTGGAGAAGCCGGCCGTCCGGTACGACCCAGGCGAGGGAGGGAACGGCTCGCATCCACGAAGCCGAACGGTTTATCCAAATGGCCGGACATACGGGCCTCGGCTGGGGATGGCGCCAGTGCGAGCCCGGGCACAGCCATTGCAAAGGTTTGGAGTGTGAAATTGTGGCTGTTCTTGCCCAAAGAAGGCGAGGCGGTGGTCGCAAGCCGATCTCGATCCGGAAGGGAGGCACGAACTCGCGCATCTCCAATCGGTTAGATTTGAGCTATCATACGCGTCAATGCGTTGGACGCTGTGAAGGCACCAGAAGCAAAACGGAAAAAGGAGGAAAAGGATGAAGCGTTTTGTAATGTTTGCTCTGCTCATCGGGCTTGTGGCGGCGCCGCTGTTCGCCCAGATGCCCACCGGGACCGTGTCGGGCCACGCAACCGACGGCAAGGACCCGCTCCCAGGGGTGACCGTCTCCGCGACGTCTCCGAACCTGCAGGGGACCCGCTCGTCGGTCACCAACGGCAACGGCGACTACATTCTTGCGTTCCTGCCCCCCGGCGACTACCGGGTGAGGTTCGAGCTGCAGGGGTTCCAGACCATCGAAACGACGGTCAAGGTCAACGCCGCCCAGACCCAGAAGGTGAACGCGACGATGCCGCAGGCGAAGGTCGCCGAGGAAGTCACGGTCACCGGCGCCTACGAGACCGTCCAGTCCTCCGGGACCGCCGCCACCACCTATGAGAAGTCGCTCATCAACAAGCTCCCGGTGGCCAAGACGATCACCCAGGCCGCACTGATGGTCGCAGGCGTCGAGGCCAACCCCGGCGCCTCCAACGCGGTCACCATCGCGGGCGCGGTGTCGTACGAGAACCTGTTCATGATCAACGGCGTTGCGGTCATGGACAACGTCCGCGGCACACCGACCGCGCTGTACATCGAGGACGCGGTGCAGGAGACCACCACGTCGGTTTCCGACGTCTCCGCCGAGTACGGCCGCTTTACCGGCGGCGTGGTCAACATGCTGACCAAGTCCGGCGGCAACGAGTTCCACGGCTCCTACCGCGACACGCTGACCAACGACAAGTGGACCGCGGTGGGCCCGAAGCAGACGGCACAGCGGCTGGACAAGATCAACAACCAGCACGAGGTGACGCTGGGCGGCTTCTTCTGGAAGGACCACATCTGGTTCTTCGGCGCGTTCCGCCAACTGAACACCAAGGGCTCGTCCCAGACCTACGTCACGAACATCCCCTACGTCACCGGGTCGACCGAGAACCGGTACGAGGGCAAGCTGACGATCTCCCCCACCCCCAACCACCGTTTCGTGGCCGACTACCTCAAGATCGACCACAGCGACCTGGGGTACGGCTTCAACCCCTCCGGGTACGCGTTCTTCGATATCGCCAGCACCTACACCCGCCAACTCCCGCAGGACCTGAAGGCGGCCAACTACACCGGCGTGCTGACCGACAACTTCTTCGTCGAGGGCCAGTACTCGGAGAAGCACTTCACCTTCATCAACTCCGGCAGCCCCTACAGCGACCTGGAGCGCGGCACGCCGATCGCGGATCTCAACAACTTCGGCGCCGCCCCGTTCTACAACTCGCCGATCTTCGGCGCCATCTCCCCTGAGAAGCGCGACAACAAGGAGTACATCGCCAAGGCGTCGTGGTTCCTCTCCACCTCCGGCCTCGGCTCGCACGACGTCGTGGCGGGCTACGACCAGTTCGAGGACATGCGCACGTCGAACAACTACCAGTCCGGCTCGAGCTGGTTCCTTTACGCCGACTCCGAGGTCGGCCTGCCGGGCGTGATGCCGACCCTGCCGGGCGGCACGCCGTACCCGGTCTTCATCCCCGACAGCGGCTCGTCGTACGTGTTCTGGGCCCCGATCTTCCAACTCAGCCAGGGCAACGACTTCAAGACCGAGTCGGTGTTCGTCAACGACAAGTGGCGCCTCAACAACAACTTCTCCTTCAACATCGGGCTCCGCTACGACAAGAACCACGGCGTCAACGCCTCCGGCGCGCTGACCGCCAAGGACTCGGCCGTCAGCCCACGCCTGAGCGTCACCTACGACCCGACCGGTGACGGCACCTGGCAGTTCAACGCCAGCTACGCCAAGTACGTCGCCGGCATCTCGAACACCGCGGGCGACGCCAGCGCGGCCGGCGGCCAGCCGGCTTCGCTGACCTACCTCTACGGCACGCCTACCGACGCCGCCGGCAACCCGATCGGCCCTGCACCGCCGGCGATCAACGACGGCGCCGGCTGCAACACCACCACCGGCACGGGATGCCTCACCCCGCACCAGGCGATCGACGCCGTGTTCAATTGGTTCAACGCCTTGAACCAGACCCAGAAGAACGCGCTGCTGGTCTTCGCCTCGGTCCCAGGTCTGAACACCGAGATCCTCAACTCGGTCAAGTCGCCGAACGTGGACGAGTACTCGATCGGGTTCTCCACCCGCCTCGGCAACAACGGCAACGTCCGCCTCGACTACGTCAACCGCAACTACAAGGACTTCTACATCTACGCATCCCAGTACAACGCGAACGGCACGCCGCAGATCGTCAGCGACCAGTACGGCAACAACTACGACATGTCCAACTTGCAGAACACCAGCAGCGTCCTCACCCGCAAGTACAACGGCATCCACGTGTCCGCCTCCTACAGGCTGTCCGACGCGATCAATCTCGGCGGCAACTACACGTGGTCCACGCTGAAGGGCAACTTCAACGGCGAGAACGGCGGCTCGGGTCCGACCCCGGGCAACACTCTCCAGTACCAGGAGTACAAGGCGTTCGCGCAGTACAACCCGTCGGGCTACCTGTCGGCCGACCAGCGCCACCGCCTGCGCGTGTACGGCGTCTGGGACATCCTCAACACCAAGCACAACCGGCTCTCCTTCAGCTTGATGGAGAGCTACTTGTCGGCTCCCGACATCTCCGCGGTCGGCAGCATCTCGATCCGGCCGTACGTGACCAACCCGGGCTACGCGACCCCGCCAAGCAGCGTCAGCTATTACTTCAGCCCGCGCGGCGCGTACCGCCTGGATGCCACCAAGTCCACCGACATCGCGTTCACGTACGCGTTCGTGCTCCCGGTGCTCGGCAGCGATTTCCAGTTCTACCTCGAGCCGCGCGTCACCAACATCTTCAACGAGCATGCGGTCAACTACCCGGCGGGCGTCAACACGACGGTCTACACGTCCCGCAACGCCGGCCACGGCCTGGCGGCGTTCAACCCGTTCACCTCCAAACCAATCCAGTGCCCGCAGGGTGACATCGCCGCGCAGTGCACGGCGCTGGGCGCCAACTACCAGCTCGCGTCGAACTTCGGGCAGCCTCTCACCCCGACGACCTCGACGACCCAGGGCGCGTACCAGTTGCCGAGGACCATCGTGCTGTCCCTCGGCGTCCGGTTCTAACCGCTTCTCGAACAGCAACCCAGGGCCCCGGTCCCCGCGACCGGGGCCTTTCTTTCTCGCCCATCGACGACTCGCCCCCCTGGCACGTGGCCTGGAGCGAAGGCGGGCGGGGGCAAGCCCGTCCCCTACACCGCGATGGTGGGTCGAACCTAATGTGGGGCGGCCCTTGCGGCCGCCCGCGTGCCTTCGGACGACGCTGCCCCCCATATCGACAGTTTTCATGGTCCGGGGTGCGTCGGGGCTCATGAAGATCGCGAGGAGTCCCGCCAATGGCCCGACGACGACGCGATCCCGCCGAAATCCACGAGACTGCTTCCCCCACGTCGTCGCTTGGCTCCTCCTCGGGGCAGGCTCGGTCCCGCCTGCGGCGGGGCTCCTCGCCCACAGACAGCAAGTCGTTATGAGGCGGGGCATGTGCTAGGCTTGAACCTAGAAATGACACCGATCGACGTCTACATCCCGGACACAAGCGCGCTGGTGGAGAACCCTGAGGCCCTCGACCGTCTGCTGCAGCCGGGCAACGTGGTCGTGCTGCTGCACCAGGTGCTCGAGGAACTGGGGCGGCTCCAGGGCAGCCGGACGAAGTCCGAGGGCGTGCGCGCCGCGGCCCGCGTCGCGACGCGCAAGATCCTCACCTACCGCAACGGCGCCCTGATCCACCACAGCGCCGAGCGCTTCCTGCGCGGCGAGGCCGGCCTCGAGTCGTTCGCCGCCACCCCCACCGGCGGTGTCCTCGCCTGGGAGCCCTCCGGCCTCCTCGCCTCCTCCGGCAACGGCAACGGCAACGGCGACAACCTGATCATCCAGGCGGCCCGCCGCATCCAGGCGATGAACAACGGCAACGGGCGCTTCCGGGTGGTCCTCATCTCCGAGGACTCCAACATGCTGCTGCGCTGCGACGCGCTCGGCCTCGCGGCCGAGCCGCTGCGCTTCGGCAAGCTCGACCTCAACCGCCCGGAAGAGATCTACGACGGCGTGATCGAGCTTGCGGCCGGCCCCGAGGTCGCGGCGGCGTTCTTCGCGAGCGGCCCGGTGCGCGAGCGCGCGGTGCCGCTCGACCTCATCGCCGCGGTGCTGCCCGAGCCGGTCGCCAACCAGGGGCTGGCGGTGCGCTCCGGCAACCGGGAGCTGTTGCTGCGGGTGGACGCCGAGCGTGGCGTGGCCCGCGAGCTGCGTTTCGCCCAGTACTGGGACTCTAAGCGCGAGTGCTGGACCCCGCGGACCGTGCTCGGCTTCACCCCCGCCGACGTCCGCCAGGTGTTCGCGCTCGACTTCCTCCTCGACCCGGAGGTCCAGCTCGTCGTCCTCGACGGGCCCGCCGGCTCCGGTAAGACCCGGCTCATGGTGATTGCGGCGCTCTACCTGCTGTTCGGCCAGCCCACGAACTTCAAGGTCAACCAGCGCTCGCAGCCGCTTTCCGGCGCCGAGCCCGGCTTCGAGAACGGGCTCATCCTGCTGCGGCCCGAGCACTCCTCGAGCCGGTTCGAGATGGGGTACCTCCCGGGCAGCCACGACGAGAAGATGTCGCCGTGGCTGGAGCCGTTCTTCCAGGCGATCCGCTCGGTCTCGCTCGCCAACGGCCACGACTTCCTGCGCGACCTCGAGGCCACCGGGCGCCTGACCATGCTCTCCACCTCGCTGCTGCGCGGTCTCGACATCGAGAACTCGCTCGTGCTTGTGGACGAGCTGCAGAACGGCGACCGCCACCTCGCCAAGACGCTCATGAGCCGTTTCTGCTCGTCCTCGAAGGTCGTGCTGGCGGGGTGCCTGGACCCGATCCAGATCGACAATCCCTACGTGGACTGGCGCTCCAACGCGCTGACGCGGATCAAGCAGGCGTACCGCGGGTTCGGGCCGTTCGTGGCGCAGGCCCGCCTCGTCCGCAACTATCGCGGGCCGATCTCGACCAAAGCGGACGAGCTGTAAAGCCCGGGGACCGGGGTCCGGCCACGACAGGGACGTGATCCGTGGTCAGTGGTCAGTCAAGAACGGGATCCAGGGACTGGGGCTTGAAAATCGGAGCCGGTGAACCGAGACTCGGCATGGAGGTCGCCATGAAGCGTCTGGCCGTCGTGGCCCTGCTCGCTCTAACCGCCGCCGGCGCGGCGGCGGCGGATCTGACCGCCGGGCTGCACTGGTTCGGGCAGAGCGCGTTCCGGATCGACGGGCCGCCGGTGGTCTACCTGGATCCGTTCCGGTTGCCCGACGGCTTCCCGAAGGCCGACATCATCCTGATCACCCACGCTCACTTCGACCACTGCTCCCCCGCCGACGTCGCGAAGATCCGCACCGCGACGACCGTGGTGGTCGGCCCGCGCGAGGTGATGGCCAAGCTGCCGCCCCCGGTGGTCGTCATCGCCCCCGGCGAGACGAGGGAGGTCATGGGCGTGACCGTCCGGGCGGTGCCCGCGTACAACATCGGCAAACCCTACCACCCGAAGCAGGCCGGCAACGTCGGCTATCTCGTCACCGTCGGCGGCGTCACCTACTACCACGCCGGCGATACGGACTTCATCCCCGAGATGGCCGGCCTCGCCCCCGACGTGGCGCTGCTCCCGGTCGGGGGCACCTACACGATGGACGCCGCCGAGGCCGCCCGGGCGGCGCGCGCGATCAGGCCGAAGGTCGCGGTGCCGATGCACTACGGTTCCGTCGTCGGCTCGGAGGCGGACGCCCGCCGCTTCGCCGCCCTGCTCGCGGGGAGCGGGATCGCGGCGGTGATCATGCCGAAGGAGTAAGGAGCAGGGACACGAGACCCGGGCGCCGAGGCGCCCCGAGGAGGCGTTTGTGATGACAGACCAACTGCACTGGCTCGGCCACGACTGCTTCCGCGTCGACGGTCCCCCGGTCGTCTACACCGACCCGTTCCAGCTCGCCGGCGATCTGCCGCCGGCCGACATCGTCCTCGTCACCCACGACCACTTCGACCACCTCTCCGAGCCCGACGTGGCCAGGGTCATGACGCCCACGACGACGGTGGTCGGGCCCGCGGAGGTCGCCGCCAAGGCCACGTTCCGCGTCGAGGTGATCGCGGCCGGGGAGACGAAGACCGTCAAGGGCGTCACGATCACGGCGGTGCCCGCGTACAACATCGGCAAGGCGTTCCACCCCAGGGCCGACGGCAAGGTCGGGTACGTGTTCAAGGTCGGCGGCGTGACCTACTACCACGCCGGCGACACCGACGTCATCCCCGAGATGAACGGCCTCGCCCCCGACGTGGCGCTGCTGCCGGTCTCGGGGACGTACGTGATGACCGCCGAGGAGGCTGCCCAGGCGGCGCGCGCGATCAAGCCCAAGGTGGCGGTGCCGATGCACTACGGCGCGATCGTCGGCGCGGAGGCGGACGCCCACCGCTTCGCGACGCTGCTGGCGGGCAGCGGGATCGAGGTCGTGGTCAAGGCGAAGGAGTAGGGGCGCCGCCGGCCAGCATCTCGACGAGCGCGCGGGCGTTGTTGTGGCGCTCGTCGCGTGCGGCGTAGAGCAGCGTGACCGGGCGCGCGGCGGCGAGATCCCGCAGGCGAGCCATGAGTTCGTTGCCCTCGAGCTCATCCCGGTAGCGCTCCACGAACTCGCGGTAGCGCGGCGGTGCGTGGCCGAACCAGCGCCGCAGCTTGTCGGACGGCGCGAGATCCTTCGCCCACCAGTCCACGCGGGCGTCCTCCTTGGCGAGACCGCGTGGCCACAGCCTGTCCACCAGCACCCGCGCTCCGTCGTCCGGGGCGGGGGGATCGTAGACCCGTTTGATTCGAACCACGCCGCTTCTCCCTTCACCGCCGCGCTCATGCGCTGCCCCTTGGGAGAACACGCCACGATCGCCGCGTGTTCCGGCGCCGGCCGAGAGGCGACCGGGTACACTGGGCGGGCCACGGAGGGACCACCGTTCGCGCAACCGCCATGGGGACCGACCAGCACGCCGACGACCCGCGCCCGGGCAACCCGTCCCGGAGCCGCGACCACTTCCGCTGGGACGACCGCCATCACCAGCCGCACACCGACATGGGCAAGTGGGAGAAGTTCTGGGCCTCGCGCGCCGACGCGGCCCAGTTCCTGCGCCTGCTCGGCCGCAACGTCGCGCAGCTCGGCCCCGTCGTGCGGCGGTACCGGGCCTTGTTGCGCGCAGAGCCCCCATCGCATCCGGTCGCGGAGCACGAGTTCGGCATCGCGGTCTCGCCCGCCCCGGCCACCTGGGGGCGGTACCTGGAGCGGATCCGGGACCTCGACGCGCGCGCCCTGCTGATCCGGGTCCCGGCGTGGGCGCCCCAGAGCGTATTCGAGCTGCACGACGAGTTCGCTCGGCTGCGCGCCGCGGGCACGCGCTTCACCTTCACCCTGCTGCAGAACCGCGACATGGTCAACGACCCCGGTCGCTGGCAGGCGTTCGCGCGCGAGGCGGCGGGCCGTCTCGGCGACCTCGACCCCACGTTCCAGCTCGGCCACGCCATTAACCGCAAGAAGTGGGGGGTCTGGCACCCGAACGAGTACGTCCGCCTGATGGAAGCGGCCGCCTCGGCGCGCGACGAGTTCCCCGCCGTCCGCTGGATCGGCCCACCGGTGATCGACTTCGAGTACTACTTCACCACCCACTACCTGGTTGGGAAGCGCCCGTTCGACTTCGACGGCGTCGCGGCGCTCCTGTACGTGGACCGGCGCGGCTCGCCGGACAACGTCCAGTACGGCCACTTCGACCTGTACCGCAAGATCATGCTGCTGCGCGCCGTGGTCCAGGCATCCGGCCACCCCGACGTCCCGATCCACCTCACCGAGTTCAACTGGCCGCTCAAGGGTTCCGGCAAGCACTCGCCCGCGGGCGAGCACGTCCAGACCGACGAGGCCGGGCAGGCGCGCTACCTCGTCCTCTACGACCTGACCGCGGCCGCCACCGGCCAGGTGGCGAGCACGTTCTGGTGGCAGTTGGTGGCGCGCGGGTACGGCCTCCTCGACGAGGACGACGCGTGGACCGAGCGGCGCGCCTACCGGGCGTTCAAGCACCTCCTCGCCCGCACCCGCGGCTGGGAGGTCCGCCGGCTGCCTTCGAGCCTCCGCCCACTGCGCGGGTTTCTCCTCCAGAGAGGCGGCCGGACCGATGCCATCCTCTACACCTCAGCCGGCGAGATCCGCCTCGACCCGGTGCTGGAGGTGCAGGACGCGAGCGATCTCATCGGCAACCCGCTCGCCACCGCCGCCCTCACCGCCGGACCGGATCCGGTCTACGTTTCGCTCGGCGCCGCCGAACCGGCCGCCATCCTCGACATCCTCACCCGGCGGCGGTGAAACCACTGGAAGGGCAAGAGACCGCGCGCGGCGCGCGCCCCACACGGATAAATTGGGTGGAGAGGCCGGCCGCCCGGCGGGCGGCCGCTACGGGCATGTGGGGCGCGACCGCCGGGCGCGCGGCCGGTGCTTCCGTCGCGGCGTTTGCTTGCAAATGCCGGTCTTTCGTGACGCGGCTGCCCAACTCCCTTGGCGCGACCGGCGGGCGGCCGCAACTGATCAAAGGGAGGTATCGAGACGTTCGGGATGTCGCCTGAGCCAGGCTAGGATCTCGTCAAGGACACCCTCGACGTCGGCGAGTTGATTGGTGCAGATCTCGTAGAGCTCCTGACGGGTTGGCTCATCGTAGAAGTGGACAAGGCGGTTGCGGTAGCCGGCCATCTCCACCAAGCGCTGCCCGCTCGGCCCGGCGATCACCCCGTGCTCCCTCAGTCGCTCTGCCACCTTCTTGTACTCGACGACGCCTTCCCCAAAGCCCTTCGACAGGATGTGCCTCCCAAGATCGACCAAACCCTCCAAGACCCGGCGCAGGAACGATTCCGCGGCCGCCGGGTTGCGATGATCCGAGAGGAACTGCTCCACGGTCGCCAGCGGTAACCGCTGAAGTTCGCCGAGCATGGCGCGGACCCACGCCGCCTTGTCGAGCACGACCTCGGCGCGGATCGTTCGTGGGGTCATTGCCTGAGTTCTCCGGCGAGCAGCAGGCACAGGCGCTCGTGCTCCAGGGGAGCGAGGTCGCCCGCCCGCCTCAGGTAATAGAGCTCTTCCCGGGATTGTTGGTTTTCGTCTTCGCAGAAAAGCAGTTCTCCGCGGATCGCATCCGCTGCCAAGAACGCGCTGGCTTCCGGAAGGATCACCAGGTCCACCCGGGGAACCTGGAAGAGGGTCTCGAGTTCTCCCACGAGTGCCACGCGGTCACGCGGGCTGCGCAGGGCGCTCGGTACGGGCTGGACGGCGATGTCGGCATCCGTCGAGCGCTGCGCGGGGGAGTCCCCTTCCTCGCCGGCACACCGGGCGGCGAGATCTCGCGAGCGGCTGCCGAACGCGTAGAGCGAGGTGACGCTGAAACGCCGGCAAACCGCCGCAAGCTGTTGGTACAGTTCGGTCATGGGATCAATCCTAGCACTCCGACGAGAGATCACCACCGCCTGTCAGGAGAGAAACGCGTACCGCCAAACCCGCGCCAGGAATGCCACCTACCCCGCGGAACAAATGACCCGACCCGCGGAAGAACGTCCCGCCACCCACCCCGTGGGCTGAAGCCCGCGGCTACGAGCCCGCGGCTACGGTTGTTGCTTCAGCGTCCACGTGGGCGGGCGAGGGCGCCCGCCCGACGGGATCCTCGATGTGGGGCGGGACCGGCGGGCGCGGGAGCTGCGCGGACTCCCGCAAAGGCGTCGTGTTGGTTATGATCGCAACGAGGAAAATGGGCTGCCAGGGGATGGTCAACGGATGACCAAAGAAAATCAGGGGCGTCTGTTCGGCGTGGGGGTGGCTGCCGTCGTGCTGGGCCCCGCTCTGATCACGGGATTCGCGTCTCCGCCCGCCCTCGTCCTTCAGGCGGTGACCATCACCGCCATCAGCGTCGCCCTCCTTGGTGTCAGCGTTGCCGTGAAGGGTTGGCGCAACGTCCTCACGGCGGATCGGCCGACGCTCCTGGCTCTGGCGCTCTACAGCGCGGCGGCGGTCCAAGGGGCCGCCGTTGCGCTCGCCCATGCCAACAACACGGCGCTGATCGCGGGCCAGTTCCTCTCGATGATCCTGCTGCCGCTCGGCGCCGCAGCCGCTCTCGGGTTCCTGCGACAAGGGGATTGGCGACCGTTCGTGACCGGCCTGGTCGCCGCCGCCGGAGCCGGCGGACTTGTCCAGCTGATCATGACCGTCCCGACCGCGATCAACGGCCCTCCCGGCTTTCGCCTCATGCTGCCGAACGGCGGGTCGTTTGCCGGCGTGGCGCCGTTGGCCCTTTTCCTTGCCGGCGCGCTGGCGCGAGTCGGGGACCGGCGCGCCCGGGCCCTCGCCTGGGCTGCCGGCGCCGTCATGCTGGCGATCATCCTGGGCACCGGGATTCGGTCACAGTGGCTCGTGTTGCCGGCCGGCGTCGCAACCTACGCCGCCCTCGCCGCGGGCCGCGCCCGGCTCCTCTCGCGCCGCACCCTCGTGATTGCCGGCCCCGTCATCTTCGTTCTGGGCGCCGGCGTTGCCGCGACGACATGGTGGTGGTTCAAGTCCAGGCCCTCCCTCATGCCGCAAGCTCCGAACTCAGCCGCCGTGCCCGCCGGCGAGCCGATCCTCTTCGTGCTGCCCGGCGCGACACAGGGAGCGATCCGGGTCGAGGGCACGCTGACCTGCCAAGCTCCGGGCTACGCGTACGTCGCCGTCCTCGGCGCACAGGGGTCGTCAGTCCCCGGCCCGATGCGTCAATTCGGGGTCACGGGCGTGGGGGCTTCGGAGTTCCAGATGGTCGTGGCGCCGCAGCCGGCCGAAAGGAAGCTCATCCTGGAGCTCACCGACCCGCAGAACCTCGGCTGCACGGCATCCCGACTCAGGGCGGAGGTGCTCTGGCCCCCGGTTCTGGCGAGGTCCGTGGCGCGGCTTGCGGCCCTGGTCCATCGGCCTCCAGACCCGGGCGCCGGATCGGCGCCGGATGCGTTCTCCCAGGACGCCAGCATCGCCTTCCGGCTGCGCGAGACCCGCGCCATCGCGAGCGAGATCCGGAACTCCGCGTGGCCGCTCCAGCTCCTCGGGCACGGCCTTGGCGCGACCTATTCGATCGACACGCTGGGGTACGACAGCCGCGGCCATGTTCAGCGCTTCAAAAGCCCCAATTACATCCACAACTTCTACCTATTCCTCCCGTTCAAGCTGGGCCTGGTGGGAACCGTCGAGGTACTGGCGGCGCTGGGCATCTTCGTGTGGGTCGCGGCCAAGGGCGCTCGCGCGCGGCCGGTGGGCACCGCCGATCGCCGCTTCTTCGCCGCCGCCGCGGCCTCCTGGATCACCTACATCCTGTGGAGCGCCGCAGCGCCCGAGATCCTCGACTTCCGCATGGCCGCAATCTGGGGGATGCTGGCCGCGACGACCGCGGCCGCGCGGAAATGCGGGGACGCCCGCCGCCCAGAAGTTTGAGGCGCGGCGCGACCGCCGTCGCCGCCGTTGGGCCTATCGCAAGGCGCGCGAACCCCGCCGCACCGGAGCGTAGCCGGAGGCTACGTGAGGATGCGAGCGGGGCGAGCGCAACGCAGCGAGAGGCCCGACGCCGGCGGCGC
>PKYI01000039.1 GCA_003133645.1 Acidobacteriota bacterium | reverse complement strand
CGGCCGCAGCCCGCGGGGCAAAACATGAAGGCGTCACGCAGTGAAGAAAAGACCCAAGATAGCCGCCGGACCGGCAAGCAAGAGGTCTCCACCCAGTGGAAGGAGAACCTACGCTGCGGCGACCGGGGGATCGGGGAGGCCGGAGTCCCGCTGCGCGGAGGGCACGGGGCCGGCGAGCCAGGCGGAGAGGGCGAGGCTCGCGGCGGTGAGGGGGACGGCGGCCATGACGTCGATGACGTAGTGGTAGGTCAGCAGCACGGTGGCGGCGATCAGAAGGCTGCCGAGCGGGAGGAGGATGTTGTAGAGCGTGCGGTTGCGGCGGCGGGCGCAAAACAGCACCGCGAGCGTCACCATGGTGTGGCCGGAAGGAAACGCGTCGGTCTTGGTCTTCTCCCACTGGTCGAGTTTTTCCCTGACCTCGTCGCCGACCCTGCCGGGAAGCGACTCGTAGCGCTGGTGCGCGATGGTGGTCCGCGGGCCGTACGCCGGCACGACGAAGTACCCCGCGAACGACACCAGGAACGTGATCACGATCGCACTCGCCACCCTGGGGAGGAACGGGTCGCGCCTGGCGCCCAGGGTCAGGAGTAGGGCGACCCCGAGAAAGTAGAACGTCGAATAGGCGAGCGTGAGGACGTCCGCCAGCCAGGCCGGCAGCGGGAGGGTGTACAGGACCGCCTGCGCCTCCGGGCCGAGGAGCACCTTGTCGATCGCGAGCAGCACCCCGTCGCGGATGTGGGGGTTCACCAGCGGGATCAGGTGCCCGAGATTGAGGAAGATGAACGGCAGCAGCGGCACCGGCAGCAGTTCGCGCGCCCAGTAGCGCCATCCCTGCCCACCCTCGCCGAGTGCCAGCGCGGCGACCGCGAACAGCGCCCCGACGGTTACGAACGAGGACCAGGCCATAACCGGCACCCGGCCGGGGTGGCAGAGCGCGATGGCGGTCATCGCCGTGAGCCCGGCGAGGAGAGCGAGCTCGGAAACTCGCAACCGTCCCTTGCGGGCCTCCGCTGGGGGCTCTAAGATGGATTCCGTGCTCCGTCGCATGCTTTTTGCCCTGCTCCTCCTGGTGGTCCTGGCCCCCGGCGTGTCGGCTGGGCAGCGCGTTGCGATTCTAACCCTCTCCGACTCGATCCAGCCCGCGTCGCTGCGCTACCTGGAACGCGGCCTGGCGACCGCCGACGCGAGTGGGGCGGCGGTGACGATCATCGACCTCAACACCCCGGGTGGCCTGCTGTCGTCGCTGCGGCAGATGACCACCGCGATCACGGCGGCGCGGCGGCCGGTCGTGGTGTACGTGACGCCGTCCGGCGCGCAGGCGGCGTCGGCGGGGTTCTTCCTCCTGATGGCCGCCGACGTGGCGGCGATGGCGCCCGGGACCAACGCCGGCGCCGCGCACCCGGTGGCGGGCGAGGGGGCGGAGCTGTCCAAGACGATGGCCGAGAAGGTCACGAACGATGCGGCGGCGCTCATTCGGTCGCTCGCGACACAGCGCGGGCGTTCGAGCGAGTGGGCGGAGAAGGCGGTGCGCGAGTCGCTCTCGTACACCGAGCGCGAGGCGCTGGACAAGAAGCTCATCGACGTGGTGGCGCTCGACCGCGCCGAACTCATAAAGTGGCTGAACGGCAGGACGGTCAAGCGCTTCGACGGCCACACGGAGACGATCTCGCTCCCCGCCCCGGAGATCGTGATGATCGACCCGAGCGCCGGCGACAAGCTGCTCTCCGCGATCGCGCACCCGAACATCGCCTACCTGCTCCTGTTGCTCGGGATGGTGGGGATTTACTTCGAGCTGTCGCACCCGGGCGCCGTGCTGCCCGGGGTGCTCGGCGGCATCTCGGTCCTGCTGGCTCTGTTCGCACTCTCCGTCCTGCCGATCAACTACGTCGGTGTGCTGCTGATCGTTCTCGGGATCGGCTTCTTCGTCCTGGAGGTCAAAGTGGCGAGCTACGGGCTACTGACCGCGGCGGGCCTGGTGAGCTTCGTGCTGGGCTCGCTCATGCTGATCCGCTCGCCGTTCCCGGCGTTGCGGGTGGGCCTCGCGGTCGTGCTGCCGACGGCGGTCGCGGTCGCGTTCGTCGTGATCTTCCTGCTCTCCCGGGTCCTCCGCAGCCACCGCGAGCAGCCGCTTACGGGCGCCGAGGGCCTTGCCGGCGAGATCGCCGAGGTCGCGGTGGCGCTCGGCCCGGACGGGAAGGTGTTCGTGCACGGGGAGTACTGGGATGCGTTTTCGCGCTCGCCCGTCCCGGTAGGCGGGAAGGTGCGCGTCGTCAGGGTCGTGGGCAAGAGACTGGAAGTGGAAACGGCAGGGGGCGCCCCCCGGCCGGGAGAACAGGAGGGGTAGATGGCACCGCAGTTCCCGATCGGCATCTTCATCGCCGCGTTCGTCGTGCTGGTGTTGATCTTCAAGTGGATCAACATCCTCAACGAGTACGAACGGGCCGTCATTTTCACGCTGGGCCGTGTGGAAAAGGAGGCGAAGGGACCTGGCATCATCTTCGTCCTCTGGCCGATCCAGCGCCTGGTCAAGGTCAGCCTGCGGACGGTGGTGCTCGACATCCCCCCCCAGGACGTGATCACGCGCGACAACGTGTCGGTGAAGGTGAACGCGGTGGTGTACTTCCGCGTCATCCAGCCGGTGCACGCGATCATCGACGTGGAGAACTACATCTACGCGACGTCGCAGATCTCGCAGACGACGCTGCGCTCGATGCTCGGCGAGGTGGTGCTGGACGACCTCCTGGCGGAGAGGGAGAAGCTCAACCAGAAGCTGCAGGAGGTCATCGACCGCCACACCGACCCGTGGGGCGTCAAAGTGGCGCTCGTCGAGGTCAAGCAGGTGGACCTCCCGGAGTCGATGCAGCGCGCGATGGCCAAGCAGGCCGAGGCGGAGCGCGAGAAGCGCGCCAAGGTCATTCACGCCGAGGGCGAGGCGCTGGCCGCGCAGCGACTCTCCGAGGCGGCGGCGATCATCAACTCGCAGCCCGCGACGCTGCAGCTCCGCTACCTGCAGACGCTCACCGAGATCGCCACCGAAAAGAACTCCACGATCATCTTCCCATTGCCGATCGACCTGATCCGCCCGTTTTTTGCAAGGTTGAACCCTGAGGAGAAGTAGATGGGCGGCGTGTCGTGGCGTGCCCTGGGAGATGACCGCCTGAGATGAGCCGCTACTTCGAGATCATCATCACCGGTCGCCAGCTCGCGGCGCTGATTGCAGGCGTTGCACTGCTGATCGTGGTTGCGTTCGGACTTGGTGTGGCCGTGCGGTTGCTGCAGCCCGCGGCGGCGCCGCACGAGATGATCGCGGCAGCGCCCGCCGCCGCGCCCGTGGTTGCGCCGACGGCGCCGGCGGCCGTACCCACCGTGGCTCCGACGCCGCAACCGGCGCCCACAGTGGTGCCGCCGGCGCCGCCCGCCCCGCCGCCGGTCGAGACGGAGAAGGCGAAGACGCACGTTGCGGCGCCGGCGGCGGCCCCGAGCGCGCCAGGGCGCTGGGTGCAGGTGGCGGCGTTCGCCAAACACGAGCAGGCCGAGGGCGTCAAGAACCGCGTCGTCGCCCTCGGCTTCACGCCGAAGCAGGCGGTGGTCGAGGCCGCAGGGAGCGGGAAATTCCGCGTCCGGGTCGGGCCTTTCCCTGATGGGGAGAGCGCCGGCCGGGTCGCGGCGCGCCTGCGGGCGGAGGGGTTCGGCGGCGCGTTCGTGGTCAGGCCGGGCGAGTAGAATCCCCATCGCGGGAGGAGGAGCCGGATTCCAATGACCGCCGATCGAGCGTGTGGACCCCTTCGGAGGCGCGCGAAGTGAGCAGCGTCTCGCTGCCGGCCTGGATCCGCGAGCGCAAGCTCAACCTCGGCGCGCTGCACGAAGTCCGCGGCGTGATGAGCCGCGGCGGGCTGCACACCGTGTGCGACGAGGCGCGCTGCCCGAACCGCAGCGAGTGCTTCGCCCGCGGCACCGCGACGTTCCTGATCATGGGCGACGTCTGTACGCGCTCGTGCCGCTACTGCTCGATCGCGCACGGCCGGCCGCGGCCGCTCGACCCGAACGAGCCCGCCGAACTCGCCCGCGCCGCGGTGGCGATGGGGCTCAAGCACGTCGTCGTCACCTCGGTGGACCGCGACGACCTCCCGGACGGCGGCGCCGCCCACTTCGCCGCCGTGATCGCCGAGCTGAAGAAGCTCGACCCGCGCACCACCGTGGAGGTCCTCACCCCCGACTTCCGGGCGAACGTGGCGGCCGTGGACGCGGTCGTCGCCGCCGGTCCCGACGTGTACAACCACAACGTCGAGACGGTGGAGCGCCTGTACCCGGCGGTGCGCCGCCAGGGGCGCTACCGGTGGGCGCTCGAGGTGATCGGCCGCGTCGCCGCGCACGGCGGCGGGATGGTCACGAAGTCCGGGCTGATGGTCGGCCTCGGCGAGGCAGGCGAAGAACTCGAGCGCACGCTGGGCGATCTCAAGGCAGCGGGCTGCCAGGTCGTCACGATCGGCCAATATTTGCGGCCCACCGCGCGCGAGCTGCCGGTCGCGCGCTACTGGACGTCCGCCGAGTTCGCCGCGCTCGAGGCGTACGGCCGCTCGCTCGGGCTCGAGGTGGTCGCGGGCCCGTTCGTGCGCTCGTCCTACCACGCCGAGGAGGCGTTCCTGAAGGCACGCGGGTGAGGCCGCTCGGAACGAATGAGCCGGCACGGACGATGGCTGGCATCGGCGGCCCGGCGTTCCCTCACCGAGAGTTCCTTTCGACCTGGGAGGCCGGATGACCACGAACACCAATGGAGATGAGCGGGGCGTCGCGGCGGGGAGCAAGGGAAGCCCCCTGGGCAAGGCGTTCATCGGCATCGCCGGCATCATCGGCGCCGGCAAGACGACGCTGGCTACCGCGCTGGCGCAGCACCTGGGCCTCGACGTGCACTACGAGCCGGTCACCGACAACGAGTACCTGGCGGACTTCTACCGCGACACCAAGCGCTACAGCTTCGCGATGCAAATCTACCTCCTGAACCGCCGGTTCCAGCAGCACCAGGAGATCATCTGGCGCGGCCGGGGCGGCGTCCAGGACCGGACGATCTACGAGGACGCCATCTTCGCGCGGACGTTGCGGGACATGGAGTTGATGGACCCCCGCGACTACGAGACCTACGTCACGCTGTTCCGCAACCTCTCGAACTTCATGTGCCGGCCGAACGTCATCATCTACCTCGACGTGACGCCGGAGAAGTCGATGGAACGCATCCGGCTGCGGAGCCGCGGCGTCGAGTCCGGAATCACCGTCGAGTACCTGACGCGGCTGTACAACAACTACGAGGACTTCCTCCGCGAGATCAGCCGCCTGATCCCCGTCCTGCGGGTGCGCTGGGACGAGTTCTGGGAGGTCGAGCGCCTCGCCGAGGCGGTCGCCCGCGAGTACCAGCGCGGGAGCTTCCTGCGCGAGGTCGCGCAGCTGGCATGAGCCGGAGCCGTCCGGGCGATCCCGGGGTCGCGGCCGTGAACGCCGGCGGCAAGAAACCGTGGCTGCTGGCGGCGGGAGCGGGCGTCGCGATGGCGCTCGCGCTGCCCGGGCCGGGCCTCGTGCCGCTCGTCCTCGTCGTGCCGGGTCTGCTGCGGCGGGCGCTCGCGGGGACGCGGGGGTGGCAGGCGTTCCGGATCGGCTGGCTCGCGGGGTTCGCCCAGTGGGTGGTGGCCGTGGCGTGGGTGTTCATCGTCCTGCACCGCTACGGCCACGTGCACGCCGCGCTGGCGGCCCTCGCGGTGGCACTGATGGCCGCCATCCTGGGCACGACGTGGGCGATCGCGGGGTGGGCCGCGAGCCGGGTGCCCGAGGGGCTGCGGATCGTGGCGCTGCCGCTGGCGCTCGCGGCGTTCGAGGAGTTGCAGCGCTTCCCGCCGTGGATCTTCCCCTGGAACCCGGCGGCGGCGGCGCTGACGCCGGTGCCGGCGTTGCTGGCCCCGCTCCCGGTGACCGGCGCGATCGGCCTCTCGCTCCTCGTGTACCTGGCCGGGAGCGCGCTGGACGCGTTGCTCGTACCCGGGCTGCGGCGCGCCGGCGCGGTTTGGCTTGCCGTCGCGATCGCCGGCTGGTCCGGCGCCGCGCTGGCGGCGCCCGCGTTCCGGCCAGCCGGGCCGGCCGTGAAGGTGGCGGCGCTGCAACCCAACGTGCCGCTGGAGAGGCGGTGGGACCCCGCCAACGAGCAGGCGATCGAGGGCCGGGTGTGGCGCCTCTCGCGCCGGGGAGCGGACGCGGGGGCGCGCTGGATCGTGTGGCCCGAGAGCGCGCTGCCGCGGGTCCTCGAGAGCGACGGGGGGTTCCGCCGCGAGGTCGAGGCGTTCACCCGCGAGCGGGGCGTCTGGCTGCTGTTCGGCTCCATCGGCCTCGGCGCCGGCGAGGACGAGTACTACAACTCGGTATACGAGGCGTCGCCGGCCGGCCTGCTGCCGTGGCGCTACGACAAGGTCCACCTGGTGCCGTTCGGGGAGTACGTGCCGCTCGTCGGGCGGGTCGCGGCGCTGCGCGCGCTCGTCCGCGAGGTGGGCTCATTCACGCCGGGGACGCACGTGCAGCCGCTGCCGGGGCCGGCCGGGCCGGTCGGCGTGGCGGTGTGCTACGAGGTGGCCTACCCGTCGCTGTACGCGAGCGAAGTGGTGCGCGGAGCCGCGGTGCTCGCGACGATCACCAACGACGGTTGGTACGGCGACTCGGCGGCGCCGCGGCAGCACCTCGCCCTCGCCATCCTGCGGGCGGCCGAGGCGAGGCGCTACCTGGTGCGGGCGGCGAATACCGGGATCTCCGCGGTGATCGACCCGTACGGGCGCGTGCTCACGCGCCTGGGCGTCAACCGCGAGGGGTTGATCACCGCCGAGGTCCGGCCCGGGTCCGGCGTCACCCCGGCGGAGGCGCACAGCGGCGCGATCCGCGCGGCCGTTGTGCTTGTGGCCGCGGGTGTTATGATTCTCGGGGCTTGGCGCCGGCGGTCGGTTCGCTGATCCGGCCGGATCGCGCCGGTCCCGCGAGGAGGCACCTTGCTCGAAGAAGTCATGAGCCGCGCGCAGCATGTCCGCGACACGCTGGTGAGCGTGCGGGGGTACCTTTGACGCGGGCCGCCTGCAAACCGAGCTGAACACAATCTCCGAGGACACGCAGCGCTCCGACTTCTGGAACAACCAGGAGCGCGCCAGGGACGTGATGCGCACCCAGCGGGGCCTCGAGGCCAAGCTGGCCAACGACCGCTTCCTGGCGGAGGCGGTCGAGGAGATCGAGGTCGTGCTCGAACTTGCCAAGGAGGACCCGGCCGGCGAGGCCGAGCTGCTCTCCATTCTGGCCCGGGTCGAACCCAAGCTGGAGCGCATCGAGCTCGAGACCAAGATGACGGGCGAGTATGATGCCAACAACGCGTACGTCGAGGTGCACCCCGGCGCGGGCGGGACCGAGTCGGCCGACTGGGCGCAGATGCTCCTGCGCATGTACCTCAAGTGGTGCGAGCGGCGCGGGTTCGATGCCGAGGTGCTCGACACCCAAAACGCCGAGGAAGCCGGGATCAAGTCCGCCACGGTCCTCGTCAAAGGGGAGTACGCGTACGGCTACATCAAGTCCGAAAGCGGAATCCACCGGCTCGTCCGCATCTCGCCGTTCGACGCGCAGGGACGGCGGCACACCTCGTTCGCGTCGGTGCAGGCCTACCCCGAGGTCGACGACGAGGTCGAGGTCACGATCGACGACAAGGAGATCCGGATCGACCGGTTCTGCTCATCCGGGCCGGGCGGGCAGGGGGTCAACACCACCTACTCCGCGGTGCGCCTCACCCACTTGCCGACCGGGATCGTGGTCAGTTGCCAGAACGAGCGCTCCCAGATCAAGAACCTCGCGCAGGCGATGAAGGTGCTGCGCGCTCGCCTGTTCGAGCTCGAGCGCCGCAAGAAGGAAGAGGAGCTGGAGAAGATCAAGGGCGTGAAGAAGGACATCTCCTGGGGGAACCAGATCCGCTCGTACGTGCTGCAGCCGTACCGGATGGTCAAGGACCTGCGCACGGGCCACGAGGTGGGGGACGCCGACCGGGTGTTGAACGGGGACATCGACCCCTTCATCGAGGCGTACCTCAAGCAGAGAGCGCAGGCGGCGAGCGAGAGGTGAGCCGGATGGGCTCCTCGCGCGCGCCTCGCGACGGCCGGGACCCGGACCCCGGACCCCGGTTTCTCTGGGCCTCGCCCCTGCCGCCGACCCGTTCCGGGGTGGCGGATTACGCCGCGGAGGTGCTGCCATACCTGGCGTGCGCGGCCCGCGTGACGGTCATCGAGCCGCCAGGGTGGGAGCCACCCGGCGCGCCGGCCTGGCTCGACGGCGTCGAACGGCTGCCCCACGACGCCGGTTCGCCTGGTGGGACGGTGAACTTGCTGCACCTGGGGAACAACCCGTACCACCTCTGGATCGTCAAGCGCCTGCGGGCCGCGGGCGGGGTCGTGGTGCTCCACGACACCGTGCTGCACCACCTCCTCGTCGAGGAGGCTGCGGCCGACGGGGCATGGGGGCGCTTCGGCGAGGAGATGGCGCAGGCACACGGGCCGGGCGGCGCGGCGCTCGCGGCCGCCCGCCGGTGGGGCTATTCGGGACGCCTGGACCCGTTCCTGTTCCCGGCCCGCAGCCCGTTGCTGCGGCGGGCGTCCGGCGTGATCGTGCACAACCGCCAGGCCGAGGCGGACGTGGCGCGCGCTTGCCCCGGGCTGCCGGTGCGCCGGGTGCCGCTCGCGGTGGCGGCGCTTCCTGCCGGGGACCGTGCGGCGTGGCGCGCGCGTTTGGGTGTTGGGGACGATGAGCTATTGCTCGTCCACCTTGGGTTCCTGACGCCGGCGAAAGGGCTGGACGTCATCCTGCGCAGCGTGGCCGCCCTGACGCAGTTGGCCGTGCCGGTGCGCCTGACCGTCGTCGGCGAGGGGGGCGAGGCGGCCGCGTTGGCGGCCGCGGTGGCCGCGGCGGGGATGTCGGAGCAGGTGCGCTCTTGGGGGTACGCGAGCGAGGACGACCTGGGCGGCATCGTCGCCGCCGCCGACCTCGGCCTGGTGCCCAGGTATCCGACGGCCGGCGAGACCTCCGCGGCCGCCTTGCGTTTCCTGGCGGCCGGAACTCCGGTGGCGGTGGCGGGGTACCGCCAGTTCCTCGAGTTTCCCGCGGCCGCCGCGCCGCGGATCGCGCCCGGGCGGGCGGGCGTCGGCGACCTGGTCCGGGTGGCGGCGGCGCTCG
>PKYI01000038.1 GCA_003133645.1 Acidobacteriota bacterium | reverse complement strand
GAATCGGTCATCCGGTCGGCGTAGAGGACCATGGTGCCGTTGAGGTTCCTCGCTGCGCGCAGCCGATCGTTCGTTTCGGCAGCCTCGTGCCCTGGGGCATTGACTGTCATTCGGAAGACGTCATAGTGACGAGATGGTCCCATCCTTGTCCGGGGCAGGTTGCATTGGAGCTGCCGAGCCTGGTGCCGCTTGCGCGCCCCGGGGGCGTCGCTGATGCCCGCCGCGCTTTTGGTGTCCGTCCTCGTGGCGCTCGGCCCCGTGCCCGTCGCGCTGGCCGTCGCTCGGTTCAGGGAGCTTGAAGCCGGGCAAGAGTCCTGGTCCGAGCGCACGTTGGTGTTCCTGCTGACCTGGTGCCTGGCGCAGGAGGCCCTTGCTCTCGTCCTGCTCGCGACCGGGGCTCTGACGCAGCCCGGCGTGGCGCTTGGCGAGGCCATCTGGCTCTCGGTTGGGTTCGCGACGCTCACTGCGGTTCACCTGCGTTCGCACTACAACTGGCGCGCGCTGGCGTTCCCGAAGGTGTCGCTGTCCGCGACGGAGTGTCTGCTCGTGGCGGCATACGCGACGCTATGCATCTACCTGGCCTGGATTAACGTGACAACCCCGATCAACGATTACGACTCGCTTGCGTATCACCTCCCGCAGATGGCCGAGTGGTTTCAGCGTCACGGCCTCGCGTCGTTTGCACAGTTCCGCGATGACCAGGTGGGCTTCTACCCATACGGGTGGGAAGCTGTGTGCTCGCTCCCGCTGGTCGCGGTGGGGAGGGATACGCTGGCCACATTGCCCAACCTGGTCACGTTCGCAATCCTCGCTCTCGCCGTTTTCCGCCTTTCTTCGCGAATCGGTGGTCGGCGGGTCGACGCGATGTTTGTGGCGCTGCTGCTGCCGTGCGCGCCGCTCGTGATTGACAGGGCCAACGCGCTGCAGGTAGACCTCCCGTTGGCGGCGTTCTTCCTCGCCGGATTCGCCCTGGCGTGGAGCTGGTCCATTACCCGCTCCAAGGTCGACCTTGCGCTCGTATTCGCGTGCGCCGGACTGGTAGCAGGTGTGAAGATGTCCGGGCTCGCATACGTTCCGGCTCTCTTCGGACTTGCCGTCGCGCTGCGTGCTGCCCACTGGGGCCCATGGTACCGGCCGGCGGTTCGAACTCACCGGAGCGTCTGGGCCGTCGCGGTCGGCATTGCAGTCGCGGCGTGTTTCGTCGGCGCGTTCTGGTATGTGCTGAACATCGCCCACTGCGGCAACCCGTTGGGCAAGGTCCAGGTCCAACTCGGAGGGTTCACGCTGTTCGCAGGCGATCCAGGTTTCGGATCGTTCGTGAGGCGTACCACGCTCGCACACCTCCTCGACCCAACCAGCCCACACCACTGGTTCATCCTCGGACGCGAGGCCTTCGTCCGTCTCGGCGTGCCATTCTTCATATCCCTGCCGCTGACTGCGGCCGGTCTCGCGTCCCGCCACCGCGGTCGGTGGTTCGTGGTTGCCGCCGCCTTCGCCACGGCCCTCCTGTACTGGATGACGCCGTACAGCGGCGACGGTGGCGACCACGGATTCCAGATCACCCCCTGGACGGGCCAGGCGTTCCGCTATGCGTTCCCCTGCATCGGTCTGCTCGCCGCCATGGCGGGGGCGGGCACCACGCGCCTCGGCGTACGTAATCGCACCATCGCCGCGCTGCTCGCCGTGGTCGCGACATCAGTCGTCGGGCGCATCCTGTTCGACCGGTCCGTGATCACGTCAGGGATCAAGCCCGCCAGCCGGACGGGCGCCCTCCACTACGCGGCGGCATTGGCAATTGCCGCCGCGGCGGTGGCTGCCGTCGCGCTCATGTGGCGATTAGGTGATGCGGCCTGGGGACGGAAGGCGCCGGATCGGGAATCCGGTCTGCCGCGCGTCACGGTGCGCTGGGGCTTCGTGCTGGCGAGCGGCGCTCTGCTCGCCGCCGGCGTCGCCGCGTCGGGCATCAGGGAACGGCAGCGATACCAGACCTATGGAGCGGCGTACGCCTTCATCGCCGAAAAGCTGCCGGCCGGTGAGGCGGTGGGGTACATCCTGAGCCATCGCGCCTATCTGCTATACGGTCCCGACCTCGCTCGTCCGGTCCGCTGGGTGCCGGCGGGAGGCGACGACCTCACGACGTGGGTGACGGCGTTGCGCAGCGAAGGGGTTTGCACGGTCGCGGTCGGACCCGTACTGCCTGAATGGCAGAGGAGCCGAGAACTGGCCTGGCTGCGCGCGGCCTCCGGACCGTTCGAGCCCCTCTCCGTCGAAGACCTCTCTCAGACGATGGGACTCTATCGACTCAAGGCCTGCCGTGGCGTCCCGGCCGGCCCCGCGCAGCGCGGGCGGTGGCAGTAGCGGTGGCTCCCGGGTTGCGGGCGGCGGACCTGCAGCAGCGCAACACCGGCCAATTGCGTCTACCAGCGGGGCTCCGCGTCTCGCAGATCCCTTGGGCGCAAAGCTCCTCGCTCCGGGCGAAAGGCGCCGCCGTCTCCTGGAACTACCGCCGCTTCAATGCCGCTTTCATCACACGCCGCGCGTGTTCAGGGTGAACCGAGGAATTCCCGCTGCCGCCTCGCGTAGACCGTGGCTCCCGGTCCGTCGTAGACGACGACGAACCCCGGGCTGTCGCCCAGCGAGGCGCGGGGGCGGCCGCTCGCCCCTTCCACCGCCAGCTTGGAGACGTAGACGTGGCTGAAGCCGACGCCGAACTTGGTGGAGAGGGCGTCGAGACATGGCCCGTCCACGGCGCTGCACCGTTTGAGCGATGTGTACGCATCCTCGAGCCGTTTGAACTCTCCGCGCTGCAGCCACTCCGCTCCGTTCGGGGCGACCACGCTGGCGCGGGAGGTGAGCGCTGGAAACCACTCATCCACGGGGTCGGCCGGCCACCACGTCGCGGACGAGGCGACCACGAAACGGCTGGTAGCGGGCGTGTGCGCGGCCACCCACGCCATCGCCTCACGCTCCGGTCGCGGGACGCTGTGCATCGTCCCCCAGCCCTCGTCGGTGCGAGCGAGGTTGGAGACGACCAGCGTGTACCCGACGAGCACCATGATCACCGCACCGTACGCCAGGTTCCTGAGGCCTTCACCGACGGCGGGCCTCCCTGGAGATCCCCGGTGTTCCGCGTGTGCGGCCGCACGCGGGTGGGCGAGCGCCGAGGCCAGTCCTGGAGCGACGACACCGGCCAGAGCGAGAGCTGCCAGCAGGGCGAGCGGCGCTGTGGCCGGAGTCAGCGCGGCGCGCGGGGTCAGCACGAACGCTGCGAGCAGCCAGCCGGGCAGGAGGAACTCGCGCCGCGCGACCGACACCACGGTCCCGAGCAGCGCCAGGCACGCGACGATCGGAAGCCCGATTTCGCCAGTCGCCTGGCGGGAGAGCAGCCGCGCGAGCGAGCCCCGCAACCAGAACCCCGAGTTGCCCGCGGCGCCGAGGAACGGCGACAGCCCATGGCGTGCGAGAACCGTCGCCAGCCACGGCGCGACCAGCAGCGCCCCAACGGCTGCGGTCTCGACCGCCCGCGCCATCGTCCACCGGTTCAGACCGACGACGGCCGTGAGGACGAGCAGCCACGCCGCGGCGAGGAGCCCCATCTCCGGGTGCGAGAGGATGGCGAACGCGAGACACATCCCCGCGGGCACGACGGAGCCGCGGTGACGGCCGACGAGCGTTCGGTGGCCGAAGAACACCGCGAGGCAGAGAAAGAGAAACCCGAACGAGCGGGTGAGCCCACCGCCCGCGATCAGCCACTCGTAGCTCCTCGGCAACGTGACGAACAGAAGCGCGGCCAGGCCGGCCGTGGACGCGGAAGGAAAGAGCCGCCGGGCGAGGAAGAAGAAGGCGACCGCCGTCAGGAGGTTGGCAAGCAACGGCAGGATGCGCTCGAGCGTCAAGATGGGGCAGCCGGTCGCGAGATGAAGCGCGGCCGCGAGGTAGAGGCCGAGCGGCGGGTACGCAAATGGGATGTGAGCGTTGTTGTAGGTCGTCTCCGCCGGCAGGGCCAGATGGGCATCGGACAGCTCACCCGCCATCACGAAGAAGATCCCGCCGTCGTTGATGGGAAAGTCGGTTGCGAGGATGCGGGGCAGCCGCACGGCCAGGGCGAGTGCGAGCACCGCGAGCAGCCATATGGCGGTCGCACTTCTGTCCCGCAACGTCGCCTCCTCGTCCGCCGCGCATGATGCCGTCGGCCCACGACGGGCCCGCCAGGAGCTGTCCGGGCGTCCGACCCGCATGCCCTGGTAGGTGCGTTCATGCGACTCGGCTCGGCCAGGGTAGCAAAGCGCGGGGCCGCGCGCGGGATCGGGTGGTACTCCCGGGGGCCGGGCGGGCACGGCGCCCCGCCCTACCTTCGTTACGTCTTGTAGATCTGCTGCGCG
>PKYI01000050.1 GCA_003133645.1 Acidobacteriota bacterium | reverse complement strand
ACCTGCTCGGTCCAGTGCTCGACGAGCTGCGAGAAGAGCCTGGGCTTCTCCTGCGGCGAGACCCCGAGGTGGGTGGCGAGCCGGTCGAGCACTGGACCGAGCAGGTCCATGGCGTCCACCCCGTGGATGCGGGCCTCCTGCAGGATCACGGTGCGCAGGTGGTCGGAGACCAGGGTGTGGAGGATGACGGACTCGCGTAGCGCCGCTTCGGCCACGACCGCGCGCACCTGCTCGGGGGTGCGCACCCCGCCGCAGCGGACGATCGAGACGGGCGCCCCCTCGAACTGGGTGAGGGCCGACCGCACCACGCGCTCGGCCGTCTCGCCGGTCGCGTCGGAAACCACCTAGACCAGGAGCATCGCCATCGTCCCGCCTTTCCCGCCGCGCTTGTCGGCCACGTATAGCACCAACCGGAGGAGCGGCAAAGTGCCTCGGGCGCCGGGACGGGTATCATCGTGCGGCGGCGACTGACGGGAGGAATACCGAGATGGAACTCCGCATCAACCCGAACGTGGCGCGGCTGGTCTGTTCGAACTCCGGCAAGGAGGTCCCGGCGCGTGGTTTCGCCTCGCCGGTCGGCCTTTGCCCGTGCTGCCCCCGTCCGGGCAAGCCCGTGGTGGTCGAGTACGACTTGGAGCGGGTGCGCGCCGAGTTCGCATCGGTTCCGCTGGGAGCGCACAGCGGCCGCGGGATCTGGCGGTTCGCGCCGTTGCTGCCGGTGCTCGGCGTCCCCGAAGAGTACGCGGCGGACGTCGGCGGCACGCCGGTCGTGCGGCACGAGCGGCTGAGCGCCAGCCTCGGCGTCGAGGTGCTCCTCAAGAACGAAGGGACCAACCCATCGGGGAGCTTCAAGGACCGCGGTCTCGCGGTGGCCGTGGCGTTCGGGCGGGCGTGCGGCGCACGGCGGTTCTGCGTGCCGACCCAGGGGAACGCCGGGGTTGCGGCGTGTCTTTTCTCCGCCCGGCTCGGCATGCAGGGCTGCCTGGTCTACATGCCCGAATCGTACCGGGGGTGCATCTACCACCGGGCGTGCGAGTTCTTCGGCGGCGACGTACGCTTCGTCGGCGCCAACATCGCGGCCGCCGGACGGGCGATGCGCGAGGACCTCGCGGACGAACTCGCGAGCGGCGCGACCGTGGACATGTCGACGTTCTTCGAACCCGGACGCCTCGAGGGCAAGAAGACGATGGGCCTGGAAATCGCCGCCGATCTCGGCGGCGAGGCGCTGCCGGACGTGATCATCTACCCCACGGGAGGGGGCACCGGACTGGTCGGGATCTGGAAGGCGTTCGAGGAGCTCTCGGGCCTCGGTCTCCTCGATCCCGCCCGGACCCCATTGCCGCGCATGGTGGCGGTGCAGTCGGCCAACTGCGCGCCGGTCGTGGAGGCGTTCGAGAAGGGTCTCGCGGACGTGATCCCGGTGACCTCGCGGGGGACCATCGCTGACGGTCTCGAGGTACCGGGCGCGATCATGGGGCACGGGATCCTGCGGGCGCTGCGCGCTTCTGGCGGCGCGGCGGTGGCCGTGGCCGACGCGGCGATCGAGGCGGCGTTCGAGCGCTACGGCGCGTTGGGCGTTAACGCGGGCCTCGAGAGCGCCGCGACCCTCGCGGCACTTGAGACGCTGCGCGCCAGCGGCGGCGTGCGCGCCGGCGAGCGCGTCCTCCTGCTCAACACCGGCACCCAGCTCATCCCGCTTGCGAAGGCGTCAAAAACGTAACTCTAAGGTACCGGGTACCGAAAAGTTGTAGCTTTGGGGTACCTCAGAGGCGACCCGGGGTCCAGGGAGCGCCGGCGGAGTCCAGAGCGGCATCGAGCTTGACGAGATCGCCGTCGAGGATGGCCCGCAGCTGGGCGAGCACCGGTGCGAACGCGTCAGAGGCGTCGAGGTATGCCGTCCGCATGGTGGCGGTCGGCGCCTGGGTCGTGGCCCACTGCGAGTTCACGATCCCCTGAACACGGTCGACGATCGAGGGTGGCACCGGCTCGTTGTAGCGCTCCATCACCTTGTCGCCGGACAGCACCCGCTGGATGCCGGCGAGCCGTGCGTCGAGGCTGCGCGCCTGTTCGGCCAGCGCCGCCATCGCCGCCGGGGTGTCGGCAAGCGCCACCTGAATCCGGGCGAGGCGCCCGCGCGCCTCCTTGGCGGCTTCGACGGCGCCGAGGACGGCGCGCTGGAGATGGGCGATCTTCGCCTCGAAAGCGAAAACGGCAGCCTGGTCGTCGACCTTGAGGGTCGCCAGACCGAGCGGAACGACGCGGAACTGCTGCGGTCCCATCGTCTCGGTGATCACCCCGTTGACGCGGGTGGCAAGCCGCACCCTGTAGACGCCGGGCACGGCCATCGACCCGCGGTCGGGCGCGTCCCACGGGTCCTTGTCTTTCTTCTCGGACGGGAGCTTCGCCGGGGTGGAGGGCGGGAAGCGGAGGTCCCACGCGACCCTGTGGAAGCCCTTCTCGGCCGGGGCCTCGATGCGACGGACCACGTTCCCCTCGCTGTCGGCCACGGTCAGGACGACGGCGGGTTTCTCCTCACGGGCTTCTTCCCGCAACTGCTCGGGGGTGGGATAGGCGGGTGCCACGCCCTTGCTCGCGGCTTCCTTCTCGGCCTCGTGGCGAAGCTCCCTGGCGGTCTTGAGGGTTGCGTCGAGGTGGTACGTGAGGAGCGCGCCGAACGGGGGGTTGTCGGCGGTGAAGAAGGCGTCGCCCTGGAACGACTTTCCCCTGCCTCCGAGCGGCGATCTCTCGATGTAGGCCGCAGCGTCCCGCACCGGGAAGAGGACCGCGGGCCGCTCGAGCATGGCGCGGGTGAGGCCGCGCAGCGGCGCAATGTCGTCGAGGATGTAGAACCCGCGCCCGAAGGTGGCCAGCACGAGGTCGCCGTCACGCTGTTGGACCGTCAGGTCGCGCACCGCAATCGTCGGCAGGCCCCCGTTCAGCTTGATCCAGTGACCGCCGGCGTCGGTG
This sequence comes from Acidobacteriota bacterium, assembly GCA_003133645.1. Classification (GTDB taxonomy): domain Bacteria; phylum Acidobacteriota; class Thermoanaerobaculia; order Thermoanaerobaculales; family Thermoanaerobaculaceae; genus RBG-13-68-16. The sequence continues at coordinate 2,893 of PKYI01000050.1, read as the reverse complement.
GAGAAGTAGACGCCGAACTCGCACCCGGCGAACAACAGACCGGGGTCCACGGGGTCCTCGATGACCGCGTAGACGACCTCGCCGTGCGGCAGGTCGGACGCGATCGAGATCCAGGTCCGGCCGCGGTCGGCGCTGCGGAGGAGGTACGGCTTGAAGTCCGCGTTGGTGTGGTTGTCGAACGCCGCGTACACCGTGTCGGCGGCGTGCCTCGATGCCTCGACGCGGCTGACGTACGTCCGCAACGGCACTCCAGGGAACGTCTCCGCTCGCCGCCAGGAGGCGCCGCCGTCCTCGCTGACGTCGACGAGGCCGTCGTCGGTGCCGACGTACAGCAGCCCCTCGACTTTGGGCGACTCGGAGATCGTGGTCGCGTTGCCGTAGAACGACGTCGAGGCGTTCTTCGCCACGGCGTCCGCAGGCCACACGCGGCCCATGACCGGCAGCGCGTTGCGGTCGATGCCGCGCGAGAGCTCGCCCGAGATGGTTTTCCAGGTGTCGCCCCGGTCGTCGCTGCGGAAGAGCTTGTTGGCCGCGAAGTACAGGCGCGTGTGCGAGTGGGGAGAGATGATCAGCGGGGAATCCCAGTTCCAGCGGTAGGGCGGCTCGCCGTTGCCTTCCTGCGGCTTGACGTCGACCTCCTCGCCGCTCCTGCGGTCGTAGCGGACGAGGCCGCCGTACTGCGCCTCCGCGTACACGATCGCCGGATCGGCGGGGTCGATGCGGCTGACGAACCCGTCGCCGCCCGTCGTCACGAACCAGTCGGCGTTCGTGATGCCATTGACCGAGGCGGTGCGGGACGGCCCGCCCAGGGAAAAGTTGTCCTGGGTGCCGCCGTAGACGTTGTAGAACGGCCGCGCATCGTCCACCGCCACGCGGTAGAACTGCGCCACCGGCAAGTTGGACTTGAACTCCCAGGTCGTGCCGCGATCGCGCGTCTCGTAGATGCCGCCGTCGCACCCAACGAGCAGGTGCTCCGTGTCGGCCGGATCGATCCACATGGCGTGGTTGTCCACGTGCTTGGTCTTCTCGCCGACCTTGACGAACGTCTTGCCGCCGTCCTCGGTGACGTGGAGCCACGTGTCCATCGCGTACACGCGGTCGGGGTCCCTGGGGTCGCAGAAGAGCTCGTTGTAGTACTGCGGCGAGCTCGGCATGTAGGCGCTGCGCCTCTCCCACGACTCGCCGCGGTCGGTCGAGCGGAAGAAGCCGCCCTTGTCGCCGGCGGCCTCCACGATCGCGTACACGACGTCCGGTCGAGACGGCGCCACCGCCAGGCCGATGCGGCCGAGGTCCACGTCCTTGGGCAGCCCGTTGGCGAGCTTGCGCCAGGTCTTGCCCGCGTCGGTGGACTTGTAGATCGCCGACTCCGGGCCGCCGTCGATGATGGTCCAGGCGTGCCTGCGGCGCTGGTAGGCCGCGGCGTAGACGGTATCCGGGTTGCGCGGGTCGATCGCGACGTCGCTGACGCCGGTGTTCTCCGAGATCGTCAGCACGGCCGTCCAGGTCGCGCCGCCGTCGCTCGTCTTGTACAGACCGCGGTCGCCGCCGGGTCCCCACAGCGGTCCCTGCGCGGCCACGTACACGACCCGGGAGTCGCGCGGGTCGATGACGATCCGGCCGATGTGCTCGGAACGCTTCAGCCCGACGTTCCGCCAGCTCCGTCCGCCGTCGTCGGACCGGTAGATGCCGTCTCCCCACGACACCGAGCGCTGGCTGTTGTTCTCCCCGGTCCCGACCCAGACGGAGTTGGGGTTGCCGGGGTCCAGCGTCACGCACCCGATCGAGTAGGAGCCCTCGTGGTCGAACACCGGCGTCCAGGTCGTGCCGGCGTTTTCGGTCTTCCAGACGCCGCCCGACGCCACCGCGACGAAGTACCGCCCGGGGCGCGCGGGATCGACGGCGAAATCGCCGATCCGCCCGGACGTAAGCGCGGGGCCGATGCTGCGGAACGTGAGGCCGGCGAATGTCCCGGCGGACATGATGTCCGCCTTCGGGGAGGCGGCGGGCGCCGGCTGCCGTCCCGGCTCGACGGCGACGCACGGTGCCGCCAGGGACAACGTGACCGCCAGTGCGATTTCGAGGCTCTTCATCGTGGTCCTCCTGTGTGACTGCGCCGCGTGAACCCTAGCTCCACCGGCGCCCGGCGCGCAACCGGCCCGGGCGCTCCGGGCCGGTGGGCGGCGCCACGCCCCGGCCTTCGCCGGCGCTTGGCCCGGCGGAGTCAGCAGGAGCGTCGCAAGAACTCGGCCAGACCTTCGGCGGGGAAGTCGACCGAGAGGTACCACCCCTGGCCGTAGGGGCACTGGAGCGCGGCGAGCGCGTCCGCCTGCGCCTGGTGCTCGATGCCCTCGGCGATCACCTCGATGTTGAGGCCGCGGCCCAGGCGGACGATCGCCTGCACCAGCGCGCCGGCCCCCTTGTCGGTCGTGATCCCGTCCACGAAGACGCGGTCGATCTTCACGATGTCCACCGGGAAGCGCCGCAGGTGCGAAAGCGACGAGTAGCCGGTCCCGAAGTCGTCGAGGGCGAGCTTGACGCCGAGCGCCTTGAGCCGGTTGAGGTGGAGGGCGGTCTTCTCCGAATCGAGCAGGATCGCCCCCTCGGTAATCTCGAGCACGATGCGCTCCGGCTCGATGCCGGTGTCCTTGAGGATCCCCGCCACCTCGTCCACGAGCGCCGGGTCCTGCAGGTAGGTGGGCGAGATGTTCACGCTCAACAGGAAGCCGGTGGGCAGCTCCACCCCCGGGCGGAGCGCCTGCAGCGTCTCGCAGGCATGGCGCAGCACCCAGCGGTCGATCTCGACCATGAGGCCGGCCTGCTCGGCGAGAGGGAGGAACGCCGCCGCGGGCATGAGGCCGCGGGCGGGGTGCTCCCAGCGCACGAGCGCCTCGAC
>PKYI01000114.1 GCA_003133645.1 Acidobacteriota bacterium | reverse complement strand
AATGCCCGGCCTCGCTGTCGCGCGCCGTGGTCGGCCGGCTGCGGCGGCTCGCGACCGGGCCGGTCATCGCCGACGACCTCGAGATGGGGGCGCTCGCCGCCCACGGCAGCATCCCGGAGCGGGCGGCGGCGGCGTTGGCGGCGGGGTGCGACCAGGTGCTGGTGTGCAACGCGCTCGAAGCGCGCGCCGCGGTGGTTGGGCACGTGGAAGGCGCGGCCCGCCGCGACCCGGCGCTGGCCTCGGCGCTGCGGCTGTCCGCGGCGCGGACGGCGGGTTTCGGGCGGCGGGAGCTTGCGAACGTCCCGTGGGCGAGCGTCTGCGAGTTGGCCGATTCCGCCCGCCGCCTCGCCGGGGGCGAAGGATGAAGAGAGCTGCGGTGCTGCTCTCGGGCGGCCTCGACTCGGCCACCGCCGCGGCGTGGGCGCTCGCCGCCGGGTTCGAGGTGGCGGCGCTGTCGGTGGACTACGGGCAGCGCCACCGGCATGAGCTGGGTGCCGCGCGGCGGGTGGCCGCGGCGCTCGGGATCGCGGACCACCGCGTGGTGAACGTGGACCTGCGGGCGATCGGGGGGTCGGCGCTCACCGCCGAGATCGAGGTGCCCAAGGACCGCGCCGAGATCGGCGGCGACGTGCCGGTCACCTACGTGCCGGCCCGCAATACAGTCTTCCTGGCGCTGCTCACCGGGCTCGCCGAAGTGCTGGGCGCCCGCGACCTGGTGATCGGTGCGAACGTGCAGGACTACTCCGGGTACCCCGACTGCCGGCCCGAGTTCCTGCGGGCGTTCGCCCGGGTGGCGGACCTCGGCACGAGGGCCGGAGTCGAGGGTGCGCGTTTCACCGTGCACGCGCCGCTGCTGCACCTCTCCAAGGCGGGGATCGTCCGCTTGGGAGCGGGCCTCGGCGTCGACTACGCGCTCACGCTCTCGTGCTACGACCCGCCGGATGCGATGGTTCACTGCGGCCGCTGCGACGCGTGCCGCCTGCGCCGGGCCGGCTTCATCGAGGCCGGCGTACCGGATCCTTCGACCTACGCCTCGAGTATCTGACCGCCGCGCTCCGCCGGACCCCCGGCGTGCGGCGTGCATCTTCCTGCGCGGCGGTCAGCGGCGTCCGATTCGGCGCTCGATCTCGTCGTGCGGCAGTCGCAACACGATCGGCCGTCCGTGCGGGCATCGGTGCGGGTCGCGGACGCCGGCGAGGTCGGCGAGAAGGCGCTCGGCCTCGGCGCGTGCGAGGGGGCGGTTCTTCTTGATCGCGGCCTGGCACGCGAGCGACGCCGCGGCGCGCTCCCGCACCCCTTCGCCCGGCGTGGCGGCGTCCGCGAGGTCGGCGAGGAGGCGTCGCACCAGGTCGCCGGCGCGGGCCGCCGGCAGCGGGGCGGGAACGCCGAGGACGCGGACGCTCGCCCCCGAGGCCGTCTCCAGCTCGAGGCCCAGCGCTTCGAGTTCCGGGCCGGCCTCCGCCGCCAGCGCCGCGAGAGCGGGGGTGAGCTCGACGATCTCCGGGAGCAGCAGTCCCTGGACCGACGGCCGCGACCGCAGATCGAGCAGGCGCTCGAAGAGCACCCGCTCGTGCGCGACGTGCTGGTCGATGAGCACGAGCGCGTCGCCGTCCTCGAGCAGGAGGTAGGTGTCGCGGTACTGGCCGATGTAGCGGCCCCATCGGGTTGCAACCGGCGGCGCGGGCGCAACCTCCTGCACCTGTGGCTCGCCGGCCCGTTCCCCCGACGGATAGGCCGCCTGCTCGAGGGGAAGCCAGCGGCCGGTCGGCGCGGCGGCGGGCACGATCACGACGCGGCGCACGTCCACCGGACCATGCAACGTCAGGCGGGCGGCGGCCAGCGCCTGCGTGACGGCGCCGATGACGCGGCCGGGATCCGCGAAGCGCACCTCGGTCTTTGCGGGGTGCACGTTGACGTCGACGTCGGCGGCCGGCAGCTCGATGGCGAGGTACGCGTCGGCCTCGGCCGCCCCCGACGGACCCCGGAGGGCGCGGTTGACGGCGCCCGCGAGCGCCCGGTCGCGCACGACGCGGCCGTTGACGGCGAGCACGATCTCGCGCCCGCCGCCGGGGGGCAGCAGGAACCCTGTCACCCTCACGGAGCCTGCGCTGTGCCGCACCGGCCGGGCCTGGCGGGCGCGGAGGGCGCCGGCGAGGTCGGGCAGGCGCTGTTGTTCGAGGCTGCCGGCCGGGGGGAGGCGGAGGAGTGCGCGCCGGCCGTGCTCCAGGGTGAAGCCGACCGCGGGCATCGTGAACGCGAGGCCGGCGACGGCCGCGACCGCGTGCCGCAGCTCGGTCGCCTCGGAGCGCAGGAACTTCAAGCGCGCCGGTAGCCGGGCGAAGAGGTCGCGCACGGTCACGGCGGTGCCGCGCGGGCGGGCGCACGGCCCGGTCGCGAGGATGCGGCCGAACTCGACCTCGACCCGCGTGCCCAGGCCGTCGGCGGTCGCGGTTTCGAGGAGGAGGTGGGACGCGGCCGCGATCGAGGGCAGGGCCTCGCCGCGGAACCCCAGTGTGGCGATCGCCGCGAGATCGTCAGGGGTGGCGATCTTCGACGTGGCGTGGCGCTCGAGGGCGAGGAGGGCGTCGTCGGAGTCCATGCCGCAGCCGTCGTCCTCGACGGCGATCAGCTGGCGCCCGCCGGCTTCGAGGCGGACCGCGATGGTGCGGGCGCCGGCGTCGAGGGCGTTCTCGACCAGCTCCTTCACGACCGAGGCCGGCCGCTCGACGACCTCGCCGGCGGCGATCAGGTTGATGAGGGCGTCCGGCAGAAGGCGGATGCGGGGCACACGGTGAAGGTACACGACGGCGCCACGGGTGGAAAGGGCCGCGGGCGGAAGTGCGTAGAATGACGGTTGAGGAGGCGCCGTGGACTTCGAGTTCTCAGAACAGCAGAGGATGGTGCGGGACATGGTGCGTGCGTTCGCGGCCGAGAGGCTGCGGCCGGGGGCGGGCGCGAGGGACGCGAGCGGGGAGTTCCCGGCCGACATCTTTCGCGAGCTCGGAGAACTCGGCTTGCTTGGGATGATGACCCCGGAGGCGTATGGCGGGGCCGGGACGGAGACGCTAGCGTACCTGTTGGCGATCGAGGAGATCGCGCGGGCGGACGCGAGCGTGGCGGTCGGGGTTTCGGTCACGAACTCGGTGTGCCAGTGGCCGATCGCTCACTTCGGCAGCGAGGAGCTCAAGGGACGGGTCCTGCCGCCGCTCGCGCGCGGCGAGGTGCTGGGCGGGATCATGCTCACGGAGCCGGGCGCGGGTTCCGATCTCGCTTCGCTGCGCACGACGTACCGGCGCGACGGCGACCGTTTTCTCCTCTCCGGGTCGAAGGTGTGGATCACCAATGCCGGAATCGGGGCGTTCTTCGTCGTGCTGGCGACGCGGGACACCGCGCTCGGGGCGAAGGGAATCTCCGCGTTCGTGCTCGACGCCCGCCAGCCGGGCGTGCTCGTGCAGCCGCGGGAGAAGAAGATGGGGTTGCGCTCCTCGGTGACCGCCGCGGTGATGCTCGAGGACGCCGTGGTGCCGGCGGCCAACCTGCTCGGGAGCGAAGGGGAGGGGATGAAGGTCGCGCTCGCGACGCTGGATCACTCCCGGCTCGGGATCGCGGCGCAGGCGATCGGGGTCGCGCAGGCGGCGCTCGACGAGGCGCTGACGTACGCCAAGCAGCGCGAACAGTTCGGCCGGCCGATCATCGAGCACGAGGCCGTCGGGTTCCGCCTGGCTGACATGGATGCCGAGCTCGAGGCGGCGCGGTGGCTGACGTACCGGGCGGCGTGGCTGTCGCAGCATCCCGGGCGTCTCAGCCGGACGAGCGCGCAGGCCAAGCTGGTGGCGAGCGAGACCGTCAACCGGATCGTGGCTGCAGCCGTTCAGGTGCACGGCGGCTACGGCTACTCGCGCGAGTTCGCCGTCGAGCGCCTCTACCGCGACGCGCGCGTGACGACGATCTACGAGGGCACCAGCGAGGTGCAGCGCATGGTGATCGCGAGAGCGCTGCGGACCATGGCCACGACGGCGACAGATTGATCGCGCTGGCGGCGGGCCGAGGTTCGCTCCAGGCCAGCCCGCCGGCTCGCACAGCGGGTTACCTGTCTTCCACCTTGATCGAGATCGACTTCGGCTTGGCCTCTTCGCGCTTGGGGAGCGTGAGGTGGAGCACGCCGTGCCGGTAGGTCGCGTGGACCTTCTCGGGGTCCACGTTGGAGGGCAGGCTGAACGAGCGCTCGAACGAACCGTACGCGCGCTCGACCCTGTGGTAGGTCTCCCCCTCGACGGCCTTCTCGAACGTGCGGCTGCCCTTGAGGGTGAGAACACCGTTGTCGACCGACACGTCGACGTCCTTCGGGTCGAGGCCCGGCAACTCGGCCGAGATCTCGAGGGCGTCCTTGGTCTCACGAACGTCCACGGGCGGCATCCAGCTGCCGGAGATGTAATCCTCTTCGGGCCGGTGGGTCTGGCCCCACACATCGTTGAACACCCGGTTCATACGGTTCTGCAACGTCGCAATCTCACGGATCGGGTCCCAGCGGACGATGGTGCTCATGGCGGTTGCCTCCTTTTCAGGCCCTGTACCAAGGCCCACCGTCAATCTAATACCTTAGCGTTCACATGTCAAGTCACAACGCCAATGTGTTTTTGAATATTAGTCATGTCCGCTAAGCTTCTGTTGCTCCGCCAGCCATTGTACGGGTTGCCGCACAATGGTTTACTTGGTCTTCCGGCGGGCGGATGTCGGACCACTCAGGCGGCGTTTCGTCGTTCACTGCGTGGAGGCCCTTGGTTAGCCCCTCGGGTGAAGCGGCGTTCGGGCCTTGCTCGCCCCCGCTCGCTGCGGCCCGAAGCTCCTCCGGCCGCGACCCAGCTGCGCGCCTCGCCGCCGGGTCCCTCGCTGTTCTCCTCCCTCGCGTGGAGCCGCTCGGTCGGAGCCAGCGTCTCCCGGCGGCGAGGCGCGCGCTGGGGCCCCGCGGCCTCCGGAGCGATAGCCGCTTCACCCGAGGGGCGGATGGAAGGCCCCCC
>PKYI01000192.1 GCA_003133645.1 Acidobacteriota bacterium | reverse complement strand
GAGGTCGTCAAGCGGGTGGACGACGCCCGCCGCCGCGAGGAGGAACATGCCGCCGCCAGCCGTCGCAGCGCGCCGCGCCCGAGCGGCGACGCGCGGCCGCAGCCGCTCCCGCGCCCCACGGCGCGCCCCGGCGCCGGCGACCTCGAGACGATCCTGGCCGGACTCCAATCGCCCGCGCTGCGGGGGGAGGCCGTCCTCACCATCTTGCGGCACGCCCGGGGCCTCGTACGGCGCGGCGTGATGTTCGCCCCGACCCACCGCGGCCTCGCGGGCATCGGCCAGTTCGGCGTCGAGATCGCCGGAGCCTCGGCAGACGAGCGGGTCCGCGAGCTCCTGATCCCGCTCGACCAGCCCTCCGTGCTCGCCGACGTGACGGCGAAGAGGGGAAGCTACCGCGGGATGCTACCCCTTTCCTTCTGGGACGACTTCCTCGTCGCGCAGCTCGGCGGCGGGAGGCCGCGGGAGATCGTCGTGGTTCCCGCCGTCGCGGGCGCCGACGTGGTGGCGGTCCTGTACGGCGACAACCTTCCCGGCGATGCCCCGATCGGCCCCCTCGCGAGCCTCGAGGCGGCCGTGGCCGAGGCCTGCGCCCGCTACGTCGTGCCGCGCCGGGCCCCCGGCGCCCGGGCGCCGCTGCGGTCCGTGTCGTCCTGAGCCGGTCCCTCAACCCCGGCGAAGCTCCGCCCGTACAAGAAGAGTAGGATCGCGCTCCGGCAGGGGGCGGGGGGGCCATGAACGAGACGCTCAGGAAACGGTTGCTCTGGCTCTGGAACGAGTGGATCAAGTCGCTGCTGATCGTGCTGGTCGTGGTCGGCGCGTTCCGCTCCGCCGTCGCCGATTGGAACGACGTCCCGACCGGGTCGATGAAACCGACGATCCTCGAGGGCGATCGGATCGTGGTCAACAAGCTGGCGTACGACCTCAAGGTGCCGTTCACGAGGTGGCGTCTGGCGCGTTGGGGGCAGCCGCAGCGCGGCGACATCGTCGTCCTCTTCTCACCGGCGGACGGGCAGCGGCTGGTCAAGCGGGTCATCGGCCTGCCCGGCGACCTCCTGTCGCTGCGCAACGACCGCCTCTTCATCAACGGGGCCCCGGTCGCCTATGAGCCGCTGGCCGGCGTCCAGGTTCGCGACTTTCAGCGCGAGGCGCGGCCGCTACGGCTGTTCGCGACCGAGGAGCTCCCCAACCGCCCGCACCCGGTGATGATCACGCCGGAGGTCCCCGCCATGCGTTTCTTCGGACCGGTGAAAGTCCCCGCCGGCGATTACTTCCTCATGGGCGACAACCGCGACGAGAGCGGGGACTCGCGCGTGTTCGGCTTCGTGCCGGGCGACCGCATCGTGGGGAGAGCGACGGCCATCGCCGCCTCCGTGAACCCGTCCGACCATTACCTCCCCCGCTGGCACCGCTTCCTGCGCGCCCTCCACTGACCCTGGCCCATCGTCTCGCTGCGAGCACCGGCATCCGCCCGCCTGCAGGAGTGGCAAAGCAAGACGCCCCCCGCGCAGGGGAAATCAGCCGGACGCCCGCCTGCGGCCGAACGCGCGCCAGGCGAAGTAGACCGGGATGCCGGTCAGCACGATGGCGAGCCCGGGCCAGGTCGTCTGCGTCTTGTAGACGATCAACACGACGGAGATCACCGCGGCGGCCGCGATGTAGAGCGCCGGCACCAACGGATAGCCGAACGCGCGGTACGGGCGGGGGACGTCGGGACGCGTGCGCCGCAGGACGAACACCGCCGCGATCGTGAGGATGTAGAAGAGCAGGACGGCGAACACGACGTAGTCGAGCAGGTTCGAGTAGATGTTGCCGTACTGCGGCGCGCCCGCGGCGTCGATGACCAGGCGCCCGCCCGCGTCGCGCAGCCGCGTGCGCGGCAGCACCAGCAGCGACGCCCACACGCACTGCAACACCAGGCCGACGGCCGGCACGTGGTTCCGGTTCAGCCGCCCGGTCGCCCGGAAGAACAGGCCGTCTTTCGCCATCGCCCAGTACACCCTGGCGCCGGCCAGGATCAGGCCGTTGTTGCAGCCGAACGTCGAGATCACGATCGCGACCGCCATGATCGAGGCCCCGGCGCTGCCGAAGATCGTCTGCAGCGCCGCGGTCGCGACGCGGTCGTCGGGCGCGTGCTGGATCGCCGCAATCGGCAGCGTCACGACGTAGGCCACGTTAGCCAGCACGTAGAGCGTGACCACGAGGCCGGTGCCGGCCGCCATCGCGATTGCCAGCGTGCGGCGCGGATCCCTCACCTCGCCGGCGGCGAAGGTGATGTTGTTCCAGGCGTCGGAGGAGAACAGGGACCCCACCTGCGCGACGCAGAACGCCACCACGAGGCCGAACAGGCCCGACGCGGCGGTCACCGACGGGACCAAACCGAGGTCCGGCGTGATCGCGGCCGCACCGTGCGGTGTCCACGCTGCCGCGAAGTTGGCGCGGATCGCGCCCGAGTTGGCGCCGGCGATCAGCCCGACCACGATGAGGCCGAACACCGCCAGCGTCTTGGTGGAGGTGAAGACGTTCTGGATCCACCTCGTGAGCGCCAGGCCGCGGGTGTTGGTCCAGGTGAGGACCACGAGCATGAGGATGCCGACGAACTGCTGGGTGGAGAGGCTCACCGCGTAGCTCGCGGAAAGGTCGATCGGCGGGACGATCCAGGTGGCCGGCGAGATCGCCGGCACAAGCACGCCGAGGAAGCGCGAGAACGCCACCGCCACCGCCGCGATCGTCCCGGTCTGGATCACCAGGAACAGCGCCCAGCCGTAGAGGAACCCCCAGAACGGCGAGTACGCCTCGCGCAGGAACACGTACTGGCCGCCGGCCTCCGGCATCATCGCCGCCAGCTCCCCGTAGGCGAGCGCCGCCGCCACCGTCAACAGGCCGCTTGCGATCCAGACGGCGAGCAACCACCCTGCCGAGCCGACCTGGCGGGCAATGTCGGCCGAGACGATGAACACGCCGGAGCCGATCATCGAACCGGCCACCACCATCGTGGCGTCCCACAGACCAAGGCCGCGGACAAACCCGGACGAGTTTGGTGTTGTGGCAACGGCGCGTTCGGTCACTGCGTCCCCCCGCCTGCGCGTGCGACTCGCACGGTGCCTCGAAGCTGGCGCATCGTATCGGCCGCCACGGCGCGCCGTCAATGACCGAAGGCCCCGGGAGACGCGGACCGCGTCTGCAAAGGTGCTTGACCGGAAGGCCGGGGGAGTCCTAGCGTATGCGTGGGGTTCGACCGGGATGGCTCGCCCGCGCGTCTGGCACGCGCTCCTGTTGCTGCCGTTGCTCGCCGTCGCGGGGTGGGTCCTCGTGCGCGGCCGTACCGTCCGCGACGACCCGGCCGCGGTGTTGGTGGCGTTGCGGGCGGCGGGCGGGCCCTCGCTCCCCGGGCCGGCCGCCGCCGGCGCCAGCGCGCGCTCCGAGCCCTCGTCGTACACCCGCGACTCGCTCTACGAATACATCGACGGCGCCGCCGAGGCATACCTCGCGCGCGGGTTCGAGCGCTGCGTGGTGGCGACCTACACCTTCCCCTCCCCGACGACCGACGCGCTCGACGTGACCGCCGAGGTCTATCGCTTCGCCGCGCCCGCCGGCGCGCGCGAGCAGATGGCGTCCGAGCGGCCGACCGGGGCCGCGCCGGTCGCGGGCGTGACGGGTGCGTTCGCCGACCCCTCGACGCTGGTCGCGTGCCGCGGCCGCGACTACCTCAAGCTGACCGCGCTCTCGGCCGGGCCGGGCGCGGGCAAGGCCCTGGGCGACCTCGCCGCCGCCTGGCAGAGGCAGCCGTGAGCCGGCGCGTGGAGCCGACGATCACGCGGCGCGAGGCGCTGCTGCGCCTCTCCTCGACGGTGGCCGCCGCTGCCGCGGTGGGCGCGGGCGTCGTCGCGTTCCACGACCGCCGCACGGTGACGGCGGCGCCGGCCGCCATCCCCGACTGGCGCACGCCTCCCGGCGGTCAGGGGCCCGCGGCGGCGGCCCGCGGTGCCGACCCCGCCGCCAACGTCCGTCGCGCGATCGCCGCGATCGGAGGGATCGGCCGCTTCGTCCGCCCGGGCGAGAGCGTGCTCATCAAGCCCAACGTCGGGTGGGACCGCATCCCCGAGCAGGCGGCGGACACCGACCCGACCGTCGTCGCCGAGCTGGTGCGCCTGTGCCGGGGGGCCGGCGCCCGGCGCGTCGTGGTGGCCGACATCTCCTGCAACGACCCGCGCCGCTGCTTCGCCAGCTCGGGCATCCTGGCCGCGGCCGGTGCTGCCGGAGCCGAGGTGCTCGACGCGCGGCGGCTGCGCCTGGTGCCAGCCGGGCTGTCCGGCCTCGCGGAGGGGCTCGAGGTCGTCGAGGAGTTGCTGCGGGCCGACCGCGTGATCAACGTGCCGGTGGTCAAGCATCACTCCCTGTCGCGCGTCACGATCGGGATGAAGAACTGGTTCGGCGTCCTCGGCCAGGGGCGCAACCGCCTGCACCAGGACATCGACATGGCCGTGGCCGAGCTGGGGGCCATCTTCCGCCCGACGCTGACCGTGGTGGACGCCACCCGCGTCCTCACCGCCAACGGGCCGGTCGGCGGCTCCCTCGCCGACGTGCGCGCGGTGGGCGCGGTGCTCGCGGGGACCGACCCCGTGCTCGCCGACGCCTGGGGCGCGGCGCTGCTCGGGCACCGGCCGGACGCGCTCGGCTTCATCGCCCGGGCGGAGCAGCGCGGCCTCGGGCGCTCCGACCTCGCCCTCATCACGGAGCTTGGCACCGCATGACCTGGACGACCCGCATCCGCACGCTCTACCAGGCGTTCTTCCTGCTGCTCTTCGTCTGGCTGCTGGCGCACCTTGCCGCCGGCGACCCCCGCGCCTTCCCGTTCACCGTGTTCCACCACGCCGACCCGCTCAGCGCAACCGGGACGGCGCTCGCAAGCGGGACGATCCCGGGCGCGCTGGTCTGGGCGGCGGCGCTGATCGCGCTCACGCTGGTGCTCGGCCGCGTGTTCTGCGGCTGGGTCTGCCCGCTCGGCACGCTGCAGCAGCTTGCCAGCTTCCTTTTCTCCGGGCGCACGCGGCGAGAGAGCCTGAGCGTGAACCGCTACCGGCGCTGGTACGCGGTCAAGTACTACATCCTCGCCGCGCTCCTCGTCGGCGCGCTCGCGGGGACGTTGCAGACCGGCCTCCTCGACCCGCTCTCGCTCGCCGCCAGGGGCCTCGCGTCGGGGCTCTGGCCCGCGCTCCCCGGCGGGCGGCCGGCGCCCGGCGGCTGGCTCGCGGCGCTGTTGCTGGTCGCGATCGTGGTCGTGAGCCGCTGGATCCCGCGCCTGTTCTGCCGCGCCTTCTGCCCGCTCGGCGCGCTGCTCGGGGTGTTCGCGCGCTTCGCGGTATTCCGGATCCATCGCGGCAGCGAAGCGTGCACCTCGTGCACGCTGTGCGCGTTTGCCTGCCAGGGCGCCGACGAGCCGCTCGGAAACCACCGGGTCGGGGAGTGCATGGTTTGCCTGAACTGTCTCCCCGCCTGCCCCGAGCAGGCGATGAGCTACAGCGCGCTGCCCCCCCTCCCGGAACCGCCTCAGCAGCCCGACCTCTCGCGCCGCACCCTCGTCGGCACCGTGCTCGCCTCGCTCGCGATCGCCCCGCTGCTGCGCGCCACCGGCGGCGGTCGCACGGCGGCCCGGGCGCGGCTGCTCCGCCCCCCCGGTGCGCTCGCCGAGACCGACTTCCTGGAGCGCTGCGTCAAGTGCTCCCTCTGCCAGCAGGCGTGCCCGACCGGCGCGATCCAGTCCGCGATCGCCGAGGCCGGGGTGGAAGGGTTCTGGACGCCCGTGGTCGTGCCTCGCCGGGGGTGGTGCGAGTTCGCCTGCACCCGCTGCGGCGAGGTCTGCCCGACGGCGGCGATCACACGCTTGACGCCGGCGCGCAAGACCGGCTACGACGGCAAACCGGCGGTGCGCATCGGCACCGCGTTCGTGGACCGCGGACGCTGCCTGCCGTGGGCGATGCAGACCCCGTGCATCGTGTGCGAGGAGATGTGCCCGACCGACCCCAAGGCGATCTGGTTCGAGGAGGCCGTCGAGACGGCCCGCGACGGCACCGCGCGCAAGTTGCAGCGCCCGCGTGTGGACGCCGCCCGCTGCGTCGGATGCGGCATTTGCGAGAACAAATGCCCCGTCGGCGAGGAGGCCGCGATCCGCGTCACGTCGGTGGGAGAGACCCGCGACCCGCTGAACCGCCTCCTGGCCGGGAGTGTACAGACGTGACCCTGGAGTTGCGTTTGCTCGCGCGCGGCCTTATTCCTGGTGGTATGCGATGCTGGGCGCGAGGCCTGGGTTTGCTCATGGGGGTGCTCATGGTGACGAACACGGTGCGCGCCGAGGTGCGCCCGCCCGCCGTGGCGGGCTCGTTCTACGCCGGCAACGCCGCGCAGCTCGAGAGCGACGTGAGGGGCTACCTGCGAACGGGCGCGACGGCCGGAGGGCCGCCGGTCGCGCTGATCGCGCCCCACGCCGGGTACGTGTTCTCCGGCGCGACCGCCGGCAAGGCGTTCGCCGCGCTCGCCGGGGCGAAGCTCACGCGGGTGATCCTGCTCGGCCCGTCGCACCAGGCCGATTTCAGCGGCGGCGCCCTGCCGGCGCCCGGGATCACGGCGTTCGCGACGCCGCTCGGCGAGATGCCGGTGGATCGCGAGGCGGTTGCGCGCCTCGCGAAGGCCCCCGAGTTCGCCGGGCCCGCGCGCGCCCACGACCGCGAGCACTGCCTCGAGGTCGAGCTGCCGTTCCTGCAGGTCACCGTCGGCGCGGTGCCGATCGTGCCGATCATCGTCGGGCACGCGACCGACCGGGCGACCGCGCTCGCCATGGCGCGGCGCCTGGCGGAGCTGGTCGGGCCCGGTACCCTCGTGGTGGCGTCCTCGGACTTCACCCACCACGGCGCCGCGTACGGCTACCAGCCGTTTCCCGCCGACCGCTCGCTTCCGGCCACGCTGGTCGCGCTCGCGCGTTCGACCGCGGGGCGCGCCGCGGCGGTTGACCCCCGCGGCTTTTCGCAGCAGATCGACGCGAGCGGCGACACGGTGTGCGGCGCGCGCCCGATTGTGGTGCTGCTCGAGCTGCTCGCCCACGCCTTCCAAGGCGCAGGCGCCGTGGCCGACGTGACGACCTCCGCCGCGGTCAGCGGCGACCTGTCGCAGGTGGTCGCCTACGCGGGCGTGGACTTCACCGGGAGCTGGGGCGCGTGGCGCGAGGACCCGCCGCCGCCGCGCCTGGCTACCCTGAACGCCGCCGAGCAGAAGGCGGCGCTGGCGCTGGCGCGCGCCGCCCTCGCAACGCACCTCACGCACGAGGGGCAGCTCGCCGACTGGTTCGCGGCGCATCCGGTGACGGCAAACCTGGCGGCGCCGGCCGGGGTCTTCGTGACCGTGAACAACCGCGGCGCGAAAGCGCGCGCCCGCGGCAAGCTGCGCGGCTGCATCGGCACGATGGAGGCGCGCGAACCGCTCGTGGACGCGATCGTGGAGGCGGCGGTCTCGGCCGCCCACGACCCGCGCTTCCCCGCGCTCGCCGCGTCCGAGTTGCCCGAGGTCAACCTGGAGGTCTCCGTGCTCTCGCCGACGCACGCCGTCGCCGGTCCGGACGACATCGTCCTCGGCACCCACGGCGTGCTGCTCTCCAAGGGCGGCCGCCACGCCGTGTTCCTGCCCCAGGTGGCTGCCGAGACCGGATGGGACCTGCCGACGTTCCTCTCGGCGCTGGCGCAGAAGGCCGGGTTGCCCCCAGACGCCTGGCGCAGCGGCGCCCGCTTCGAGGTCTTCACCGCGCAGGTGTTCGGCGAGGAGTGACCGGGG
>PKYI01000031.1 GCA_003133645.1 Acidobacteriota bacterium | reverse complement strand
ATCGGCCTGCCGCGCGCGTCTCGGGCCAGGCGTCGGCGGGAGAGGACGATGCGCCCCTGTGAGCGCACCCTCGCGCTTCCGCCTCGGCCTCGCGTACGGCGCGATCTGCGTCATCTGGGGGAGCACGTACCTTGCGATCAAGGTCGGCCTCGAGAGCTTCTCGCCGCTGTTCTACGCCGGGGTGCGGTACACGCTCGCGACGGCGCTCGCGTTCGCGGTGGCGCGGGCGTCGGGAGTAGCGTTCGCGGGCCCGCTGCGGCGCTGGCTGCCGGTGGCGGGGATCGGGGTGCTGCTGATCGCGGTGAGCAACGGGCTCGTGTTCTGGTCGGAGACGCGCCTGGACTCCGGTTTCACCGCGCTGCTCCTGACCACGAGCCCGCTGTGGTCGGCGTTGCTGTCGCCGCTGATCCCCGGGGAGCCGGGGCCGCGCGCGCTGGGGTGGATCGGGATCGTGGTCGGCTTCGCCGGGACGGTGGTCATGTTCGAGCCGTGGCGCGCGGGCGCGGTGCCGTTGCTGCCGGCGGTCGCGGCGGAGCTGTCGGTGGTGACGTGGACGGTCGGCTCGCTGTGGGCGCGGCGGATCCGCGGGACCTTCCAACCGATGGCGATCTCGGTGGCGCAGATGGCGGCGGGCGCCGTCGTGCTGCTCGCGGTCTCGCTCGTCGAGGGACGGGCGATGGTCGGGCCGCTGACGGTGCGCGCGGCGGCGTCGCTCGCCTACCTCGTGGTGGTCGGGTCGGTGGTCGCGTTCGCGGCGTACTTCTACCTGCTGCAGCACTGGGGTGCGACCAGGGTCGCGACCTCGACCTACGTCAATCCGGTGGTGGCGGTGATCCTGGGCGCGCTGCTGCTGCGCGAGGCGGTCACCTGGAGCATGGTGGCGGGCGCGATTGTGGTGTTCGCGGGGGTGACGCTGGTGCTGCGCGACCAACGGCCTGTTGCCAGGGCCTGAGACCGTTGCGCCGGCCGCCCTGTGACGCGGCGCGGCCGATGGTGTTAAATTGCGCCGGGGAGGTTGCATGACTTCCAAGCTCAAAGGGCGGCACTCGAAGGAGATCCACGGCGGACTCGACCCGGCCGAGCACCGGGGCGCGGTGTCGGTGCCGATCTACCAGACGTCCACGTTCGCGTTCCCGACCGCCGAGGAAGGCGCCGCGCGCTTTGCCGGCACCTCGGCGGGGCCGATTTACACGCGGCTCGGCAACCCCACCATCGGTGCGCTTGAGGAGTGCGTCGCCCACCTCGAAGGTGGGTGCGGGGCGATCGGGACCGCGACCGGGATGGCGGCGGTGAGCACGGCGTTCCTCGCGTTCCTCCACAACGGCGACCACGTGGTCGGCACGCACCCGCTCTACGGGCCGTCGCGCGGCCTGCTCGAGAAGTACTTCACGCGGCTCGGCGTCGCCTCGACGTTCGTCCCGGCCGCCGAGCACGCGGCGCTCGCCGCCGCGATCAGGCCGGAGACGCGGATGGTGTTCGTTGAGACGCCGGCGAACCCGACCCTCGACCTCGTGGACCTCGAGGCCGCGGCCAAGGCCGCGCACGCAGCGGGCGCGCCGCTGGTCGTGGACAACACCTTCGCCGGCCCGCACCTGCAGCGCCCGATCGAACTCGGGGCCGACGTCGTGCTCCACTCGATGACCAAGTCGCTCAACGGGCACGCCGACGTCGTGGCGGGGATCGTGGTGGCGCGCGAGCCGAAGGTGCTGGCGGCGCTCGCCGACGTCGCACGCTCGTTCGGCTTCACGATGGACCCGCACCAGGCGTGGTTGGTTCTGCGCGGGATCCGCACCCTCGGGATGCGGGTGGAGCGCGCGCAAGCCAACGCCCAGGCGATCGCCGCGTGGCTCGAGGGGCACGAAGCGGTGGAGTGGGTGCGCTACCCGGGCCTTGCGTCGCACCCGCAGTTCGAGCTCGCGAAGCGGCAGATGGACGGCCCCGGCGCGGTGATCGCGTTCGAGCTGCGCGGCGGCGTCGACGCCGGCCGGCGGCTGATGAACGCGGTCAAGCTCATCACCCTGGCGGTGTCACTCGGCGGCGTGGAGTCGCTGATCGAGCACCCGGCCTCGATGACGCACTCGAAGGTGGCGGCCGAGGAGCAGCTCCGGCAGGGGATCACGCCCGGCCTGGTCCGGCTCGCCGTCGGGTGCGAGGACCTCGAGGACGTGCGCGCCGACCTCGAGCAGGCCCTGGCCGCCGTTGCCGCCGCGGCGCCCGCGCTCGCCCGCTGACGGTCTGCGGCGTCCGGCCGCACGTGCCGCTTGACGCCGGCCTGCCTGACCCTTGTCATCCTGAGGCCCGAAGGGCCGAAGGATCCCATCCAACTGCGAGAGACCTCGGAGGTCTCTTGCGGGTTTTGGGAGATCCTTCGCGCGCTATGCGCGCTCAGGATGACACGGTTGGCAAGGGCGGGGCGGGATCAGCTTGTGTTGAGGTTTCACAAATTCGGTGGTACAAATCGAGTGTCGATCACTCCCCGTGAGGCCGCCTTGGGCCGCACCTTCGAACCACCGCCGGTGCAACGATCCGGAAAGCGGAGGAGCCGATGGAGCAGAGGGTTTCGGCCGGGATCCAGCGGTACGTGGACAGGGCCAACGAGCTGACCGCCCACCGCCGGGCGTTTCGCGCTCAGGTCCGCGCGCTCAAGTTCGACACCATCGCGGTCCACGGCACCTACGGGGTGGAGGAGGCATTCGCCGGCGGCCAGGGCGGCATCGTCGAGCCGATCTTCCCCTCGACGTCGCAGGCGTACCGCGACAGCGACGAGATGGAGGCCGGTCTCGGCTATCTGATCCCGACCTGGTGCTACTCCCGCATCCACAACCCCACGGTCTTCTACCTCGAGGAGACGCTCGCCCTGCTCGAGTCGTACGGCTGCGCGGGCGACGCGTCCTGCCTGTGCACGTCGTCCGGAATGGCGGCGATCAAGCAGGCGGTGGAGCCGCTGCTGGCGCTCACCGGCGCGCCCGGGGAGGCGGTCAACTTCGTCTCGGCGGCACAGGTGTACGGCGGCACGTTCCAGCTCTTCAACCTGCGGATGCGCGAGCGCGGCGCGGCGGTGCGCTGGGTGACCGAGCCGTGGGAGATCGGGGCGTGGCGCGGCCTCGTGGACGAGAACACGCGCTTCCTCTACGCGGAGATGCCGTCCAACCCGCAGCAGGCGTGCTTCGACGTGGCGGCGGTGGCGCAGATCGCGCACGACCACGACATCCCCCTCCTGGTGGACGCGACGATCGCGACGCCGGCGCTGATGCGGCCGCTGGCGCACGGCGCCGACGTCGTCGTGCACTCGCTGACGAAGACCGTCGGAGCGGGCGGCTTCGCGGTCGGTGGCGCGGTGATCGCCCGCCACGGCCTGACGAGCCGCCACCTCGGCGAGGAGTCGAGAGCCGACTACGCCACCTGGCTGAAGCTGTGGCCGTTCCGCGACTCCGGGCCGTGCATGGCGCCGCACTCCGCGTTCTTCCTCCTCAACGAGCTGCGCACGCTGCGGATGAAGGTCGAGCGCATGTCCGCCAACACGGTCGCCGTGGCGCGCTTCCTCGTCCAGCACCAGAAGGTGGCGCGCGTGGACTACCTCGGGCTACCGGACCACCCGCTGCACGCCCTCGCGTCGCGGTACATGGCGCTGGTGGACGACGGGACGCCCACGTTCGGCCACCTGATGTCGTTCACGATCGCCGGCTCCGCCGCCGACACGAGAGTGTTCTTCGACGCGCTGCAGCGCATCTACCGCGCCACCGACCTGGGGCGAATCAAGTCGGTGGCGACGATCCCGGCGATCTCGACCCACCACCAGCAGGGCGAGGAGGGGCGGCGGCTCGCCGGGATCCCGCCCACGATGGTGCGGCTGTGCGTGGGCGGGGAGCACCCGGACGATGTGATCGCCGACCTCGACCAAGCCCTGGCGCGGATCTAGGCAGGGTGCTCGTGGCGAACCGCCTCGCCTCGACCCGAAGGTCCCGCCCGGCCGTGGCTGTCAGCCTGGAGGATTTCGAACAGGCGTATGAAACGCAAACCGCAGGAGGGTGACATGCGATTGGTATTCATCGGGTTCGGGACGGTCGGGCAGGGGCTCGCGGAGCTGCTGCTCGCCGGGCGCGAGAAGCTGGCCGGGCGCTACGGTTTCGACTGGACGGTCACCGGGATCGCCGACACGGCGAAGGGGAGCGCGTATGACCCGGAGGGGATCGACCTCGCCAGGGCGCTCGCGCTGGCAGCCAAGGGCGAGCCCCTCGCGGCGCTCGACCGGGGCGGCAAGGGGTGGGACGGGTTCGCGATGGCGCGGCACGCCGAGGCCGACGTGCTGCTCGAGGCGACCTACACCGACATCAAGACGGGCGAGCCGGCCACCAGCCACATCAGGGCAGCCCTTGAGCGGGGCGTCCACGTCGTCACGACCAACAAGGGACCGCTCGCGCTCCACTACCGGGAGTTGGCGGCGTTGGCCACGGCGCACGACGCCTTGTTCCTGTTCGAGGGGACGGTGATGAGCGGCACGCCCGTGCTCAACCTCGTCCGCGACACCTTGGCCGGCGCCGAGGTCCTCGAGATGCAGGGGATCCTCAACGGGACGACGAACTACATCCTGACGCGAATGGAGGAGGGCCTCTCGTACGAGGACGCCCTGGCGAAGGCGCAGGAGCTTGGTTACGCGGAGGCTGTCCCCGACGCCGACGTGCTGGGCTGGGACGCGCTCGCCAAGGTGACGATCCTCGCCAACGTCGTGTTCGGCGCCGCGCTCAAGCCGAGCGACAGCGCGTGCGAGGGGATCACGAAGATCACCTCGGCCGACATCGCCCGCGCCAAGGCCGAGGGCAAGCGGTATAAGCTGATCGGGCGGGTGTGGCGGGAGGGTGGGAAGGTCAGGGCCGCGGTCGCGCCGCGCCTGGTGGACCTCGCCCAGCCGCTCGCCGGGGTGATGGGCGCGACCAACGCGGTCGCGATCACCACCGACGCCCTCGGCGAGGTCACGGTCGTCGGCCCGGGCGCCGGGCGGGCGCAGACCGGCTTCGCGATGCTCACCGACCTGCTGACGATCGTTCGGAGGCGCTCATGAAGATGCTCCTTGCCGGCTCGTGGGTGGACCGCGACAAGACGATCGAGGTCCGCGACCCGTTCGACAACAGCGTCATCGACACGGTGCCGCGCGCGTCCGCCGCCGACGTGGAGACCGCGCTCGCGGCGGCGGTCAAGGGGTTCGAGGCCGCGCGGAAGATGGCGGTCTACGAGCGGGCGCAGGTGCTGCTGAAGACCGCCGCGATCGTGCAGGGCCGCCTCGAGGAGTTCGCCGTCACGATCGCCCGGGAGGGTTCCAAGACGATCCGCGAAGCGCGCAAGGAGGCGCGGCGCTGCGTCAACACGCTGACGATCTCCGCGGAGGAGGCCAAGCGCATCTCAGGGGAGACGATCCCGTTCGACTCGTTTCCCGGCGGCGAGAAGCGCGTCGGGTACTACCAGCGGGTGCCGATCGGGGTCGTGCTGGCGATCACCCCGTTCAACGACCCGCTCAACCTGGTGGCGCACAAGCTGGGCCCGGCGATCGCGGCCGGCGACTCGGTCGTGCTCAAGCCCGCGACGGTGACGCCGCTGTCGGCGCTCAAGCTCACCGAGGCGTTCGTCGAGGCGGGGCTGCCGCCGCTCGTGCTGCAAACGCTCACCGGCCACGGGGCCGAAATCGGCGACGCGCTGGTGGCCGACCCGCGGGTGCGGATGATCTCGTTCACCGGCGGTCTCGATGCCGGGCAGCGGATCACGACGCTCGCAGGGATCAAGAAGATCGGGATGGAGCTGGGCTCCAACTCGCCGGTGATCGTGTGGAACGACGCCGACGTCCGCTGGGCGGCCGAGAGTTGCGTGTCGGGGGCGTTCTGGGCGGCCGGGCAGAACTGCATCGGCGTCCAGCGCATCTACGTCCACAAGGATGTGTACGCCGCGTTCCGCGACGGCATGGTGGAGGCCACCGCCAAGTACAAGATCGGCGACAAGATGAAGGAAGAGACGGACATGGGGCCGATGATCACCGAGGGCGAAGCCAAGCGTGTCGAGCGCTGGATCGCCGAGGCAAAGCAGGCCGGAGCCAAGGTGCTCATCGGCGGCGGCCGCACGGGAGCGCTGATGCAGCCTACGGTGCTCGAAGGTGTCCCAAAGACGGCGACGATCCACCGCGAGGAAGTGTTCGGGCCGACCGTGAACCTCTACCCGGTGGCCACCGTCGAGGAGGCGCTCGCCGAGGCGAACTCGCTGCCGTTCGGCCTGCACGCGGCGCTCTTCACCCGCGACGTGGACACGGCGTTCAAGCTCGCGCTCGGGCTCGACGCCGGCGGCGTGATGATCAACGACTCGACCGACTACCGCCTCGACTCGATGCCGTTCGGCGGGATCAAGAACTCGGGGCTCGGGCGGGAGGGGGTGAAGTTCTCGCTGCAGGAGATGACGGAGCCGAAGGTCATCTGCTTCTACCTGCCTACGATGTAGCTGGTTTCGCTTGGAGCGCCGCCGATAGCGGACCATCTGCGTTGTCGGGCTGCGGCGGTTCGGATCCTCACGTAGCCTCCGGCTACGCTCCGGT
>PKYI01000178.1 GCA_003133645.1 Acidobacteriota bacterium | reverse complement strand
GGCTACACGCCCCAAGTTGCGAGATCCTGCCTGCGGTGGAGCGTTAGTCTTCGAGGAAGGCGCTCAAGGCCGCGCGGCCTTCGGCTGGCGCGACCGGGTCGGACCACTGACCACGGACCCCTGGCCACGTCTTTACTGTGCCCGCCCGGTACCCGGTCTCTCCGTGCCCGGGGCGGTCAGTTCGCCAGCACCATCCGGTAGCGGGCCTGGTTGCGGCGCGTCCGGTCGAGGGCGGCGTCGGCCTTGGCCATCGGCATCACCTCGGTCTTGGCGGCGATGCCGTGGCGCGCCGCGAGGTCAAGCATCGCGCGGATCGCGGCGGGGCTGCCAATCTCGCTGCCGGTGACCGACCGCGAGCCGCCGATCAGGAGCGTCGCCGGCACCGACAACGGCTCGGGGGCGGCGCCGAGCTGGCAGAACACGCCCTTGGGTCGTAGGGCGCCCAGGTACGCCGCCATGTCCGAGGCCACGTGCGCGGTGTTGAGGATGAGGTCGAGCGAGCCGCGCTCCGGCTCACCGGTGACGAAGTGGTCGGCGCCGAACCGGCGCGCCGCGGCCTGTTTGTCAGCGGTGCGGGAGAACGCCGTCACCTCGCACCCCAGCGCCTTGGCGAACTGAAGCCCGAGGTGGCCGAGGCCACCGATGCCGATGATCCCGACGCGGCTGCCCTTGCCTGCGTAGGCCGCGAGCGGTGTGTAGACCGTGATGCCGGCGCACAGCAGCGGCGCGGCGGTCTCGCTCGGAAGCTCCTTCGGGATGCGGAAGGTGAAACGCTCGTTGACGCGGATGCGGTCGGCGAAGCCGCCGAAGTTCCCCACGCACGTCGCCTCGTTCTTCGCGCACAGGACCTCCTCGCTGGCGCGGCAGTACTCGCACTCGCCGCACGAGTCGCGCTGCCAGCCGACGCCGACCCGTTCGCCGGGCGCAAACGCCTTGCCGGCGACGACCGTGCCGATGATCTCGTGGCCGGGAACGAGCGGGAAGTGATCCCCCCACTCGCCGTCCACCAGGTGGACGTCGCTGTGGCAAATGCCGCAGTGCGTGATCGCGATCTCGACGTCATGCTGTCGCAGCGGTTTGGGTTCGTAGTCGAACGGTTTGAGGTGCACCTTTGCCTGCTTGGCCGCATGTGCGTGGAACGTCATCGCCAACCTCCCGGGTTTCGTTTTGGCCTCACGGCCGCACTGGTCGTACTATCACCAAGAGTAGCCGAATTCCGGTCTCGCACCCGTATCCCGCAAGGCGGGTGTCTGTCACAATCGGGGCCGCGGGACGGAGGTCAGCCGTGGGCGCCATTGACCCTGACATCACGATCGAGGAACTGGTGCGGCGGCTGCCGGAGGCGTCGTCGGTCCTGCGGCGCTTCGGGATTGTGTGCATCCAGTGCGGGGAGCCGGTCTGGGGCACGTTGCGCGAGGTTGCGGCCGAGAAGGGGATCCACAACCTCGGCGAGGTCCTGGCCGCGCTCGCGGCGAGTCGGGGGTGACGGCCCGGTCACGGCCGTCGCCGCGGGCTAGATCTTGAGGAACAGCCAGGCCGAGACGCCGAGGCCGATGGCGATCACGAACGCTCGGATAAGACGCTGGTCGATTCGTTTGGCGGTCCGCGCGCCGATCCAGCCGCCGAGGATCGCGCCCACCGCCATCAGCCCCGCGAGGTGCCAGACGACCAGGCCCTTGATCGCGAAGAAGGCGAACGCGATCACGTTGATGAGCGTGCCAAGGATCGTCTTGAGGCCGTTCATGCGGTGGATGTCGCGCAGCCCCATCACCGAGAGCGACCCCAGCATCAGGATGCCGATCCCGGCGCCGAAATAGCCGCCGTAGGTCGCGACGAAGAGCTGGAACAGGAATCCCCATACCTTGCCGCCGGTGGTGACGTGCTCTTCGGCGTGCGCCGCGGCGCCCGTCCAGCGCGAGATCGTATCGCGCATCGCGAACAGTGCCGTCGCGAACAGGACGAGGAAGGGGACCACCCGGTCGAACAAGGCGGGCGGCGTGATGACGAGAACGACCGCGCCGAGCAGCCCGCCGGCCATGCTCGGCAGCAGCAGCGTCAGCAGCAGGTCGCGGTCCAGCGCCGTGTCGCGGCGGTAGGCGATGGCGCTCGAGAGCGTCCCCGGCCACAGCGCCGCGGTGTTGGTGGCGTTGGCAAGGATCGCGGGCTGGCCGAGCGCCACCAGGGTGGGGAAGGAAATCAGGCTGCCGCCGCCCGCCACCGAGTTGACGATGCCGGCGACCAGCGCCGCGACGAAGAGACCGAGAAAGCCGAGCACACTCATACCAATATTGTCTCGCACTCCGGGGCGCGGCCGGTTGCCCGCACCCGAGCCGGCCGCGCGGGCGCACGCCGGCCGGGCGCCGATCCGGCGACAGAACCGTTGTCGCCGGGTTGCGTACAATGGGCCAGCGAACGCTCCGTGCCCGGCCTGGTTCTTCTCACCCATCCGGCGCGGAAATCAACGCTCCCGAGGAGGTCGCACCGATGCGCAAGTGGCTCGTCCTGGCCGTCCTGGCCGCCCTGGCGTTCCCCGCCCTGGCGGCGCAACCGGCAACGCAACCAGTCCCGCCGGCCGTGCAGGCCGCAGCGCCTGCCGCCCCGGCCAACCCGTTCTTCGCCGAGTGGACGACGCCATTCGGCGTGCCGCCGTTCGGCGCGATCGAGGTGGCGCACTACATGCCCGCGTTCACGGAGGGAATCACCCGCGAGCGCGCCGAGGTCGCCGCCATCGTGAAGAACCCCGAGCCGCCGACGTTCGGAAACACGGTCGTGGCGCTCGACGG
Organism: Acidobacteriota bacterium; assembly: GCA_003133645.1. Classification (GTDB taxonomy): domain Bacteria; phylum Acidobacteriota; class Thermoanaerobaculia; order Thermoanaerobaculales; family Thermoanaerobaculaceae; genus RBG-13-68-16. The sequence continues at coordinate 5,223 of PKYI01000178.1, read as the reverse complement.
CGCCGGCGAGTTCCTCGACCGGGTCCAGACCGTCTTCTACGGCCAGCTCTCGGCAGAGACCAGCGACGCGCTGCAGGCGGTCGCCAAGGACGTGGCGCCGCAACTCGCCGCTCTGAGCGACGACATCAACCTCGATCCGGCGCTATTCGCGCGAGTCAAGACGCTATGGGAGAAGCGTGACGCCTCCGGCTTGACGGCGGAACAGAAGAAGCTGGTCGACGAGACGTACAAGGGGTTCGTGCGTGGCGGCGCCAACCTCGATGCCACCGGGCAGGAGCGCCTGCGCGCGATCAACAAGGAGCTGTCGCTGGAGGGCCTCAGGTTCGGCGACAACGTCCTCAGGGAGACCAACGCCTACCGTCTGGTGATCGAAAAGCGGGACGACCTGGCCGGCCTCCCCCCCGGCGTCGTGAACGGCGCGGCCGCGGCCGCGAAGGCGGCGAAGCTCGAGGGCAAGTGGGTATTCACGTTGCAAGCGCCGAGCATCTGGCCGTTCCTGCAGTACGCCGACAACCGGGAGCTGCGGCGCCAGATCCTCACGGCCTACATCACGCGCTGCGACCACGGCGACGCCAGCGACAACAAGGCGATCCTCGCGAAGCTCGCCGCGCTGCGCTACGAGAAGGCGAAGCTCCTCGGCTTCCCGACCTGGGCGCACTTCGTCCTCGACCGCAACATGGCCAAGACCCCGGACAAGGTCTACGGGCTGCTCGACCGGCTGTGGACGCCGGCACTCGCCGTCGCGCACCAGGAAGCGGCGGACCTGCAGGCCGCGATCGGCGCCGACGGCCAGACGTTCAAGCTCGAGCCGTGGGACTGGCGCTACTACTCGGAGAGGGTGAAGAAGGCGCGCTACGACTTCGACGAGGAGGCGCTGCGCCCCTACTTCAAGCTCGACAATGTCCGCGACGGGGCGTTCTACGTCGCCAACAAGCTCTACGGCATCACGTTCACCGAGCGCACCGACATCCCGAAGTACCACTCGGAGGTGCGCACGTTCGAGGTCAAGGACGCCGACGGGTCGTTCCTGGGCGTCTTCATGACCGACTACTACCCGAGGCCGGGCAAGCGCGGCGGGGCGTGGAGCGGCCGTTACCGCGACCAGTGGTTCAAGGACGGCAAGGACGTGCGCCCGATCGTCGTCAACGTCTGCAACTTCTCGCGCCCGGCCGGCGACGCTCCGGCGCTGCTCTCGCTCGAAGAGGCGGAGACGCTCTTCCACGAGTTCGGGCACGGGTTGCACTCGCTGCTCTCCCGCGTCCACTACCGCGGCGTGGCGCGCGTGCCGCGTGATTTCGTCGAGCTGCCGTCGCAGATCATGGAGAACTGGGTGCTGGAGCCCGAGGTGCTCAAGGTGTACGCCAAGCACTGGAAGACCGGCGCCGTTATCCCCGCCGAACTGGTCGCGAAGGTGGGCCGGGCGCGCAAGTTCAACCAGGGGTTCGCCACCGTCGAGTACCTGGCGGCGTCGTACCTCGACATGGACTGGCACACCGTGACGGACGCCAAGGAGCGTGACGCCACCGCGTTCGAGAACGCCGCGATGGCGAAGATCCACATGCCGCCCGAGATCGTCGTCCGCTACCGGAGCCCGTACTTCAGCCACATCTTCGGGCCGGGCGGCGGCTACTCCGCTGGGTACTACAGCTACATCTGGGCCGAGGTGCTGGTCGCCGACGCCTTCCAGGCGTTCGCCGAGAGGGGGATCTTCGACCAGGCGACGGCGCGCTCGTTCCGGACCAACATCCTGGAGCGGCCCGGCACCGGTGACGTCATGGAGGCGTACGTCCGCTTCCGCGGCCATGAGCCGAGCGTTCAGCCGTTGCTCGCCAAGCGCGGCCTGACGGGGACCCCGGCCGCGCCTGCCACGAAGTAGACCGCAGCCACGATTCGAACAACGGCGGGGGCCGCGCGGCCCCCGCCGCTCGTTCCTGGCGCTCGGATGTTAGTGTCCGACGGGTGTCACGATCCGGTCGACGGGGTGGGTGTGTCCACCCGGCGAAGCGCGGGCACCCCGCGGATGAGCGTTCACGCGAGACTTCCCCCCGTGTATCCTGGGGAGCGTCCGCTGCGTCAATGACATAAGGCGCCGTGCTTCGGCGCACAGGAGCGTTGCCGCAGCCCGAGCGAAAGCGAGGTCATGTTCATGAGGAGACAGATAGTTCATTCGATCGGCGCCGTGCTCCTCGCGCCGGCCATTGCCGCGTGGGGTGTGGCCGCCGAGCCACAGAAGCCGAAGGGTGGCGATGCGCTCCAGGCGATGAGCGCCTCGTTCGAACGGGTCGCCCAGCGGGTGTCCCCGTCGGTGGTGCAGATCTTCGTCAGCGGCTACGGACTCAGCGACGGCGAGTCCGACGTGCTCACCAAGCAGCAGGGGACGGCGTCGGGCACCGTGCTCGACCCGGATGGCTACATCGTGACCAACGCGCACGTGGTGTCGCGCGCCCGGCGGATCCAGGTGCTCTTGCCTGCGCTGCCCGGCCCCGACCCGCGGGGACTCTCGTTCGTCAGGCCTGAGGGGGTCAAGCGCGACGCGGAGGTCGTCGGCATCGACACCGCCACCGACCTCGCGTTGATCAAGATCCCGGCGCACGATCTGGCGGCGCTGGCCCTCGGCGACTCCGACCAGCTCAAGCAGGGCGAACTGGTGTTCGCGTTCGGCTCTCCCCTCGGTCTGGGGAACACCGTCACGATGGGCGTGATCAGCGCGGTGGCCCGCCAACTCCAGCCGGACGACATGCTGGCGTACGTGCAGACCGATGCGCCGATCAACCCCGGCAACTCGGGCGGCCCGCTGGTGGATGTCAGCGGCCGGGTGGTCGGCATCAACACGATGATCATCACCCGGTCGGGGGGCAGCGAGGGCGTCGGACTCGCGATCCCGAGCAACACCGTGCGTTACATCGTGGACCAGTTGCGCACCCGGGGGCGTGTGCACCGGGGCGTGATCGGGGTGCAGGTGCAGACCGTCGGCCCGACGATGGCGGCGGCGCTCGCCCTGCCGCAGGCGTGGGGCGTCATCATGGCGGACATCGACCCCGACGGGCCGGCGGCCAAGGCGGGGGTCCAGGTCGGCGACGTGGTCGTGGCCGCGGACGGCGAGGCCGTAGGAAACGTGCGCCAGTTCGGCATCAACCTCTATCACCACGCCACCGGCTCCACGGTCGCGCTCGACATCCTGCGCGGCGGCGCGAAGGTGAAGGTCAAGGTGCCCGTCGTCGAGCGCCCCGAGGACCCGGGTACCCTGATGGACATGGTGCGGCCCGAGAAGAACCTCGTGCCGCAACTCGATATCCTGGGGATCGACATCGACGCAAAGCTCGCGGCGGCGCTGCAGGGGCTGCGCAAGCCGAGCGGCGTCCTGGTGGCGGCGATGTCGGCGGATGCCTCGCCCCCTGCGGACCGGTTCCAGCCGGGCGACGTCATCCACGCGGTGAACTGGACCACCGTGACCTCGCTCGACGAGCTGCGCAAGGCGGTCGCCGGCTTGAAGGACGGCGATCCGGTCGTGGTGCAGATCGAGCGTCAGGGCGCGATGAAGTTCGTCGCCTTCGAGATCGACTGACCCGACGTCGCGTTCAGACATCGCGCTCTTACGGTTATCGCCCATGGCGGGCGGGGACAAGCCCCGCCCCTACACAGCAACGCCAGGTCACTGCCTACCTAGGGACGTCCCTTGTGGCCGCCCGCATGGGCCTCGCGGCGATGCGACAACCTCCACACAACCACGACGTTCATGGCCCGAAGTACGCCTGGGTTCAGGAAGATCGCGAGGCCCCCGAACACGGCGAGAGGGCCGTGACGATCTCCCGGCGTCATGAGGCCTCTTCGCCCCACCGCCGGCCCTGCCGATGGCAGGGTTCGCAGGGCCCCCCATTTCTCCGCCGAGGGGCGTTAAATTGGTATGACGCGGGTGCGAGCCGCCCGCGCCGCGGTCAGGGCATCTCGGCGAGCGCCTCCTCGGTGGAGATGACTCGCCCGTACATGTTGGCGATCGGCGCGAGCGCGGTCGCGTGGACGTGGGGCGCCGGCACCTCGACGCCGCCGAAGGCGAGCGCCCTGGTCGCGCAGGCGTCGTAAACCACCGTGACCTCGAAGCCGAGATCGACGCCGGCGCGCGCCGTGGCCTCGACGCACATGTGGGTCTGCATCCCACAAATGACGAGCCGGTCGGCGCCCCGCTCGCGGAGCGCGTCGAGCAGGCCCGTGCCGCGGAACGCGTTGGCGTGGTGTTTGACGACCACGACCTCGCCGGGGAACGGGAGGACGTCGGGATGGATCCTGGTGGCGGCATCGCCCGAGTCGGGGCATGGCGCGTCCACGCCTTCGGGGAGGTGTTGCACGTGGATCACCGGCCAGCCGCGGGCGCGGTAGCGGTCGAGGAGCGCGCGCGCGTTGCGGCTCGCTTCGACCGGTCCGGCGAGCGCGAGGCGGCCGCCCTCGAAGTAGAAGTTCTGGATGTCGATGACGAGCAGCACGGCCGACTCCATGTTCGCCACGGTCTCCCTCCCCGTCACCGCCGCCTCTCACGTGGGTGAGGCCGCGGCCGGGCCGGCGAGATTCGGGAACGGTCGCTGGGTGGGAGCGGGATTACAATGACGGGTAGAGACCCATACCGGCCGGTGAGGGAGTGGACATGACGAAGACCATTCGGTTCCGCCTGAACGGCAAGCCCACGACGCTGGAGACGGACGGGGAGCGGACGCTCCTCTGGGTGCTGCGCGACGACCTCGGACTCACGGGCACGAAGTTCGGGTGCGGCGAGGGGCTCTGCGGGGCGTGCACCGTGGTGGTGGACGGCGCGGCGGTGCGCTCGTGCAGCGTTCCGGTTTCGTCGGTTGATGGCAGGGAGGTCATCACCATCGAGGGGCTCGCCGGCGACGGCGCGCTGCACCCGCTGCAGCAGGCGTTCGTGGACCACGGCGGCTTCCAGTGCGGCTACTGCACGCCGGGGATGATTATGAACGCCTACGCCGTGCTGCGCGCAAACCCGCACGCGGCGCGGGAGGCGATCGTCAAGGGGATGGAGGACAACCTCTGCCGCTGCGGTGCCCACCAGCGGATTCTCGCCGCGATCGAGGACGTGGCCCGCGGGAAGGGAGGCGCGTCATGACCGGAGATCGTGGAATCGACCGGCGCGAGTTCATCACGGCCGTGGGCGGCGGGGTGGTCGTGCTGGTCAGTGTCGGCCCGTCCGCATTGCTGGCCCAGGACCGCCGCCGC
>PKYI01000073.1 GCA_003133645.1 Acidobacteriota bacterium | reverse complement strand
AGTTCCGCTGCCGGGCGCTGGACTCTGCCGCGGCTCATCGCCAGGAGGTCCAGCGCCCGGCAGCGGAACTCGTCGTACGCGGCGGCGGACTCAATTCTCATGGCCCGCCTCCGTCTCGGCGAGGTACTTCGCGACCTTCGCGGGCTGGGCGCTGCCGTGGTACTGCTCACCGACGATCACGACCGGGGCCATGGCGCACGCCCCGACGCAGTTGACGGTCTTGATGGTGAAGCCCATGTCCTCGGTCGTCTCCCCGGACTTGATCTTGAGCAGACGCTCGATCTCCTCGATGAGGCGGTTCGCGCCGCGGATGTGGCAGGCGGTGCCGGTGCACACCCGGACGATCGTCCGCCCCTGCGGCACCAGCGAGAAGGCTTTGTAGAACGTGCCCACCGAGAACACCTTGGCGAGCGGCACGTCGAGCACCTCGGCGACCTTCACCAGAACGTCGCACGGCAGGTAATGGTAGGCGCGGTGGACGTCCTGCAGCACCTGGATCAGCGCCGTCTCGGACGCGGGATAGCGGGCGAGGATCTCGTCGAGGGGTGCGGTGTTCACGCACGGCTGTCCGTTCATGCGCCGACCTCCTGCGACACGGCCTTGCCGTCCGCCGCCTCCCGTTCCCCCAACGCGTACCCTTCCTGCAGCGCGGCGAGGTTGGAATCGATCACCTTCGCCTTCCCCGCGAACGTCTCGCGCACCAACCCCTCGACGGCCGCGAGCGAAACCGCGCGGGTGGCGCCCAGGTAGGCGCCCAGCGCCACCATGTTGGCCGCGCGCGGGTTGCCGAGACGGTTGGCGATCTCGTTGGCGGGTACCTTGACGACGCGCAGGTCGCTCCGTTGCACGTCGCGGCTAATCAGCGAGGTGTTGACCAGGAGCAGGCCGCCCGGCTTGACCATCCCCTCGTACTTTTCCAGGGACGGCAGGTTCATCACCATGGCGACCCTCGGGCGTTCGACCACCGGGGAACCCACCGGGCGGTCGGCGATCACCACCGTGCAGTTGCACGTCCCGCCCCGCATCTCCGGCCCGTACGAGGGGAGCCACGACACTTCCTTGCCGTCGGCCATGCCGGCATAGGCGAGCATCTTCCCGATGAGGAGCACGCCCTGGCCGCCGAAACCCGCGATGATGAGGTCGTTCTGCATCACCCCTCCGTGGCCGGTGCCGGCCGGGGCGCGCGGTCGAGCCCATCGGGCGTCTTGAACACGCCGAGCGGGTAGTACGGCACCATGTTCTTCTCCACCCACTCGGTGGCCTCGACGGGGGGCATGCCCCAGTTGGTGGGACAGGTGGAAAGGACCTCGACCAGCGAGAAGCACGTGCCCTCCGCCTGGTAGCGGAACGCGCGCCGGAGCATCTCCTTGGCGGTGACGGCGTGGAGCGGGGTGTGGACGGCGGCGCGCGCGACGAACGCCGGGGTCCGCAACGTGGCGAGCAGCTCGGCGACGCGGATCGGGTACCCGACCTGGCTCACGTCGCGGCCGAGGGGGCACGTCGTCGTGACCTGACCCGGCAGCGTCGTCGGGGCCATCTGCCCGCCGGTCATGCCGTAGATGGCGTTGTTGACGAACACCACCGTGATCTTCTCGCCACGGTTGGCGCAGTGGACGATCTCCGCCATGCCGATCGAGGCGAGGTCCCCGTCCCCCTGGTACGCGAAGACGATGAGGTCCGGCCTGGCGCGTTTGACGCCGGTCGCGACGGCCGGAGCGCGGCCGTGCGCCGCCTCCTGAAAATCGGTGGAGAAGTAGTTGTATGCCAGGACCGAGCACCCGACCGGCGCAATCCCCACGGTGCGGTGCGCCAGCCCCAGCTCGTCCACGACCTCGGCCACCAGGCGGTGGATCACTCCATGCGTGCACCCCGGGCAGTAGTGGGTAGGCACCGGGGCAAGCGCCTGCGGCCGGGCGAACACGACCGTCTCAGCCATGACGCACCTCCTCGGGCAGCCCGGCAGAAATCGCGCTGACCCGCTCCGAAACCGCCTCGGGGCTGATGAGCATGCCGCCCTGGCGGCCGAGGAAATGGATCGGGCGCGACCCTTCGAGGGCGAGGCGGACGTCCTCGATCATCTGTCCGGTCGAGAGCTCGACCACCAGCACAGCGCGGGCGTTCTCGGCCGCCGCCCTCAGCTCGGCGTATGGGAACGGGAAGAGCGTGATCGGGCGGAACAGCGCCGCGCCGACGCCGTCCTCGCGCAGGTCGTCGAGCGCCGTGCTGCACACCCGCGCCACCGTCCCGTAGGCGACGACGAGCACCTCGTACGGGCGGTCGGTGCCGTAGCTGGCGCAGCGCACCTCGTCGCGCACCATGAGGTCGTACTTGGCCTTGAGCTTCTGGTTGTGGCGCTCCAGCACCTCGGGGTCGAGGAAGAGCGAGTTGATGATGTTCGTGGGCCGGTCGCCGCTGCAACCGGTCGCGACCCACGCCTTGGGCGGTAACGGCTTGCACGGCGTGCGCTCGGCCTTGAACTCGACCGGCTCCATCATCTGGCCGATCAACCCGTCGCCCAGCACCATGACGGGGTTGCGGTAGTAGTCGGCGAGATCGAAGGCGTCCTGCATCAGGTCCGCGGCCTCCTGCACCGACCACGGGGCCAAGACGAGGAGGCGGTAGTCGCCGTGCCCCCCGCCCTTGGTCGCCTGGAAGTAATCGCTCTGGCTCGGGAGGATCCCGCCCAGCCCCGGCCCGGCGCGCATAATGTTCACGATGACGACTGGCAGCTCGGACCCGGCGATGTACGAGATCCCCTCCTGCATCAGCGAGATGCCCGGCGACGACGAGGACGTGAACACGCGCTCGCCGCTGCCGGCCGCCCCGTAGATCATGTTCGACGCCGCGACCTCGCTCTCGGCCTGGACGAACGTGCCTCCGACCTGGGGCAACCGGTGTGCCATGTACTCGGGAATTTCGTTCTGGGGCGTGATCGGGTAGCCGAAGAAGAGCTTGCAGCCGGCCTTGATCGCCGCTTCGCCGATCGCCTCGCACCCCTTCATGAGCTTCTTTGCCATGACTTGCTCCGTTGCTGGCGCCGCCCTAATATGCGAAATAGTGGTACATCGTGCCCGAGACGCGCATTTGGATCGCCACGTCGGGGCATGTGATGCAGCACAGGCGACAGCCGATGCACCGCTTCTGTTCGACGACGGAAGCGAAGAAGTATCCCTTCGCGTTGATCTCCTGGCCCAGGGCGAGGATCTTCTGCGGGCAGGCGTTGACGCACAGCTCGCACCCTTTGCAGAGGTCGCGATCGATGAGGATCTGGGGCACCGGGCTGGCTCCTTTCTCAGTTGAGCACGAAAAGCGGTCCGACCTTGCGCTGCTGGCGAGTCCCCTCGAACGGGGGCCTGATCACCCTCTTGAGGACGAGGAGCGGGCACGGAAGAGCGTCCTCCACCAGGCCGCGGGCGGTCGTCTCGTCGGCCACCGCCGCCACGATGGGCAGGCGCAACCGCCCCGCGGTTTCGTCCGCCATCTCCAGGCCGTCCAGCACGATCTCGGGCGTGGTCTCGGACAGCAGGTGGGTGTTCGAAATCAGCCCGGTCACAGGGAGCCGCGCCGCCGCCTCGATCGCCCGCACCATCTCCACCGCCTCGCCGACCGTCTCGGTGTACGGGCGGAAGAAGTTGAGCACGACGAGGTGCTCGGTCCTGTCCATGACGACGGCATCGGACAGCGAGCCGAGGGCGCGCGCCCCCACCGGGTCGCCGCCGACATCCATGAGAACCTTGCCGTCGCCGTGCCGGAGGAGGTGGCGGACCGCCGGGAGGATGATGGGAAGGTCCGCGTGGGCGTTCTCGCCCTCGGGGGCGACGAGGCGGATGCCGTTCGCCTCCAGCTCTTCGCGTGCCTGCCGGCAGCGGAAATACGGCTTGACCACGTCGAGGTCCACGACGCTCACCTTCTCGCCGCGGGCCCGGAAACCGAGCCCGAGGTTGAGCGCGATCTCGCTCTTGCCGCTGCCGAAGTGGCCGACGAGGATGACCACGGGTGCGGCGAGAGCTTCGTAGACGTCACCGCGCCGGACGGGTGTGGTCATGGCATCCATACGCAAACGGTGAACAACCTCCGCTCCCCCCGCGGACAATGTATGTGAACCTCTTCACGAAATCAAGCCGCACCAATACCCTGAGACTCAGTCGACAGGGCATCCGTCGACGTTGTTCGCGCGCTCCTCCGCGGCGAGCCGTCGCGCGAGCGCGTCTTGCCAGGGGGGAAGATCGGCGCCGACGATCCCGCGGAAGCGGGAGGCGTCCAGCACCGAGTACGCCGGGCGGGGCGCGGGACGGGCCGCGTCCGCGGTGGAGATGGGCACGACCTCGGCGGCCGCGCCCAGCTGCCGGACGATCTCGACCGCGAACTCGAACCAGCTGGCCTGCCCCTGGTTGACCACGTGTACCACGCCGGACGCCCCCGCCTCAAGGAGGCGAAGCAACGCGCCCGCCAAGTCCACGGCGTAGGTCGGGCAGCCGCGCTGATCGCCGACGACCCTGAGTTCGGAGGCCCCCGCGTCGAGCTGGCGGTGGATCGCTTCCACGAAGTTGGCGCCGTCGCCGAACAGCCATGCGGTGCGGACGATCAGGTGGCGGCGCGCGAGTTCCGCCCCCCGCTCCCCTGCGAGCTTGGTGCGGCCGTACGCCGAGAGCGGGTGGGGCGGGTCGTCTTCCCGGTACGGACGCTTCGAAGCGCCGTCGAACACGAAGTCCGTGGAGATCTGCACCAGCAGCGCGCCGGCCTCGTCCGCGACGGCGGCAAGGCCCGCGACGGCGCCGCCGTTGACCGCGAGCGCCCGGGCTTCGTCGGCCTCGGCCGCGTCCACGGCCGTGTAGGCCGCGCAGTTGATCACTGCGTCCGGGCGCGCCTCCGCGACGGCGTCGCGCACCGCGGTCGCGTCGGTGATGTCGAGCTCCGGCAGGTCGCGGCCGATGTACTCATGGCCGCCGGCTGCGGCGGTGCGCTGCAGCGCCCGCCCGAGCTGCCCCCGGCTCCCGGTGACGAACAGTCTCACGACGGCCTCCGGAGCGTGCCGCTCCCGGACCCCGGACCCCGGACCCCGGACCCCGTCCTCACCGCAGCCGCGCCCCGTACTGCTCTTCGTAGTAGCGGCGGAACTCGCCGTCGTGGTCCTTGATCGGCCGCCACCACGCCTCGTTCTCCGCGTACCAGCGCACGGTCTCGGCAAGCCCACGCTCGAACGGCACCAGCGGCGACCACCCCAGGTCGCGCAGCTTCGCCGCCGCGAGCGAGTAGCGGCGGTCGTGGCCGACGCGGTCGGCGACCGGGCGGATCAACGACTCGGGCTTGCCGAGCAGGCGCAGCACCTCGCGCGTGATCGCGATGTTCTCCCGTTCGTTGCCGCCTGCGATGTTGTAGACCTCGCCGGCGGCGCCGTGCTCGAGGACGAACAGGACGGCCCGGCAGTGGTCGGACACGTGCAGCCAGTCGCGGACGTTGCGGCCGTCGCCGTACAGCGGCAGGCTTTCGTCCCGCAAAGCGTTGGTGACGAAAAGCGGGATCAACTTCTCCGGGTATTGGTACGGGCCGTAATTGTTCGACGCGCGGGTGATCACCAGCGGCACGCCGTACGTCGCCCAGTACGCGAACGCCAGCCGGTCGCCGCCCGCCTTCGAGGCCGCGTACGGGTTGCGCGGGTTGAGGACGCAGCTCTCGTCGAACGAGCCCTCGGCGATCGAGCCGTACACCTCGTCGGTCGAGATCTGCACGAAACGCCCCAGGCCGATCCGGCGAGCCTCCTCGAGGAGCACGAGCACGCCCTTCATGTCGGTGTCGATGAAATGCGCCGCGCCGAGCAGCGAACGGTCCACGTGCGTCTCGGCGGCAAAGTTCACCACCATGGTGCAGCCGGCCATCGCCTCGGCAACCGCCTCGGGGTCGCAGATGTCGCCCTTGACGA
>PKYI01000170.1 GCA_003133645.1 Acidobacteriota bacterium | reverse complement strand
GGCCCGCATCCGGCCACCCGCGGCACCGGCAAGCAAAGAAGCCTCCACGCAGTGGAAGAAGAACCAACAACTTCCTGCGAAAGGCCGGAGCCCGCTGGGCTAAACAAAGAGAGGCCTCACGCAGTGAAGAGAGAGCCACCCCGCGGGAGCGATGCTTGCGCCGGAGCGTGCAATCGCGTAGGCTCGCGGTCTCTCGTGGCAATCCCGCGGGGCTTCGGAGGCAAATCATGGACACGGATGTCGCAGCCAGCGCCGACCTCATTCGGCTCGAGGAGCAGTATGGCGCCCACAACTACCACCCGCTCGACGTGGTGATCGACCGCGCGCGTGGGGTGTGGGTGTGGGACGTCGAGGGCAGGAAGTACCTCGACTTCCTGGCCGCCTACTCGGCGGTCAACCAGGGGCACTGCCACCCCAGGATCGTGGCGGCGCTCAAGGAGCAGGCGGACCGCGTGACCTTGACCTCGCGCGCGTTCCGCAACGACCAGCTCGGGCCGCTGTGCGCCCAACTGTGCGAGCTCACGGGCTACGCGCGCTTCCTACCGATGAACAGCGGCGCGGAGGCGGTCGAGACCGCGATCAAGGCGGCGCGCAAGTGGGCGCACACGGTCAAGGGGGTGCCGGAGGACCGGGGCGAGATCCTGGTCTTCGCCGGCAACTTCCACGGGCGCACGACCACGATCGTCGGGTTCTCGTCGGAGGAACAGTACCGCAAGGGGTTCGGGCCGTTCACGCCCGGCTTCCGGCTGCTCCCGTACGGCGACGCCGAGGCGGTCGAGCGGGCGATCACGCCCGAGACGGTCGCCGTCCTGGTCGAGCCGATCCAGGGCGAGGGCGGGATCGTCAGCCCGCCCGCGGGCTTCCTGCGCCGGCTGCGCGAGCTGGCAACAGCGAACCGCTTCCTGCTCGCGGTCGACGAGATCCAGTCGGGTCTCGGCCGCACCGGCAAGCTCTTCTGTTTCGAGCACGAGGGCATCCGTCCCGACATCGTCGTGATCGGCAAGGCCCTGGGCGGCGGCTGCGTGCCGATCTCCGGAATCCTCGCGGACGACGAGGTCATGGGCGTGTTCGCGCCCGGCGACCACGGCTCGACGTTCGGCGGCAATCCGCTCGCCTGCGCGGTAGCGCGCACCGCGATCAAGGTCCTGATCGACGAGGGGATGGTCGAGAACTCGGCGCGCCTGGGGGCGTACTTCATCGAGCGGTTGCGCTCGTTGAAGGCGAAGAAGATCAAGGAAGTTCGCGGCAAGGGCCTGTGGATCGGCGTCGAGCTCACGCCCGAGGCGGGCGGCGCGCGGCGGTTCTGCGAGGAGTTGCAGCGCGAAGGGCTGCTGTGCAAGGAGACGCACGTCAACATCATCCGTTTCGCTCCGCCTCTGGTCATCACCCGTGCGGAGATCGACTGGGCAATGGAGAGGATCGTCAAGGTCCTGGGCTGACGTGCCTGGGGCCAGGGACCCCTATCGGGAACGATCGGTCATGATCTGACACAGGGGCTCCGGATTCATCGGAGCCCCTGTTCTTTTGCGGCTTGGTGCGTGCCGGCCGAAACGGAACCGGGGCGGGCGGCCATGTCGGCATGCCGACGTTGGCGGCGGCGGAGCCGAGGCCGGGGAACGCCGGCCGAGCGTCGGGCGGCGCCGGCCCTGTCGCCCGCCCGCACGTCCTCAGGTTCGCAAGGTGGTGTGGCGGTTCAGCGCCAGAAGCGCAAACACCACCGTCGGCGTCCAGGCCGCCAGCGCTGGCGGGACGAGCGCCGCCTCCCCGAGCTGGGTGACGAGCGCCATCAGCCCGAAGTACGCCATGCCCAGGACGAGAGCCAGTGCGATGCCGCCGATCGCGCTGCGGCTGCGGCCCGGCCTGAACGCGAACGGCACCGCCAGCCAGGCGAGGAGCACGAGGCTGAACGGGTAGGCGATTTTCTGGTTGAGTTGCACAACGAGTCGGTCGACGCGGTAGCCGGCCGCGCGCAGCGTGGCGATGTAACGCCTCAGCTCGCCGAAGCTCATCTGTTCGGGCCGGCGGTACTCGCGGCCGAAATAGTCGGGTCGGACGGCCAGCGGCAGGTCGACCGGCCCCGAGTACGACACGAACTCCGGGGTCGCGTCGGCCATGAATGTCCGCGACCACGCCCCTTCGGCCACCCAGTGGCCGTTGACGAACGTGGCCCGCTTCGCCATGTAGCGCGTGCGCAGGTTGAACCGCTGGTCAAACACGAACACCGAGGGCCGGATGAGGGTGTTGGTGTCCGGGTCGAACTCGAGGAAGTTCACCAGGGTGCGGCCGTCCGGGAGAAAGACGTACGGGCGATCGGTGGCGCGGTACGAGCGGGCCACTTTGCGGCCCCTGATCACGTCCTCGAGTTGCTGCTTGGACCTCTCCGCCTTCTGCGTGACGTGGTCGTCGAGGAGGAACAGCCCGGCGCCGCTCGCCGCGCCAAGGAGCAGCAGGGGGAGGGCGACGCGACTGAGCGAGATGCCCGCGGCCTTGAACGCGGTGGTCTCGTTGCGGCGCTCCAGCATCGTCGCGGTCGCCAAGAACGCGATGAGGAAGGCGAGGGGGAGCGTGTCGTGGAGAATCTGGGGGAGGGAGAACATGTAGTACGAGGCCACGGTCACGAGTGGCACCGCGTTCCTGCGGATGTCCTCGAGGTTGCCCGAGAGGTCCACGGCGACCCACAGCGAGGACACGGCGACAACGACCAGGGCGAAGAAACTCAGGCACTGGCGCAGCAGGTACCGGTCGATGATTCCGAGGGTCCCCGGGACGCGCGCGGGCACGCCGCCGGCCGCTTGGTCGGCGGCGCCGTTCTTGCCGAACCAGAGGCGGCGAAACGCCGCCCAGAGCAGGCGGAACGGGGCGCCGGCCAATCTCGCGGCGGCCGCGACCAGACCGGACACGATCGAGCCGCCTCCGCCCCCGGCCGCTCCGCGGGAGGCCCGGTGGAAGAGGGCGGCGGCGACCAGCAGGAGGACGAAGTTCGGCAACCACATGCCAACGGCGACGGGAACCTGGCCGCCGGTCGCGAGGAGTTCGCCGTTGTTGAGCAGCACGTAATAGGCGACCACGAGCGCGACCGATGCCGTGAGCCCGAAACCCTTGCCGCCACGCCGGTTCCGGATTCCCAGCGGAAACCCCACCAGGGCGAAGACGACGGCCGCCGCAGGAATCGCCACCCGCTTGTTGAGCTCGACGCGGGCCTCGCGGGCTTCCGTGGTGTCTCGGCCGTTGGCGGCCCGCACCCGGTTCAGCAGCTCGCCGGTGAGCGTCTCCCGGACCCCGAGCTGGGTGTGCTGGCCGGGAGCGGCCTGCACCTGGCGCAGGCGGATGCGAAGCTCGTTGTTGTCGTTCTTGCGATAGGAGTTGGGCTCGTCGGGGCGAAGCAGGTGGGTGGTGGTGTCCTGCAAGTTGAGCCACGCGCTGCCGTCGTGCGGGTCGATGACCAGATCGCCGGAATCGGCGGTGACGAGGCTCTCCTGGACGGGGTTCGTGGTGTCGAACAGGATGATGCCGTGCCAGCGTCCGGTGCCGCGGTCGATCTTGTCCACGTAGAGGAGCTGGCCGGGAAAGTCCTCGGCAAACACCCGCTGCTCGACCGCCGCGTTGGCAGCCGAGAACGCGATCTTGCGCGTCAGCCCCGAGAGCTGCGCGTTGGCGCCGGGCATGACCGCCAGCGTCAGCGCCGCGTCGCCGGCGAAGACGAGCAGGGCCACGCCCACGAGCGGCCGCGCGACCCGCCGCAACGGCACACCGCACGCCTGCATCGCGATCAACTCCGAGTCAGCCGCCCAGCGGGCCGCCGTCATCAACACCGCGAACAGCGTTCCGATCGGCAGCGTCAGGGCCAGGATGTTCGGAACCCCGAGGAACAACAGGCGAACGACCGTCGCGAACTCGACGTTGCGGGCGATGAACAGGTCCGCGAGGACGAACAGCGCCCGGATGAGTAGCAGGAACGTGCTGACGCCGGCCGCAAGCAGGAGCGTCGGCAGCATCTCCTTGACGAGGGCGCGAGCAACGACGAAGCGGCGGGGGCGGCGCATCACGTGCGGGATGGTACGGGAGCCGGGCGGAAATGCCAATCCCAGGGAAAGGCGTTCGCGAGCCGGGACGCTTTCAACAGGGGTTTCCACAGGGGGGTGCCGGTTCCACAAGCCAACGTGTGGTTGTAATGTCCGATAAGGAATATTATGTTAAATCCCGACCACGAAATCAAGGCGCTCGAGACCGCATCCATGCTGTCGTGACATCCCGATGTGTAGGTGGCCGCTCTCGCCTATCGCCGCGGTATGGGGCCGCGATCGGGCGCCTGGGTGTCGAACCGTTCGTCGAGTTCCCCGGCTCTGATCTGTTGCAGGAAGCTCTCCAGCGTGGCGATGACCTCGTCGCGGGAGACGCCCGGCTGCCGGATCGTGAGCGACAGCCGCACCGGCGAGCTGCCCGGCGCGCGGAGGCGAATCTGCAGCGGCCGGAAGCGCTCGAGCCCGGCCGCGGCCTCGGCGGTCCCTGGCTCGGCTTCCTGCCCGGTCGGTGCGGGATCTGAACCGGCCTGGGCCGCGGCGCGAGCGCTCTCGCGATCGAGGTTGCCCTCCGCGATCTCCTGCACGAGGCGCTCCATCTCGTCGATGCTGCCGGCACGCGCGACCAGGAGGAGAACCGACTTCGCCGTGATGTCGGCATGCCGACAGAGGTCCTGGATTGCAGGCGGGATGGCGAGCAGCTTCAGCGTCTCAGTGATCGTCGTGCGCGACTTCCCGATCGCGGTGGCGACCTGGTCGTGGGTGTAGCCGTACTTGTCGACGAGCGCGCGGTAGCCGTCGGCTTCTTCGAAGGCAGACAGATCGCGGCGCTGCAGGTTCTCGACCAGCGCCAGCTCGAGCGCTTCCCGGTCGCTGACCGCCATCTCGACGCACGGGACCTCTTCGAGGCCCGCCTCGACGGCCGCGTGGAACCGCCGTTCCCCGGCGATGAGCTGGTAGCTCTTGCTCCCCTCGATCGGCCGCACCAGCAGTGGCTCGAGCACGCCGCGCGCCCGGATCGAAGCCGCCAGCTCCGTGAGGTCGCCGAGGTTTGAGCGGGGTTGCTCGCGGTTGGTCTCGATCCGTTCCGTAGGGATCATCATGCCGATGAACGTGACCGACTGGTTCGACAGCTCCTCGACGAAATGCCGGTCGTGCCGCATCTTGCGGAAATCGGGCAAACCCTTGCGGCTAGACACGGGCCATGACCTCCTCGCAGAGCGCATAGTACTCCAGGGCGCCGGTGGACTGCGGGGCGTGTTCGAAGATCGAGGTGCGGTACGCCGGGCTCTCCTCCAGGCGCACCGACTTGCTGACCGCGGTGCGGAAGACCTTGTCGCCGAACACCTGGGTGATGCGCTCGTGAATGTCGCGGGCGAGGACGGTGCGGCGGTCGTGCAGGGTGATCACTACCCCGAGGAGCTGGAGATCGGGGTTGGCGCGCACCTTGATCTTCTCGACCGTCTCCAGAAGGTCGTCGGTGCCCTCGAGAGCGAAGTACGACGACTGGATCGGGATGAGCAGGTGCGTCGCCGCGACCATCGCGTTGACCGTGATCAGTCCGAGCGTGGGCGGGGTGTCGATGACGATGTACTCGTAGCCGGGCACCACGGGCGCGAGGCGGTCCTTGAGGCGAAAATGCGCGTCCAACTCCCCGACCATCGCGTTTTCGAGCTTCGCGAGGGCGATCCTGGCGGGCGCGATGTCGAGGTTCTCGACGCTCGTCGCCAGGATCACGTCGGTCATGGGAACGCCGTCCACGAGCACGTCGTACATCGACCGTCCGAGCGCGTGTTGATCGACGAACGACATGGTCGTGTTGCCCTGCGGGTCGAGGTCCACCAGAAGCGTGTGGACGCCCTTGAGGGCCAGCGCGGCGGCCAGGTTGATGGCCGTGGTCGTCTTGCCGACTCCACCCTTCTGGTTGGCAATCGTGATGATCATGGCTCCCCATCTGTCTCGGGCCGCTCTCCGGCGGTCAGCAGGCCCGACCGTCGCGGCGGCGCCCGGGAACGCGTTCGTTCAGTCAACTCGGGCACTCTATCGGGGCCGTTGAAAGGCTGTCAACCTCCCAACGACGACACCGCCGCCGGCGCCGCTGCGGCCCGGTCGCCGGCAGTGCGGTCAAATCCTCATCCGGTCAGCCAATTGCGGGGCTTCCAGCCGCACTCCGGCGGGTCCGCCCGGGTTCACATCTTGTACTTGCCGAGTTGTTCCGGGGTCAGCGATTCGAGCCACTGCCGCAACCGCGCCTCCTCGTCCTCCCCCTCGCGGAAGTCGACGGAGTGGGCCTCGCGGAACACGGCCGCAGCGACGCGGATCGGCGCCTGACAGCGCAGGGCCAAGGCGATGGCGTCCGATGGCCGCGCGTCGATCTCGCACAGATGTCCGTCGGCCGCCCGCACCAGGATACGGGCGTGGAAGGTGCTCTCGACGAGTGAATGCACCGTGATCCCCTCGACGCGCGCCCCGAGTGCAGCAATGACGCTGCGCAGCAGGTCGTGCGTCATCGGGCGCGGTGTCGCGACGCCTTCGAGCTGGAGCGCAATGGCATTCGCCTCGAAGACCCCGATCCAGATCGGCAGGAAGAGGTTCTCGTCGGACTTCTTCAGGATCACGATCGGCGTGTTCGAAACCGGATCGAGAATCAGCCCTCTGATCTCAACCTCGAGCTGCGCGGCCGGCGCTTCGACGTTCTCGCTCACGTCATCAATCTCAGGCAAACGGGCGGCGGTGTCAAGCGGCGGGGAGCGCCGCGCGCCGGGCCTCGCCGAGGAGCGAGTGCGCCGTCGCGCCGGTAATCACGACCTCGACGACCTGGCCGTGGGCGATCCCCGGCCATCCCTGGACGTTGACAACCCGGTTGTCGGGTCCCCGCCCCTGCCAAGCCTCCGAGCCGCGCTTCGCGGGCCCGTCGACGAGGATCTCGACCGAGCGCCCGATCAGCCCCTGGTTGAGCTCGAGCTGCATCGGCGACTGCGCCTCGAACACCCGCTCGAGCCTCTCCCCCGCTTCGGTGCGGGAAACCGGCCCGGGGTAGCGGAGCGCCGGCGTACGCGGGCGGGGCGAGTAGGCAAAGCCGTACAGCTGGCCGAAACGGACGCTGCCGACGACTGCGAGCGTTTCCAGGAAATCGGCCTCCGTCTCGCCCGGGAACCCAACGATGACGTCGGTGGAGAGCGTCACCTCCGGCATCGCCGACCTGATCCGGGCGACGAGGCTGAGGTACTCCTCGCGCGTGTACCCGCGGTGCATGCGCTTGAGGACGGCGTCCGAACCCGCCTGGACCGGCAGATGCAGGTAGGTGCCCAAGCGTGGGGTTGTGGCCATCTTTTCTATCATACTGTCAGTAAAAAAGTTAGGATGCGAGGTCACGAACTGGATCCGCCACGCCGCCTCGGTTGCCCCGACCGCTTGGAGGAGGTCGCCGAAATCGGCGCCGCTTGCCGGACAGCGGTAGGCGTTGACCGTCTGGCCGAGAAGCGTGATCTCCTTGCCGCCTGCCGCGGCGACCGCTTCAACCTCCCGCACGATCTCGGCGAGCGGGCGGCTGCTCTCGCGGCCTCTGGTGTAGGGAACCACGCAGAACGTACAGTNNCCCTCGATCACCGTCACGTACTGGCGGGCGCCGCTGCCGCGGGCGATGAGGTGGGCGTCGTAGTCGCGCACCGGCTCGAAGCCGGTGACGCTCACCCGCCGCCCCGCCGCAACCGCGTCGAGCGCCGCGGGCAACTGCGCGATGCGCCCGGGGCCGAGGACGAAGCTGAGCGCGGGGCTGCGCGCCAGCAGCCGCGCGCCCTCCTGCTCGGCCACGCAGCCGCACAGGCCAACCGCCGCCGGCCTGCCCCCCGCCTGTCTCGCGCTTTGCAACTCGCCCAGACGCGAGAGCACCTTGTGGACGGCCTTCTCGCGCACCGAGCAGGTGTTGAGGACGGCGACATCGGCATCCTCCGGCCGCTCGACCCGGCTCAGGCCGTGCCGCTGGAGGAGCCCTTCCAACCGCTGGCTGTCCAGCACGTTCATCTGGCAGCCCCAGGTCTCGATGAAATAGGTTTCCATCAACGTGCGCCGGCGTCAGGTGGGCGCAACCGCTCCGCGCCGCGGCCGCGGAGTCGGTGTGGCAACGGGCCTGGGCGCCGGGGCTGGCGCGGCCGTTTGGTCGGCTCTCCGGTTGGCCGGCCCAGACGCCTCGTCCAGGCCCCGGAACCAGCCTGGCAGCGCGCCGTCGCGGCGCGCTGCGTTGAGGACGTCGTTCGGCTCCTTGCGCGCGTCCTCGAGGTCAGCCTTGGCCGTGGCGAGGTCGGTGAGGGACTTGTCCCAGGCGGGCTTGATCGTGGAGTCGCGGTAAACCGGGTCGTCGTGGGCGTAGAACTCCTGCTCGAGACCGTTCGCCCGCGATTCGAGGTCCTTCACATCGGCTTCCAGCCGGCGCACGCGCTCCACGGCGGCGCGATACCGTCGTTGCCAGATCGACTTCTTCCGCTCGTCGCCGCTCTCGCGCCCGCGGACACCGGCAGCGGCGCCGCCCGTCGGAGCCGAGGTCATCGTCAGTTCCACCCCTTCCGAGAGCTGCTTGACCGCCTCGTTGTTGATGACCCTGGGCTGGTTCGCCGGCAGCTTCAATTTGATCCGTTTGGCGACATCGGCCAGCGAGTCACCCCGAGGCGGCGCCTCCGCGTCCGGTTTCGCAAGCAGGATGCCGATCGAGGGCGTGGCAACCGGCGTCGGCGCCGTTGTCGCCGCCGCCGCAGCCAGCACGAGCAGCGCAATGATCATTCCGGCCTCCCGGACGGGCTATGGTTCACGGGTTCCTTCGCGGCCGTAGCGGTCGTCGAGGCGGACGACATCGTCGAGTTCGGGCGTCGACACCTCCAGGATCCGCGTGTCCGTTATGGCAACGAGGCGATGGATGACGCCGGGCTTGATGCGCATGGCATCGCCAGGCCGAAGCACCGTGACGTCCAGCGCGCTCCCGGCCGGCCCGTTCCCAACGTGTAGCTCGCACGTCCCCTCGAGTACCCGCATAGTCTCGTCCTTCACCACATGATACTGCAGCGACAGGGCGTGGCCGCCGCGGACGGTGAGGATCTTGCCGGCGTAACGCTCCGTCTCGGCGAAGACCTCCTCGCTACCCCACGGCTTCGGGACGAGGCGGNNTCATGGCAGGATCCTCACTTTCAGGTGCGAGAGCAAGCCGGAGAGCTGCTCCAGCAGGTATTCCTCGATCTCCTTGGCGGTGGCGAGCGCGAGCGCTTTCTGCGCCATCTTCCGCGCCTCGCGAAACGAGAGCGCTCGGATCAGGCTGCGCGCCAGCGGCAGCGCCGGCGGGTGCATCGAGAACTCCTTCAGGCCGAGACCGACGAGGACCGGCACCGCCAGGGGGTCCGCCGCCATCTCGCCGCACAGCGACACCGGGATGCCGGCGCGCGCACCCACCGAGATCACCCGTTCGACCAGCCGCAACACCGCCGGATGGAACGGCCGGAACAGGTTCGCGACCTGCTCGTTCCCGCGGTCGACGGCCAGGGTGTACTGGGTGAGGTCGTTGGTCCCGATGGCGAAGAAGTCGACCTCGNNGCGGCGGCCGGCACCTCGACCATCGCCCCGAGGCGCACGCGCTCCGGGATGGGGCGCCCCTCGGCGCGGAGTTCGTCGCGATACCGGGCGAGGAGCACGCGGACGGTCTTGACCTCCTCCACGTGCCCGATCAGCGGGACCATGATCCGCAGGGCGCCCGGGTACTGCGCCGCGGCCCGTAGCAGCGCCCGCAGCTGCGTCCGGAAGAACTCGGGTTTCTGCAGACACAGGCGGACGCCGCGCAGGCCCAGGACGGGGTTGGTCTCCGGGTTGCCGAGCACCTCGCGGGCCAGCTTGCGGCCGCCGAGGTCGAACGTGCGGACCGTGACCGGCCCCGCGGGAAAGGCCGCGAGGAGTTCGGCGTATGCCGCGGTCTGCTGCTCCTCGCCGGGGAGGTCGGGACTCGCCTGCAGGAACAGGAACTCACTGCGGAAGAGTCCGATCCCCTCGGCGCCGCCGGCCTTGGCGGCCGCGATCTCGGGGACGAGGTCGATGTTGGCCAGCAAGCGCACCGTCTGCCCGTCGGAGGTCGTGGCCG
>PKYI01000138.1 GCA_003133645.1 Acidobacteriota bacterium | reverse complement strand
AACGACCCGCATCGCGGCACGGAGGCCGGCGGGACTGTACGTCCACCTGCCGTTCTGTGCCAGCCGTTGCGCCTACTGCACGTTCGCCACCTCGACCGAGCTCGACCTGATGCCGCGCGTGATGGCTGCGCTTGCCCGGGAGCTCGGCGCTCTCGGGCGATCCGGCGGCCGGCCGCTCGCGACCCTCTACCTCGGCGGCGGCACGCCGTCGCTGGTGCCCGTGGGCCTTCTCACCGACCTCGTCGCAACGATCGACCGGCACTTTCCGCGCCTGCCCGGCGCCGAGGTGACGCTCGAGGCCAACCCGGACGACGTCACCGCCGAGAAGTCCCGCGCCTGGGCCGACCTCGGCGTCACGCGCGTCTCGGTGGGCGTCCAGGCATTTTCCGACCCGGCGCTGGCGATGCTCAACCGGCGCCACGACGCCGCCCAGGCGAGCGCCGCCGTCGAGACACTGCAGCGTGCAGGCTTCGCCGTCTCCGTGGACCTGATGCTCGGGCTCCCTGGCGTGGGCCCGGACGAGACCGGCGTCACGCTGGCCGAACTCCTTCGCCTGCGTCCGGGGCACGTATCCGTCTACCTGCTGGAGATGGACAAGTCGCACGCCCTGGCCCGCCTCTCCGAGCGCCGTCCCGACCTCTTCCCCGATGCGGACGCCGCCGCGGCCCAATACCTCGCCGCCGGGCGGACCCTGGTGGCGGCCGGCTACCGGCACTACGAGATCTCGAACTTCGCGTTGCCAGCGCGGGAGGCGAGGCACAACGTGCGCTACTGGCGGCGGCGCCCGGTGCTCGCAGCCGGCCTCGCGGCGCACGGGCAGAGCGGCCGTCGGCGCTGGGCCAACCTCGACGCGCTGCCGGCCTACCTCGACGCGGTCGAGAGCGGCGGGAGCGCGCGGGCGTGGAGCCGCAGGCTCGGCGAGGACGAGGTCGTCAAGGAGCGGGTGATGCTGGGGCTCCGGCTCGCCCGCGGGGTCGCCGAGAGAACGATCGCCGCATGCTCCGCGCTGGTGCCGGCGTTCGCCGACGGGCTCGAGGACTTCTTCGCGCTCGGACTCGCTCGCCGCGCGGGGGGGCGCGTGCGCCTGACGCCGCGGGGTTGGCTCGTCTCCAACGAGCTGTTCGCCCGTCTCTGGTAAGCCCCGCCCGGAGTCGGGCCGCGTTTGGCGGTACACTCCCCCCGGGAGGTGGCGATGAGACGGGTTCTGCCGCTCGCGCTATTGGCCGCCCTGCTCGCCGGGCCGGCCGGCGCCGGCGGCTTTTCGTTCTCCACCAGCTTCACGCCCGGGGATTTCCGGGATCTCGCGGACTCGCGCCTCGGCGGTTCGGCGGTCGCGCTCGACGTGAGCGAGGCGCAGTTGGTGGTTTCGAAGGACTTCCCCATCGTGTCGCCGTACGCCGCGGCGGGGTTCCGGAGGACCGTCGCGATGGCGGATTTCGGCGACCCGGTCCCGTTGCGTCATCATGTGGACGCCGAGCTTTGGACCGGCGTGGTGGGCGCCAGGTTCACGCTGCTGCCGCTCGTCCACGTCGTCGCCGAAGCGCGGCGCGGGTCGGACACGAGTTTCTTCGTGGGCGCGGGGGTCGGCCTATGAGCACCAGGCGGCGGCTCGTCGCCGCCCTCATGCTGCCCTTGCTGGCGCTCCTGGCCGGGTGCGACCAGCCCCGGGTCGAACGGCCGGTCGAGCGCGTGACCCGCCTGCGCCTGCTGCACAAGGTCGCGGCGAACTGGTTCGAGATGCAGAAAGGTCCCGACGGCAAGCCGGTGCTGGTCATGGACCTCACGGTGACGAACGACGGCAACGAGAGCCTGAGCGTCGTCACGATGCGACTGCACGTGACCGCTCCGGATGGCAAGGACCGTCTCGTGGTGCCGCTGACCCTCGACGTCTCGCAGATCAAGCCGGGAACGCTCAAGGTCCTGCCGCCGCGGCCGGGCCGGGCGGCCGTCTCCGAGGTTACGCCCGGTCCCCCAGGCCATCTGGTCGTGCGCGTGCCGGGCGTGGACGTGAGGCCCGGCGAGGAGGTCACCCTCGAGATGGAGGGCCAGCCGACGAAGCAGGAAATGGCGACGTACCCCGAGTACCGGGGGGTCAGTTGACCGGGGTGGGGACTGGGATCCGGAACCGCTCGAGGACGATCCGATCCAGGCGCGGGCGGATGACGAGATCGAAGGTGTCGTTCTTGTCAGGGAAGAGCCGGAGCGACGCGGTTCGCGCCGCCTCCACCAGGCGCAACGCCTCGCAGAACGTCAACTTCTCGTCCTCCGAGAGCACTTGGGCGGTCACGTCTACCAGCAAGCGCAACCGGCGCAGCCGCTCATCCTCCTCGCGCAGAAGCTCCTCCCTCTCCATCCACCAACTCCAACCGGAGGCGGCGCGGTGACATTTCCGCAACGGCAATCGCGGTGGAAGTGCCGCCGAACCGAGACGCGACGGGGCGCGCAATGATGGACCGCCAACTCCTCGCGGTCGCCGTGACCGCGGCGCAGCGCGGCGGCGAGGTGCTGCGCCGCTTCTTCGGCACGCTCGCCCCCGGGCAAGTGAGCGAGAAGGCGCACAACGATTTCGTCTCCGCCGCGGACCGCGCCAGCGAGGAGGTCATCGTCTCGTTCCTGCGCGCCGAGACGCCGGAGTTCGGAGTGCTCGCGGAAGAGGGGGGGGCCAGCGGCGGCGAAGGCGCCCGCTGGGTCGTGGACCCTCTCGATGGCACCGCAAACTTCGTCCGTTCGTTTCCCCACTTCGCGGTATCGATCGGCCTCGTCGAGCGGGGCGAGGTGTTGGTCGGTGCGGTTTACGATCCGATGCGCGACGAGATGTTCGCCGCGGCGGCCGGCGCCGGCGCCTGGCGCAATGGCCGGCGCCTGGCAGTGAGCGGCCGCGCCGGGCTGGCCGGCGGTTTCCTGACCACGGGTTTCCCGTTCCGCGTCCACCACATGCTCGATCTCTACCTCGGCATCTTTCGCGACGTGTTCCTGCAGGTCGCGGCGATCCGCCGCCCCGGCGCCGCCGCGCTCGACCTCGCCCACACGGCGGCCGGGATCTTCGACGGGTTCTTCGAGTTCTGCCTGTCGCCGTGGGACATCGCGGCGGGCGCCCTGCTGGTGCGCGAGGCCGGCGGCGTCGTGACCGACCTCGACGGCGGGCCGGGGATCTTCGCGCACGGCAACGTCGTCGCGGCCGCCCCCGGTGTGCACCGCGAGCTCCTGGCGCTCATCCGCGCCCGCTGCGGCGAGGCGGATGTCGCACCCGAACCGCGGTAGCCCTTCGGCGTGCGCGGCACCAAAGGAGAGTCCGCGACCGATGGCCCGGACCCTGCCGATCTGCACAAAAACTTGCCAGCCGGAGCCCCGAACGTCTATTCTTCGCACCAAGCGTCGTTGCGGCCGACGTGCCAGGAGGCACCGATGACCCCCATGCTGGACAGTGACTCCAGTGGTATAGCCGCCTTCCGACGCAATAACTATTTACACTAAAACGACTTATGGCGACGCTGGACTCCGGCATAATGTCCGGTGCAACCCCGGTGCAACCCGGCGCTCGAATCCGCTCTCGCCTGTCCGCGCCCGGCGCCCGCCGCAAGGGACCAGCTCCGAGGGCGCGCCAGCGCACACGGCCGGCCGATCGTTAGGCCGCCACGACGCCACGACGCGAGCGAGACGACGCGCCAGGATGGTCCAGGATCGGCGATCGCCTCTCGGGAGGTAAAAGGGTGCGGCCCGCTACCGCTCTCGCAGCCCAGGCGTAGCGGGGGAGGCGTGCGCCGGCAAGGGCGTTGACTCGACGGCCAACAGCCTGTCACGCCCCGGCTTTTGTTCGCCCGGCTTGGTTGCAAGATCCTCTCCTGGGGGTGAGAATTGCCAGCGTGAGCCAGAACCCTACCAGGCGACAAGGCGCAGCGCACGACGGACGGGCCGGCGCCTGCGTTCCGCCACTGCTTAGAGATCCGAACGGAGCCACACGATGAATTTCGAGGTCTACTGCGACGAGGCGTACCCAGACCTCTTCTCGTCGAGCGCGCCTCCGGCTCGCTACCTCGTGATCGGCAGCCTCTGGCTGCGCTCGGAGGACCGCGTAGAACTGAAGGCCAGGATTCAGTCGCTCCGCAACACGTACGGCATTGGCTCAGAGTTCAAGTGGCGAAAGGTCACGCCGTCAAAGGAGCACTTCTATCTGGCCCTCGCGGAGCTCTTCTACTCCTTCGGTGAACAACTGCGCTTCCGATGCATCGCGGTCGACCACACCCAGGTCGATCTCGTCCGGTTTCACCAAAGTGACCAGGAGCTAGGGTTCTACAAGTTCTACTACCAGCTCCTGCACCACTGGATCGACGACTTCAACGAGTACGCTGTGTACTGCGATCTTAAGACCAGCCGCCTGCCGGGTCGCTTGGCCACGTTGCGGGACTGTCTGGCTAACGCGAATCTCTCGTCCTCCATCTCGCGGGTCCAGGCCATCGACTCGGGGCAGTCAGTGGTGCTCCAACTCGCGGACGTTCTTACCGGGGCCGTGGCCGCGAGGCTTAACGACCGACTCCGACCAGGGGGCGCGAAGGCCCGCGTTGTCACAGCTATCGAGGGTCCCATCGGACACCGTATAGCCCACACAGTTAAGGCGGAGCGGAAGTTCAACGTCTTCGTGATCGACCTGCGTGGGGGCTGGTAGTGTCGGGCTTGCCCCCGCTAGTCGAGTATCCGGAACAGGATTCATACCGCGCCCACTTCGAGCGGGTCTACTGCGTTGAGCCGCTCGTCACATTCGACGGCGTTCGCGTCCGATTTCGCAAGGGGAAGTTTTGGCATGCGTTCTTCGAGAGCCCGGAGCGGAACCAGGTCAAGAGCCGCTTTAGCTTCGAGCGCGCACGGCGTGTCGATTGGATCAAGGCCGCTCTTGAGGATTCCGCGGCCGAGTTGTACGTCGGCTGGGATCGGGAGCGGAAGCGCTATGACGGGAGTCGCAGAGTCGCGGTCGTGTCGGAGTGCTACGTGGTCGTCATCGCGCTCAAGGCTAGCGACGAGGCTGAATTCGTCACCGCATTCCCGGCCAATGACCGGACGCTGAGGCAGATCCGTTCCTCGCCAGAGTGGTCGGGAAAAGGAAAACCGCCGATTCGCTAGGCTGGCTCGGCGGCGGCCTTTGTAGATTCGTCTGCCACTGGCAGTGAACAATCTCAATCTAGTGCCCGCCCGTGTCGTAGTCAAGGCCATTGCCAACCGGGCCAATCAGCCGCGCCAATTTGGCAGCAGCGGCGAAGTGTCCGGCACGGCCGAGTCCGCGAGAAACGACGCGCCACGATGCCCTAGGACGGGCGATCGTCTCGCGGGAGGGGTCACCCATGCGGGGGTGCGGGCGCTCTCGCAGCAGGGCGACGATGGGCGCGGCGCCGCTGGGCTTGCGGCCGACATGAAGCCGCACGAGCGACTGGAGCCGGCCACGCTCGGGCTGAGCCCGCCCCAGGCCCCCCCCCGCCGAGACCCGGTCTGACCCCCCAGGGCCGCGCAGCGTGGTGACCGCTATGGTGACACCAGCTCCCACCCGGCGTCCCAAGGGCCAGCCGCTAGTGGCTACGCGCAGCGCAGCCCTTGACCGTGCCCCGGCCATACGTGACGTTGCATCTCGGCTGCCCCGGGGGCAAGATTGTGGCGGGAGGGGCGATGAACCGGATCATTCTCGCGGCGCTCGTACTCGTGGCTGCGCCAGCGTTGGGTCGTACCCCGCTCGTCTGGATTCACGGGGACGCGGGCGGCTGCACTGCGTATTCGATCCCTCCCGACAAGCCGCTCTACTTGGACGGCAGAGGGAAGGTCGCCTACCCCGGCATCCGCCACGAGATGGAGCTTGCGATCCCGGTCTACAAGGGTGGATGGGACGCCTCAAGGATCGTGAGCCTCGATCAGTGGACGGGCGTGCCGGAGGCCGCCTGCTACCCAGACGTCCAGCTCCGCAAGGGTGAACTCGTCAGCCTCGGCGTCAGGTTGCTGATGAACGGTAGGTTCCAGCGGCTCTGGGCGCGCGCCGTCGATCTCATCCCGTTCAGATACGACTACCCCGGCGCGCTCCCGCAGGTCGGGCCGGCGAACCTCGCGGTGATCCTGTCGGCCTTCCGGGCCGCGAACGTGCCAAAGTAGCTTGCCCCGCCCCGGCCGCGATCCTCATCGCGATGGCACACGACCTGACGCCGTGTCGCCGGCTCCAGCTACCGACGCGCCGTCTACCCCTCCGCAGGGAGAGATCGCTGCTCCTGGGGCCTCGGAGCGGGACGTCATAGAGGGCCGACCTCAAGGCCACGCTCAACCCAGCCGGTCGGTAACACACCCAGCCGAGGGCAGGTCTGGCCCCACAGGGGGGCGTGGCGCCGTGGGCGCCAGGGTGTCATCTGCTTAGGACCTATCCATAAATAGGCACTGCTTGCCGCCATTATCTGTTGGAGGAAAGCAGTGCCTATTTATGGATAGGTCCTAAGCAGATGACACCCTGGCGCCCACGGCGCCACG
>PKYI01000128.1 GCA_003133645.1 Acidobacteriota bacterium | reverse complement strand
GCCTTGCGGCGCCACGACGCCGGGAAGATCGCCGCTCTTCCATTGCACCATCATAGTGGAATCCAGGCCTTGCGCACGCAAGGCTAGGTGCAGCCGCGCGGCGGCCCGCGCCGCGCTCGCGTTCCCGGGCCGGGATCGCGGCCGCGCCCGCCAGCACATCGCGATGGCGTTCCCCGACCGCCCCGAGGTGTGGCGCCGGGCGCTGCTCGGCGCGTGCGCAGGACACCTCGGCGCCGTGCTCGGCGAGGTGGCCTGGCTGTGGTCGGCGGCGCCGGCGGCGATCCTTGGCCGCACCGAGTTCGTGGGGCTCGAGCACCTGACGGGCGCGCTCACCGCGGAACGGGGGGCGCTCCTCGTCACCGGCCACTGCGGCAACTGGGAGTGGCTCAACCTCGGTCTCGGGGCGTCGGACGTCCCCATAACCGTCGCCGCCCGTCAGGTCTACGACCCACGCCTCGACGAGGTTGCCCGCCGCCTGCGCGGTCGCTTCGGCGGCGAGACCGCCCTGCGCGGGAAGGGGGCCGGCGCCAAGCTCCTGCACGCTCTCCGCCACGGCCGCGTGATCGGCCTGCTGATCGACCAGGACATCGAGGCGCCCGGGGCCTTCGTCGAGTTCTTCGGGCGGCCGGCGTGGACGCCCACCGGTGCCGCACTGCTGGCGGTGCGCAGCCAGTGCCCGGTGGTGACCGGGTTCGCGGTCCGGCGCGGCGATGGGACGATGCGCCTGGAGTTCGACCCGCCGGTCGCGCCGCCGGCGGGGGAAGACCTGGATGCCGATGTCGCCCGGCTCACGGCGGCGCTGACCGCGCGCATCGAGCGCCAGGTGCGCGCCCACCCCGAGCAGTGGGTGTGGATGCACAAGCGCTGGCGGCACCAGCCCGGCAACGGCGAGAGCGTGTGGCGGGACGCGCCACCGGCGCCGGCGCCGGGCGCATCCCCGGCCGGCGGCCGCCTGGGCTAAGATGGCGCATCGCGTTCGGGAACAGGGCTGAAC
Organism: Acidobacteriota bacterium; assembly: GCA_003133645.1. Lineage (GTDB taxonomy): Bacteria > Acidobacteriota > Thermoanaerobaculia > Thermoanaerobaculales > Thermoanaerobaculaceae > RBG-13-68-16. The sequence goes on along the minus strand of PKYI01000128.1, from coordinate 4,069 downwards.
TCCCACGGCTCCCGGTTCGCGCATGGGGAGGTCGCATGAAAGGCATCCTGCTGGGGTGCGTGGTCGTCGTGGTCGCTGCCGCGCTGGTCATCGGACTGGCGGTCGCGGGCAGCTACAACAGCCTCGTCAAGCTCGACGAGAACGTCAAGAGCAAGTGGGGCCAGGTCGAGAACGTGTACCAGCGCCGCGCCGACCTCGTCCCGAACCTGGTGGAGACTGTCAAGGGCGCGGCGGCGTTCGAGAAGGACACGTTCACCGCGGTCACCGAGGCGCGCGCCAAGGTCGGCCAGGTGACCTTCAACAACGTCCCAAACCAGCAGGAGATGCAGAAGTTCCAGGCGGCGCAGGACGGCCTTTCGTCGGCGCTCTCGCGCCTAATGGTCGTGGTTGAGAAGTACCCCGACCTCAAGGCGACGCAGAACTTCAAGGACCTGCAGGTCCAGCTCGAGGGGACCGAGAACCGGATCGCCGTCGAGCGCAAGCGCTTTAACGACGCGGCGCAGGAGTTCAACACGGCGCGCCGGCGCTTTCCCACCGTGTTCATCGCCTCCATCCTCGGGTTCACCGCGAGGCCCTACTTCGAGGCCGCACCGGGATCCGAGAAGCCGCCTCAGGTGAAGTTCTGAGCGCAGAGACTATCGAGCCGGCCGTCTGGGGCCGCCGCTTCGGGGCCGTGGCGGGCGCCATCTGCGCCGTACTCGTCGCCGCGGCCGCGGCGGCGATCGAGGTGCCCCCCGCGCCGACCGCGTACCTGACCGACCTCGCGGGAGTGATCCCCGAGAACCAGGCGGCTGCCATCGAGACCCGGCTGCAGGGCGTGGAGGAGCGCACCGGGCACCAGGTGATCGCTGTGCTGTTCCCCTCGCTCGAGGGGGAGTCGCTCGAGGACTTCACGATCCGCTGCGCCGAGAAGTGGAAGGTCGGCCGCAAGGGGATCGACGACGGCGTCATCTTCTTCGCCTTCATCCGCGACCACAGGATGCGCCTCGAGGTCGGCTACGGACTCGAGGACAAGCTCCCGGACGCGCTGGCGGGCCGACTGCTCGACGAGTATGTCAAGCCCGCGTTCGCGCGGGACGACTACGGCGGGGGCGTGGCGGCGCTCGCCGGCGCGCTCGAGGCGACGTTCCGCGGCGAGCCGCCGCCACGGGCGGCCCGCCACCGCGGGTCCGGCTCGCCTTCGCTGACGCTGATCGTGTTCGTCGTGGGGGGCCTCCTTCTCCGGCTGTTGCTGGGCGGCTGGGGGCGGTCGTGGCGCGGGTCCGGCGGGTGGTACGGCGGCGCCGGCTTCGGCGGCGGCGGAAGTTTCGGCGGCGGCGGATTTTCCGGCGGCGGCGGCTCGTTCGGGGGTGGAGGCGCGTCCGGGTCGTGGTAGCCGGCCGAGCCGGCGGTTGACACACAACAGCACGAAGCTGGAAGCTTGGCCGCGCGGGTTGCGGCCGGAGGCACAGCCGGGCGGCGATCCGCACGGGCCGCGCGGCGGCATCGTGCGGCAGGGGTGTAGGGAGGCCACGTGGACGTTGACCTGATCATCAAGGGCGGCACGGTGTTGCCGATGACGCCGGGGAGCGAGCCGATCCGGGACGGGGCGGTGGCGGTGCGCGGCGGGGCGATCGCGGCGGTGGGGCCGGCGGCCGAGATCGCGGCCCAGGCCCCTGCGGCGGAGGTCCTCGACGCCGGCGGCGGCTTGATTCTGCCGGGTTTCGTCAACACCCACACCCATCTAGCCATGACCTTGCTGCGCGGCATCGCCGAGGACCTGCCCCTCAAGGAGTGGCTGGAGGAACACATCTGGCCGGCCGAGCGCGCGCTGATGAACGCGGACACCGTCGTGCTCGGCACCCGTCTCGCCGCGGCCGAGTCGCTGCAGGCCGGCGTCACCTGCGTGTGCGACATGTACTTCCACGCCGCGCGGGTCGCCGAGACCGTGGCGGCGGCCGGACTGCGGGCGGTGGTGCCGGAATCGCTGATCGACTTCGCCACCCCGTCGTGCCCCACCCCTGAGATTGCGCTCGAGCGCCAGCGCGCCCTCCTCGAGCAGTACCGCGGGCACGCGCTGGTGGTCCCCGCGGTCGCGTCCCACTCGCCGTACTCCGTGTCCGCCGCGAACCTCGTCAAGGAGGCAGAACTCGCCGAGGAGTTCGGCGCGCCCCTGGTGATCCATCTTGCCGAGACCCGCTGGGAGGTGGAGAAACTCACCGCCGAGAAGGGCGTCACTCCCGTTGCGTACCTCGCCGACCTCGGCATCCTCTCGGACCGCACCGTGGCTGCTCATTGCGTGCACGTTTCCGAGGACGACCTCGCGCTGCTCGCCGAGTTCGAGGTCGGCGTCGCCTCGAACCCGGTGTCCAACCTGAAGCTTGGCAGCGGCGTGGCGCCTGTCCCGCAGATGCTCGCCCGCGGGATCAAGGTGGCGTTCGGCACCGACGGGGCGGCGTCCAACAACACCCTCGACCTGCTGCGGGATGCGCAGGTCGCAGGGCTGCTCTACAAGGGTCTCAGCGGCGACCCGACCTGCATGCCGGCCCGCACGGTCATCGAGATGCTGACCATCGGCGGCGCACGGGTGCTGGGCCTTGCCGATCGCATCGGGTCGCTCGAGCCCGGCAAGCGCGCCGACGTCATCTGCGTCGCGCTCGACCATCCTCGCGCCGTGCCCATGTTCGACCCCTTCGCCCACCTCGCTTACGCCGCGCGCTCGGCCGACGTGCGCCATGTTGTGGTGGACGGGCGGGTCGTGGTGCGGGACCGTGAACTCGTGACGATCGACGTGCCGGCGTTGCTGGCCGAGGTGCGTGAAGCCACCGCCGCCGTGCGCGCGACGATCTCGGGTTAGTCCCCGCCCTTCGTGCCGCCGAGCACCTTGCGCACGTTTTCGGCGGAGATCCGGATCTTCACCCGGCCGGCCGCGTGCGGCGCCCGGGCAGCGGATGCCGCGGTCGGCGCCGGCTTCTCCTCGGGCGAAGGTGCGACCTCGGCGGGGATCTCCCGTGGGGCCGCCTTCTCCAACACGCTCGAAACCACCTTGACCAGCGCGTCGGGGGGTGCCTCCTCGAACTCCAGGCCGGCGCGGTAGAGCAGCACGCGCTGGTCGCGCTCGTCGAGGCCGAAACCCCACGCCCGGCAGCGCCGCACGACCCCACGCACGATCACTTCGCCCTGGTCGAGCTGGATGCGCAGGTCGCAGGGGACCTGGGGCCGGAGGATGGTCGCCAGTTCGAGCTGCACACCGCGCGACGACAGGTCCACGATCCGCGCCGGAAGGAACGCCTTGACCCGTGCCGACAGCGGATGCTGCGGCTCAACCCTGGGCACAGATCTCCTTTCGGTCATCACACCCCCGTTCACGCCAACATGTGCACGACAAATATAGACGCTTCCGGCCCACGGCGCCAGGGGCCGGCTCAGCCGAACAGCCACCGCCCGGGACCGATCGAGCCGGGAATGGCCCCGGCCTGCGCCGGCGTTGACCGGGCCGAGGACTGGATACGCGACTGCGACCGGGGCCATCCTGGACGGTCGAGAAAACGGAGATTGTGACGATGACCAAGCTGACGCTCCCACCGTTGCCGTACGGCTACGGCGCATTGGAACCCTGGATCGACGAGCAGACGATGCGGGTCCATCACGACAAGCACCACCAGGCGTATCTGGACAACCTGGTGAAGGCGATTACCGGCACGGAGTTCGAGACCGTGGCGCCGGAGAAGCTCCTCGCCAACCTCGGCCAGCTGCCCGAGAAGATTCGCGCCGCGGTGCGCAATCACGGCGGCGGGTACGTCAACCACAACCTGTTCTGGGAGGTCATGGCCCCGCAGGCGGGCGGCGTGCCGGCCGGCGAACTGGTCAAGGGGATTGGCAAGGAGTTCGGCAGCTTCGAGGCGTTCAAGGAGAAGTTCGCGGCCGCGGCGGCGGGGCAGTTCGGCAGTGGCTGGGCGTGGCTCGTGGTCAAGCGCGACGGCGCCCTTGCCGTCTACAGCCTGCCCAACCAGGACAACCCGGTCTCTGGCGGCGACACCGCGGTCCTCGGCCTGGACGTATGGGAACACGCCTACTACCTGAAGTACCA
>PKYI01000172.1 GCA_003133645.1 Acidobacteriota bacterium | reverse complement strand
GTGCGGGAACCCGGCCGCTGCGGCCGCGAGCACGGCGGGAGCGACGTCCGCAGCACCGCGGGCGAGTGGGCCGCGGCCCGCTTGCCGGACGGCCAGCTCGCCGGCGAGCGCCTCCGCCTCGTTGGCGTGCGCGTAGGCGTCCCACGCCGGCAGGAGCACCTGCAAGACGCCGATCCGCAGGGCCACCGCGAGGGCGCGTTCCGCCGCGCGCCCGGCCAGGAGGGTGCGCAGCTCGTTGCACACGCGTTCGCGGGCTACGCCGGCCACGCCGCGAGCGGCCGCGGTCAGGAGGCGCTCGGTCGCCGAGGTGAGACGGAGCTGGGGGTGGGTAGCAAGCAGGCGGACGGCTCGCAGCACCCGCAACGGGTCGTCGCGCAGGTTCTCGGGCCGCACGACCCGGACCCTGCCCGCCGCGAGGTCGTCGAGACCTCCGACCAGGTCCAGCAGCGGACCACGCGGCAGCCGCCAGAACATTGCGTTGACCGTGAAGTCGCGCCGNNCGCTCGGCGATGTCGCGCCGGCCAGCGAAGGGATCGACCAGCCGTCCGAAGTCCTCCGCCCTGAGCGACACAGCCATCGCGTTGACCGTGAAGTCGCGCCGGAGCACGTCCTCCTCGATGCCGCCGGCGATCCCCCCGACGTCCACCTGGAATCCCGGCGCGCGGACGCGCCACGTCACCAGCGGCGCGCGGCCGAGGGGAAAGAAGCTCCCCCCGACGTGCGTGGCGAGCACCTCGGCGGCGGTGCGGGGGCTGCCGGTGACGGCGAGGTCGAGGTCGTGGGTCGGGATGCCGAGAAGGCGATCGCGGAGCGAGCCACCGGTCAGGAACGCCTGGCCGTCGATGCCGGCCTGGCCGAGCTGCCGCAGGCGCGAGGAGGCAAGCAGCCGCCGCGCCGCCTCTACGCCGGTCATCCTTCGCCCGTCCACAGCGGCAACTCGACGAAGAAACGGCTGCCGGCGTCCGGGACGCTCTCGACCCACACCCGGCCGCCCATCGCCAGCGCCAGCCTCCGTACGATCGCCAGGCCGAGGCCCGCCCCCTCGGTGAGGTTGCTGCCGGGAACGCGGACGAACTCGTCGAAGATGTGGGGGAGGATGCCCGGCGGAATGCCAACGCCGGTATCCCGCACGCAGATCACCGCCCGGTCACCGCGCTGCTCAACCGCGACGGTGACCTCGCCCCCAGGCTGCGTGTACTTGAGGCCGTTCTCCACGAGGTTGCGAAGCACCTGGTCCAGGCGCTGCAGGTCGGCCCGCAACGCGAGTTCGGCGGCGGGGGCGGCCGCAAGGCCGACCTTGGCCGCCACGGCGATCGGACGGAGCCCCTCGACCACGCCCGCGACGACCTCGCGGCTCGACACCGGCCCGAGGACGAGCGGCAGGCGCCCGGTCTCGAGCGCCGCGAGGTCGAGCAGCCCGTCGATGAGCCGCTGCAGGCGGCGGGCGCCGACGGCAGCCGCCTGGAGGAACTCCTGCTGCTGGTCCGACAGTCCGGCGCCGAGGTCCTCGGCGAGGGTCTCGAGGTACGAGCGCAGGATCGACAGCGGGGTCTTCAGCTCGTGGGCGGCGTCGGAGACGAAGCGGTCGCGCCGACGGGCGTACTCGGCGAGCAGCATGTTCGCCTGCTCGAGCTCGCGCAGCTTCTCGGCCAGCGTGCGGCGGATCGTACGTTCGTGGTTTCGCCGCCGGGCTTCCGGGTGAGGCTCGATCAGCACGAGGCGCCGTTCGCCGGGCAGCCGGCTCGACCACGCGAGCACGTGGACCTCGCCCTTGCGCGCCGCCACCTGGGCCTCCCATCGCGAGGCGCCTTCCCCCGCGCCGGGGGGGACGAGGCTGAGGGCGAGAGGCTCTTCGCCGGGCGCCGGCTCGCGGCCGCGCAGGAGCCAGCGGGCGCGGGCGTTGGCGCTCAGCACCTTGTCGCTGCCGTCGACGATGAGAGCCGGCACGGGAAGGAGGTTGAGGAGGGAGGCGGGATCCGTCGCACCGGCCGCGGGCGCCGCCATGCCAAGCTGGGCCGCGACCTCGGCCGGCGGAATGTGGGACAGGCGGTGCACGAGCTGGTGCGTCGCCAGCGCCACGAGCGCCAGCTGGTCCGGCGCGACGCCGCGGTAGAACGAAACCTTGAGCACCGCCGGCTCGGCGCCGGGCGTGGCCGCGAAGACGGGGAACGCCGCCAGGCCCTTGACGCCGGCGGATTCGAGCAGCGAGCGGGCATCCCTCAGCTCGGGTGCGGCTTCGATGTCGGGCGCCAAGTACGGGGCGCCGGTCCGGCGCACCTCCATCAGCTCCGGGTAGCGGTCGGGATCGACGACCAGGTCGAGGGTTTCATCCTCGGCCGAGCTCGCGAACACCCGCCACCGCCCGGCGGCTTCCGGCACCAGCACCGAGACCCGGCCGCGCGCGACGGCTCGCGCGAGGTGCGCAAACACCGCTCGCAGGAGCGCCGCCACCTGGCCTCGGGCGAGGAGTTCGATTGCCAGATCGCCCGCCGCCGCAACGCCCACCTGTGAAAGCGCAGCTCGCGCCTCGCTGCAGACGGGACACTCCGCCGGCTCCTGCGGCGGGAACCAGGTCGTGGCGGAGATCCCTTCAAACATAGGCTTCCCAAGCGCTGACAGGGCATTCTAGCACGGCGCCGCTTGCTCTCCGGCGGCCGCTGCATGGGCGAGACGCCGTGCCGTAAAGGCCGAACCTGGTTGCGAGCGTGTTAGGATTTGAGCCGATTCTCGCGAGCCGGCAAAACGCCCGGGCGCGGGGTCTGTGGGAAAGGGCGTTGCTGGTCGGAACGACCTTGGAGCGGACAGCAGGGGGGTGGGGTCGTGAGCCCAACGCAGCGCAGGGCGGCGCGCAGCCGATGATCGGCGCGTTCCTGCTCGGGCTGGCCCTGGCTGCTGATCAGCCTCTCCTGGCGGAAGTTCCGGGCGGGGCGCGCGCCGAGTGGCGGCGGAGCGGGGCGCCGGAACTGCTGGTGCTGCCGCGGCCCGGCGAAGGGTGGGGCAAGCTCGCCGCCCGTGTGACTCCGGCGGCCGCCGACGCCGCCGAACTGCAGGCCGCGAACGACGGGCTGGCGAGGCCGCTGACCGGCGTTCGGGTGCGGGTCCCCTGGGAGCTGCTGCGGCCCGAGCTGCGTGTGGCGTGTGCGCGCTCTCTCTTTCCGCTCGACCGCAGGGTCGAGGCGGGTTGGGAGCACGAGATCCTGGCGCCGTGGGATGGCGATGGCGAGTCGTGGTGGGAGCTCGCCCAGTGGTTCTGCGGCGCCGGGTCGCGGTATCCGGAACTGCGCCAGGCGAACCCCGCGCTCGAGCTCTACCCGGCGCGAGGGACGCTGATCCTGATCCCGGCAGCCGCGCTCCGGCCCGAGTTCCGGGCCGTCCGTGCGACGGCTGCACGGCCGAGCCCAGCGCCGGCCGCGAGCGCTCCGCCCCCCCCGCCCGCTCGACGAGTCGCTGCTCGGC
>PKYI01000104.1:91706-98410 GCA_003133645.1 Acidobacteriota bacterium | reverse complement strand
GGCGTAGCGCCGGCCCCGCAGCCCGGCGAGGTCCGCGGCGGTATAGACGTAGTTCGCGCTGTCGCGCACCGGGGAGACCTCGAAGCGAGCGGCGAAACCCGCGTGCGCCTGCAGGAACTCCTCGCTCACGGACTCGATCCGCAGCGGCTCCGGGAGCTCGCGAGCGCGCAGCAGGAGCATCTCCTGCACCTTCTCGGGAAACCTGCCGACGGGCTGCAGGAGGCTCGGGCGGCGCTCTGCCCCGAACATAGACGACACGAGCAGCGTGTCCCCGTCGACGAGGGCGTGGTGGTAGCTGTAGACGGGCGACCACACGAGCAGCGAGGTGAAGGTGTAGTCGGAGAGGGACTGCGGGTAGCGCGCCAGCACGTCGACGAGCCGGGCCCGGTCCCCGAGCTCGATCGGGGTGAAGCGGAGGCCGAGGAGGTCAACGTCCATCGGTCTCGCCGCCGTGGAGCATCGGCTCGTGGCCCGCGAGGGCGCGAAAGCCCAGGGGCTCGTAAAACGCCCGCGTCCCGGGCTCGGCGACCAGGCCGATCCACCCGATCCGCGCGGCGAGGCAGCGCTCGGTCAGGCGGCGGACGATCTCGCGGCCGACGCCGCGGCCGCGGTACGTCTCGAGCACCACAACGTCCTGGATGTAGGCATCGCTCACACCATCGGAGATGACGCGGCCCATCCCGACGATGCGGCCCTGCGGATCCCGCGCCACGAGGAAACAGAAGCTGCCGCGGATCATCTGCGGGATGATGGCGCGGTCGGCCGGATCCTCGTGCCACCAGCCGCCGGCCTGGTAGAGGCCGACGATGGCGTCGGTCGGGGCGCTCTCGACGACGGCGTACGCGATCTCGGACATTGGGTACCGGCTCCCGGCGGCGTCGTTGCGCCGCCACGAGCGAAGTCTACACCGGTCGGAGCCCGTGCCCGGCGAGGCGGCGCCGGACCGGCGTGTGTACAATCCGGTCCCGGGGGAGCGTTCGCCGGCCGGGCCGCGGAGGGGCGGGCCCGCCCACGGCGCCACCGAAACGCCGATGCCTGGATCCCTGCCCGCGTTCGCGCGCCTCGACCGGTCGCTCGTGCCCGGGGACCACCCCTTCCTCGCACTCCTCCCCGGGGCGGCGGCAAGTCCGGCGCTGGCGCGCATCGCCGCTAGGCCAACCGCTCAGGCGAGGCTTCTCGATCGCGCGCTCGTGCAGATCCGGGGCGACCGCGGCTACGCGTTCGTGGATGTGGAGAGGCCCTGCATCGTCCTCTCGGAGGCGTACTTTCGCGACGGCGCCGAACTCGACATCTACCTCGACCTGCTCCACGAGCTGACCCATCTCCGACAACTGGAGGAGGGACTCGACCTGTGGGACGAACGGTTTGCGTACGTGGATCGGCCCACGGAGGTCGAGGGGTACGCGGTCGCGATCGAAGAGGGGCGGCGGCTCGGGATGACCGACCAGGAGGTCGTGGACCACCTTTCGAACCCGTGGATGACCGCCGCCGAGGTGAAGCGGCTCCTCCGGAACGTTGACGCGTTCCTCACGGACGGCGTGCTCCCCACAACCGGGGAGGTGACGCCGCCGGCGCCCCGCCGCCCCCGGCGCCCCTGGTGAGTGTGATTTTACTCTTCGTTCAAACGTAGCGTTCCCGTTGTCACCGCGAAACCGCCGAACGCACCTGTGCTCCCCCACCGGCCTCACCGAGAGGACCTTCCCCACACCGGCGGTTGTGCCCTCCGCGACGTCCCAGAACGTCAGGCTTTGGCGGCTCCCGATCCCACCGACACCGGGACGCGGAGAGCATGAGGTTCACGGTGGCGCGCGACAGACTCCACTTCTTTCACCATGCACACGCCTTCGCATTGCAATCGCTCCGAACCGGGCGCTTGCCTGCTGGTAGGTGACCATGAAGCAGCCACAGGGTGCTCGATGTTGCGGCAGTGAGGCGCTACAGTCCAGCCTGCGAGGAGGCCTCGATGGTGATGCGACGGAGGTTGGGCAGAACCCAGATTGAGGTGACGGCAGTGGGCCTCGGCTGCTGGCAGTTCTCGGCCGGTCGAGGGCTGGCGGGGAGGTTCTGGGAGGCACTTCCACAGGAGACGGTGAACGGGGTGGTGGCCGCCGCCCTCCAGCGGGGCATCAACTGGTTCGACACCGCGGAGATGTACGGCCGCGGCGCCTCCGAGCGTGCGCTTGCCGCGGCGCTGCTGGCTGCGGGCCAGGCGAGCGGCGACGTCGTCGTGGCGACGAAATGGATGCCGCTCTTCCGCACGGCAGGTTCGATCAAGGCCACCATTGGTGAACGACAGCGCTGCCTGGCGCCGTTTGCCATTGACCTGCACCAGGTGCACCAGCCGGTCGGTCTCTCCTCTGTCGAGTTGGAGATGGGCGCGATGGCGGACCTCGTGGCGGAGCAGAAGATCCGCGCCGTGGGGGTGAGCAACTTCAACCCTGCTCGGATGCGCCGCGCCCACGAGGCGTTGGCGGCGCGCCAGATTCCGCTCGCGTCGAACCAGGTCCGGTACAGCCTGCTCGACCGGCGTGTCGAGTCGGATGGAACGGTCGCGGCGGCGAAGGCGCTGGGGGTGACGATCATCGCCTATTCACCGCTGGGCCAGGGTCTGCTGACCGGCAGGTACCACGAAGACCCGGGGTTCGTGAAGACGCGGCCCGGCCCGCGCAAGTTGATGGGCGCGTTCAGGGCGAAGGGGCTCGAGCGTAGCCGGCGGCTCGTTGAAGAACTCAGGACCATCGCCGCCGCGCACGGCGCCACGGCGGCCCAGGTGGCGCTGGCGTGGCTCTGCCAGTTCCACGGCGACACGGTCGTCGTGATCCCCGGGGCCAGCCGGCCGCAACAGGCCGAGGAAAACGCCGGTGCGCTGGAACTCTCGTTGTCACAGGCGGAGCTCGGGACGCTCGACGAGTCGTCACGCCGGTTCATGTGACGGCCTCGCGGACGGCGACGCCTGGATTCGCCCAGGGCGGCCGCCTGACCGCAGAGGTCATCGCATGCGGGCTGTCCTGGTCTGCGGCGATAGGCTTCGATGACGCCATGGGTCGTTGGCTGCGGACGACAGGAGCGTAACCTCACGCCGCATCGCGACGACAAACTCTTGAGGCACGCGCTCGGCCTGGGTGCGGCCATCGGGCACCGTGACCGCCCGCAACCGGAGGTCTTCTAGAGGAGCGATCCGACGCCGCATGACCCGTCACGGCACCAGAACGATCTTCCCGTGGGCCCCAGCGGCCATGACCTCGACGTGGGCACGAGCGGCGTCGGCCAGCGGCAGCTCTTTGCCCACCACCGGCCTGAGCGTGCCGTTCTCGAGGCCTGCCACCAGGGCGGCGTTGACCTCTGCCGTCTCGGCATCAGTTAGGCCCCACAGCGTAAACGCCCGAATAGAGGCGCGCCGCGTCATGAGGTCACGCGGGTTGATCGTGACTTCGCTGCGGCTGCCAATGACGACGACACGGCCGTGCGGTGCGAGCAGGGTCAGATCATGTCCAAGGTTCACGTTGGCGAGCATCTCGAGGATGAGATCGACGCCCGCCCCGCCGGTAACCTTCAGGATCTCGTCCCGGTACCCGTCCCTGTGGTGGTTGAACGCGTGGTGGGCGCCCTCATGCCGCACCAGGTCGAGGCCCCTCTCCGTGCCCGCTGTGCCGATCACGCGCAAGCCCAAGGAACGCGCCACTTGGACCGCGGCCACGCCGACGCCGCCGCTCGCGCCGTGGACGAGCACCGTCTCCCCGGCGCGCGCCTGCGCGGCCTGGACGATCGCGTGGTACGCAGTGCCATACGGAACCCACACAGCGGCGCCCTGCGAGAAGCTCACTGTCCCACCGGAGAGACGGGATGACCTCAGTGTGCAGACTGAAGACGTTGGGCTCGAGCGAGGTGTGCTAGCCTCGGAAGAATCTGGGAGATATCTGGGCGGACCGAATCCGCCGACGGGAGACGTGCCATGAGTTGTTCAGCCGCGAGCCCGCAGCACCCCACGATGACATCGAGCGGACAATCGACAACCAGGCTCCTGCGCCAGCGAATCGGGGAGGCGCGGCTCCGCGAGCTGCTGGGCCGCGTGACGCTGACGGCGGGGTCCCATGCCACGGCACCGCTCGAGGCGCCCTTCTCGGGTGAGCCAATCTTCGACATCCCACTCGGCACCGCGTCCGACATCGAGGAGGCGGCGAATCGGGCGCGGCGGGCGCAGACCGCCTGGGCGGCGACGCCGTTCCGCACGCGCGCGAAGATCTTCCTGCGCTACCACGACCTCATCCTCGAGCGGCAGGCCGAGGTCCTGGACCTCATCCAGCTGGAGACCGGCAAGGCCAGGCGCCACGCGGTGGAGGAGGACCTCGACGTCGCGATCAACTGCCGCCACTACGCCTATCACGGGGGGCGCGAGCTGCGCCCGCACCGCCGCCGCGGCGCCTTGCCGTTCCTCACCGCCTCCTGGGAGCTGCATCTTCCCCTGGGCGTCATCGGCTTCATCACCCCGTGGAACTACCCGCTGGCGCTCGGCATCTCGGACGCCATCCCGGCCCTGCTCGCCGGCAACGCCGTCATCTTGAAACCGGATCAGCAGACCCCTTTCACGGCACTCTGGGGCGTGGATCTGCTGGTCCAGGCCGGGCTGCCGCCCGACCTGTTTCAGGTGGTCACGGGACGCGGCCGCGAGCTGGGCGGGCCGCTCATCAGCCACGTCAACTTCATCTGCTTCACCGGTAGCACCTCCACGGGGCGGATCATCGCCACGCAGGCGGGCGAGCGGCTCATCGGATGCTCGCTCGAGCTCGGTGGGAAGAACCCCCTCATCGTCCTTGGGGACGCCCATCTCGGTGCTGCCGTCGAGGGCGCCGTCCGCGTCTGCTTCGCCAGCAGCGGCCAGCTGTGCATCTCCACCGAGCGGCTGTACGTCGAGAAGCGAATCTACCAGCCGTTCATGGAGCGGTTCGCGGCCCGCGTGCGTAGCATGAAGCTGGGCGCCGACGACAGCTTCGACACCGAGATGGGGTCGCTGACCTCCAAAGATCAGGCCGACAAGATGCAGTCCCACGTCGATGACGCGGTCGCCAAGGGAGCCACGGTGCTCGCCGGGGGGCGGCGCCGGACCGATTTGGGCCCCTACTTCGTCGAACCCACGCTGCTCGAGAACGTGACGCCGTCCATGAAGGTCTTTGCCGAGGAGACTTTCGGTCCGCTGGTGTCGGCCTACGCCTTCGAGAACGACGACGAGCTGGTCGAGCGGGCCAACGACTCCTGCTACGGCCTGAACGCCAGCATCTGGACCCCGGATACGCGTCGGGGCCGCCGCATCGCGGCGAGGCTCCGGACAGGCACCGTCAACATCAACGAGGGCTACAAGGCGGCCTGGGGGTCGGTCGACGCGCCGATGGGCGGCTTCAAGGACTCGGGGCTGGGGCGCCGCCACGGGGTCCCCGGCCTGCTCAAGTACACCGAGGCCCAGACCGTCTCGGTGCAGCGGCTCATGCCCATCGCGCCCCCGGCAGGCATGACTGAGGAGCGCTTCGCCCGCGTCCTGACCTTCATGGTGGGCATGCTGCGCCGGATTCCCGGCATCCGCTGAGGAACTCATCGGCACAACGGTCTCAGGTGTGCGAAGCAGCTCTGGCGGCTTGCCCATGGGACGATCGAGGCGATCCAGCGCCCGAGGGACGCTCGGCCATCGGCAGATTCATAGTACGTTCTCGCCCCGCCCGGAGTGACGTGATTTCGTGTGTGACTTGGAATCTGAGCTGAATTCGATCACGTCAGACCTTCGGGAAGCGTCACGGTTCCGGGCTCGGCGATCGCGCGGCGGGTGGCCTCGAGCACGTAAACGTGCGGATCGACTCCGGCGAGCTTCGCGCTCTCGAACAGCGTGTAGAAGAGCGCCGCGGCCTTGGGTCACTCTGCCTTTCAACCCAGACCCGTTTCAGGGGGTCAGGTCACGGACCTCCTTCACAACACAGGACTTGTGTCTCGACTTTGCCTACCGCTGTCAAACGTTGGGGAGAGGGAGTCCAGGAATCCGGCCCGGCCGGCCGCGAAGCGAAACGGGGCGAGCCCCCGCAGCACAGCCCCGTGCGCCAGCTCCGTCAGGCGCGGCCTTGCGGCGATCATTCGATGCCCGCCGGTTTCCGGAGCTTGCGTTTCTGCTGCTCGGCATCGCTGCCGACGCCGGCCAGGTCCTTGGCGAGCTGCTTCTTGTGTGCCAGGTCGGACTGGCGAGCGATCATGATGCGTTGCGTCTGGGGCGAGCCGGCGCCGTGCATCGACTCGGTGCGATAGCCGACCGCGGCGGCGCCCAGGGTCAGATTCTCGATGAGGCGCATGACGCGCATGCGGTCGAGCGCCGGCGTGTCGCACTGGCCGGCGAGCAGCTTCTCGACCCACGGACCCGTCTTTTCGGCGAAGAGGTCCTGCGCCGACGGCATGGTGACCATGAGGCCGCCGGCGATGTCTTCGGCCAGGCGGGCGATCTCGTAGGGGAACCGGGTGACATTCTGCTTGCAGACGTTGGCCAGCAGCATGTCGATCTGGTAGTTGCCGGCCGGCATCTTCACGCCTTCGGCTGAGCAGGCGACACCGCACGAGAACAACGTCTCGTTCAAGTGCGTCATCTCGATCAGCTTGTCCTTGATGTGGCTGGCCTTGGGCACGCCGTTCATGTCGGCGGCCAGAGCGGCGGCGCCGATCAGCACGTCGCCGAC
>PKYI01000104.1:0-91656 GCA_003133645.1 Acidobacteriota bacterium | reverse complement strand
CGATCTCGCCCGCCATGTAGACGCGCTCCCAGGGCACGAAGACGTTCTCGAAGACCATCAACGCCTCCTGACCGCCGAACTGCCGGTTACCGACGTCGAGGTCGTTGTCTTCGAGCTTGCGCGTGTCGCACGACTGGCGGCCGTAGATGTAGAAGATGCCGGGCGCGTTGGCCGGGGTCGAGAACGAGACGGCGTAGTCCTCGTCACCCTCGCGCATCGCGACCGTCGGCATGACGAGGATCTCATGCGAGTTGCAGGCGCCGGTCTGGTGAGCCTTGGCGCCGCGCACGATGATGCCGTCGTCGCGGCGCTCGACGATGTGCACGTACAGGTCCGGGTCGGCCTGCTCGTGGGGCGCCAGGCCACGATCGCCCTTGACGTCGGTCATGGCGCCGTCGGCCACGAGGTCTTCCTCTTGCAGGAACTGCACGTAGGTGCGGAACCGTTCGTGATAGTCGGTGCCCTTGGCCTGATCGGTCTCGTAAGTGACCGAGTAGAGAGCGTTGATGGCGTCCATGCCGACGCAGCGCTGGAAGCACGAGCCGGTCTTCTGTCCGAGCAGCCGCAGCATCTTGACCTTCTTGATGAGGTCGTCGACCGATTGGTGGATGTGCGTGAAGCGGTTGACCTTNNTCGTAGGTCATGGCGATGCAGTTGAGCGAGGGTCTGATCATCGGGTGGTTCACGTAGTCGTGGACCTTCTCGCCGAAGAGATAGATCTCGAGATCGAGGTCGGCGATGCTCTGAATGAAGTCGTCGGGTGTGCGTAGTGCCATGGTGCCTGCTCCCTTCCGGAACTGAACTTGCGAACATAGTCGAATCCTAGAACCCCGACTCGCGAGCGATGACAAGGTGGTGGATCTCTGAGGTCCCTTCGGTGATGGTGAAGAGTCTGCCGTCCCTCCAATAGCGCTGAACCGGATACTCCATCATGTACCCGTAGCCGCCGTGAATCTGCATCGCTTGCGCCAAGATCTCCTCCAGGGTTTCCGCGCAGAAGAGCTTCACCATGGAGGCCTCTTTGACCACCTTGCGCCCGGCGTCGTAGAGTCGCGCCACCCGATAGGTGTACGACCTCATGATGTCGATCTTCATGGCCATTTCGGCGAGCTTGAAGCGCGTGATCTGGAACTCGACGATCGGCCGGCCGAACTGGACGCGGCGTTGTGCGTACTGCAGGCTGGCTTCATACGCAGCCTGTGCCACGCCGGTGCTCCGGCCGCCGTACGTGATCCTCCCGGACGTGAGCGTGTCCAGAATCTGGCTGAACCCGCGGCCTTCCTGGCCTCCAACGAGATGCGTCGCGGGCACGCGGCAGGATTCAAAGAGCAGCTCCCCAGTTTCAGCAGACCAGTTCCCAACTTTGTCGAGTTTTCGGGTGACGACAAAACCGGGAGTGCCCTTCTCCACCACGAAAAGACAAACGCCCTCTGCCTTGCGCGCCGGATCCACAGTGGCCGCGACGAGGGCATAGTCACAGATCGGACCATTCGTAATGAATGTCTTTGACCCATTAAGGACGTAGTAATCACCGTCTTTGATTGCGCGGGTTTTGATGCTGGCCGCGTCCGACCCCACGTCCGGCTCGGTCAAAGCGAATGCGCCGATCTTCTCCCCCTTGATTGCCGGCAAAAGAAACTCCTGCTTGAGCCCCTCGGAACCGAACTGGTAGATAGGATTGGTAGCCAGGCCCCCCTGGACCATGAGACCGGCGGCGATTCCCGCGCAAATGCGGTTGAGCTCCTCGGCGAGGATGCATTCGGCTACTTTGTCCGCACCCCCTCCGCCCAGCTCCAGGGGATACCGGATGCAGAGGAGACCCA
This sequence comes from Acidobacteriota bacterium, assembly GCA_003133645.1. GTDB lineage: Bacteria > Acidobacteriota > Thermoanaerobaculia > Thermoanaerobaculales > Thermoanaerobaculaceae > RBG-13-68-16. Next base: position 89,833 of record PKYI01000104.1, on the reverse strand, counting down.
ATTTGCCCATCCTGCGGAAAAGTTGGATCGGGAACGTACGCGACGCTTCCGCCCCCTCGACGAGCGGCGCAACTTCCTTTTCGGCAAAGCGCCTGGCGGTATCCTTGATCATCTGCTGCTCTTCAGTCAGCTCGAAATCCATAGCGCTCTTCTCCTATTTCTCGTTGCCTTCGACGATTGCGCAGATGCCTTGTCCTCCACCGCCGCAGATCGTTTCCAGTCCGTAGCGCACACACCGCCGTTTCATCTCATGAATCAATGTCACCAGCCTCATAGCTCCCGTTGCTGCGATCGGGTGGCCCAGGGAAATCCCGGAACCGTTGACGTTGATTTTCTTGTCGAAATCTTCCTTCCGGACCGCCATCAGCTTGGCATCGGCCAAGGTCTGCACAGCAAACGCCTCTTGAATTTCAATCAGATCGATCTGGTCGATGCAGAGCCGGAGCTTCTTCAGCGCCTTGGCTACGGAAGCGGGGACCGCCGGATAGGTCAGTGTCGGATCCGTGCCCGCGATGGCGCAGGCCCGGAACGATGCGATCGGCGCGACACCGAGCTCCCTCGCCCTGGTTTCGGACATCAATACCAGTGCGGCGGCGCCGTCGTTCTCACTGGAGGAATTCCCTGCCGTGCATATGCCGTCCGGATACACCGGAGCCAATCCGGCGAGTTTCTCCATGGTGGTGTCCCGCCGCGGGGTCTCGTCCAGATCAAAGACCGCGGTCTCGGCCTTCTTCTTGGAGATTGCGACGGGAACAATCTCATCGGCGAATCTGCCGGCGTCAATCGCGGCAATGGCTCGCACGTGGCTGCGTAATGCCCATTCATCCGCCTCCCGGCGGGATATGCGCTCGTTCTTCGCCGCGGTTTCCGCCCAGGTCATCATCGAAGGGAGCTCGCCAAACCTCGCGATAGGCTGAGACATCACCCGAGCCCGCTGGATCCTGTCATAGAGAGGCACGCCCCACATCGAGAGTGCGCCATGGCCCTTGGGCATGAATCCCCACTTGTCATCCTTCTTGCCGCCCAGGCCCCACTTGATATCGCCGGGGAAATAGAGCTCCGCCTGGCTCATGCTCTCGATCCCACCCGCGACAACGATGTCTGCATTGCCCGTCTGGATCTTCATGACACCGAAAAAGACGGCGTCCAGACCCGAGCAACAGCGGCGGTCCAGCGTCACACCGGGGACTTCGGCCGGCCATCCCGCATCGAGAAGCGACATGCGCGCCCCATTCGCGCATTCGCCGTTCTGATAGGACTGGCCCATGATCACGTCATCAACCCAGGCAGGTTCGACCTTTGCCCTCCTTACCGCTTCATTGAGGACCACGCTCCCCAGCCGGTACGCCGGGACGTCTCGCAGCGCTCCGCCGTATCCTCCAATGGGCGTCCTCACACCTGCGACGATCACAACCGTCTCCATCCAGACACCTTCCTTCCGGGCTCGGTTACGGCCGCGCTAACGGTTTTCAAACCTCGGCGTTCTCTTCTCGAGGAAGGCGGTCACTCCCTCCATGAAATCCCTGGTCCTATAGACCTCGCCGTAAAGCTCCGAGTCCTTCCGCAACGCCTCGAGGAAGGAGGTTTGCGCCGCCAGGAACATCGATCGCTTGGCAATGTGGATCGCTGCCGGCCCTTTGGCAATGAGTCCGGCCAGCGCGATGACTTCGTCCAGCAGTCTCTCGTGGGGGACGACGCGGTCAACCAGGCCGATTCGCTCGGCGTCCCGAGCATTGAGGACCTTCCCGGTGAAGATCATCTCCTTGGCTCGGCCGGGTCCGACCAGCCTCATGAGGCGGACGTTCCCGCCATAGCCGGGCATGATCCCGATGCGAACTTCCGTCTGGCCAATCTGTGCGCGGTCGCCGGCGATCCGGATGTCGCAGGCCAGCGCGAGCTCGCAACCGCCGCCCAGCGCCCAGCCGTTGATAGCAGCGATCACGGGCTCGTCCATCGATTCCATGAAGAGGAGGATCTCATTGACCTTCTTCGAGGCATCGATGGCATCCTGAGGGGTCCGGTCCTTGAGCATGCGCACGTCTGCACCCGCAATGAAGGCATCATCCCCGGCACCCGTGATGATGCCCACGCGCGCGGCCGGGTCGGCGTGCAGCCGCTTCAGGACATCGTCGAACTCCATCCAGGTCTCCCAGTCGAGGGCGTTTCTCACCTCAGGGCGGTTGACCTTGATGATCCCTACGCCGCCGTTGCTCTCGTAGATCAGGTTCTTGTACGGCAATGCCGTCCCCCCGGATTGGATCGAGGTCACTTCGCCTTGTCGCCGGCCTCCTGCGTGTACTCGTACCAGCCGCGTCCTGTCTTGCGGCCCAGTTCCCCCGCCCTGACCTTGCGTCTGAGCAGTTGCGGCGCGTGATACCGGGGGTCCTGACTCTCCTCGTAGATGGCATTCAGCGCTCCACAGGAAATATCCAGGCCTACGAGGTCCCCGGTTTCAAAAGGACCCATCTTCCTGCCGAAGGCGAGCTTCACTCCTTTGTCGATGTCCTCCACCGTTCCGATGCCCTGCTCCAGCAGACGGATGGCCTCGACGTATCCCACTAGGTTGATCCGATTGAGGAGGAAGCCGGGGACGTCGCTCTCGACCCGCACAGCTTCCTTTCCCACTCTCTTGACGAAACCCAGCGCCGCCTGCATGGTTTGCTCGGAGGTCTTGATTCCGCGAATGACCTCCACCACCCCCATCAGAGGCACCGGATTGAAGAAGTGGAGTCCGAGCACCTTTTCCGGGCGCCTGGTGACGCACGCAAGCTCGGTAATGGGAATGGCGGACGTATTACTGGCAATCAACGTGTCGGGACCGCACATCCCGTCGATCTTCTTGAAGATCTCCTGCTTCACCTCGAGCCTCTCGAAAACGGCTTCGATCGCAATCTGAGCGTCCACAGGCGGCGCGAACTCAGTGCCGGTGTGGATCCGCGCCATGACCGTTTCGAGACTCTCGGCCAGGTTGCCCTTTTCGACGAATTTCCTTACCGACCAGGCGATGGTCTTCATGGCGTGATCAAGGCTCTCGCGGTTGATGTCATGGATGAAGACCTGGATGCCGGCCTGGGCGCAAACCTGGGCGATGCCGTTCCCCATGGTTCCGGATCCGACCACGAACACCTTCTGGATAGTCATGTCCCCTCCTGCGGGCCGAATTGGGGATGAGGAGATTCCCTGTTGCCAAGGCCACTGGACCGAAGGATAGAAGAGAGCAGAGAGGGTGTCAAAGGCGATCGGGACGTTTTCAGGGGCGCGTTGAGCAAACGGTCCACCGGCGCCGATTCGGGCCGGAGGGGGATGCGGGTAGCGCTGGAGACGAGGGCATCGGAGGTCAAAGACCACAGCAGGGTGACCCGAGATCGGGACCCTGGCCCAACTGCACGTCGAGTGGGACCCGCCTCCAGTCTTTCGGGGCGGGCGCTTCTGCGGACTCAGGAACACGCAGATGATGAGGTCTCGCGCCTTCGCCAGCGTGGGCGCCGTCATCCCAACGGCGGCGGCTACCTTGTCACGGGACTTGGCGACAGCCGCTCGAGTTCCTCAGAAAGGCCCATGATGTCGAAGCGCTCGCGGTGGACGTGCCTATCCTGTCCCCCTGTTGAAGTAAGCCACCGATAAGACAAGACGGCGGTACCTTTAGAGTCGTCGTCGAGGCTGTGGGAGCTGCGGGCGAAGCGGAGCGGAGTCCGCAGATTCCACAGCCTACTCGGGAGGCTGTCATGGAGGAGACGGACAGAGGCAACGGCACAACGGGCGAACTGCCTGAGGACATCCAACGGTGGACTGGTGTAGAATTCCAACTGTCCGGCAAGAATGGAATTCCCGGATAAGGAGGGTGCGAAATGGCAGAATATCTGATTAGGGTTGCACCCAGTACAGTAGCATATGCTGACGGGGAGAACCTCAAGCTAGTAGTGGAGTTCGCCATCCCAGGAGCGCCAGCGGATACCATCGATGTGAAGATTCTGGAAGACAGCGTCCACCTGACAGCGCCAGCAAGGAACGTCGAGTATGTTTCAGCACTGGCTTTAGGTTGGCCGGTTAAGCCTGACAAAGCCGAAGCGACCTACGAGAACGGCCTGCTCCGAATCGAGGTGCCCTTCAAAGATCCGATGGAAGATGCTGTGAAGGTCGTCATCAAAGCAGGTGGCGCGGAGACCAAGACCAAAGCAGTCGAAGGTCAAGCTGCGTCGCCGCAGTTGAAGGCCGCTACGGACTAATGGGGATGAGTGCCAGGCCCAACACACTTCACACTCTTAGCTCCCGGCGGGCCTGTGCCTGTCAAGCGGTCTGAGCCACCGGCGGCTCATGTTTAGTGTGCCACGCTCGCCAGCAAAGCGACGAGCACCAGCTCTTACAAGAGCACCGGGCCCTGCCCCTGACCTGCCCCCATGTGTGGTGCCAGTTTCTATGTTAGTCCTCCCGTCACTGACCCGCCCCGGATAGATACCGGGTATCACCATCTCACCTTGTTGAGATGGACTTGCCTCGTCTCTTCTGAAGAGTGGGGGGGTGTGATGCCGCGGAGGCCGAGGGTGTTCGTGGCGGGGGCGAGCTACCACGTCTACTGCTGGGTCGCGTGCGGTGAGCAGGTGTTTGCGCATCCCCGCGAGGCCGCAGCGCTGGTTGGGGTGATCCGGGAGGTTGTCCGGGAGCATGGGCTTTCGGTCCTGGCGTGGTGCGTGATGGCCACCCACGACCACCTGGCCGTGCGCGCCGGCCGCCTCCCCCTGTGGCGCTCGATGCGGCTGATCCAGGGGCGCTTCACCCGCCTCCACAACCCCCGCCGCCGAGTTCTGGGACCGTTCGATAGGTACCAGGTATCACCACGCGCCCTCTCGAGACCTTGACACCTCCCCTCACCCGGGTAGCATCGGTCCAGATGAAAGCGGATCCTCTAGTTCTTCGAGAAGAACCTGTGAGCGGCGGCCGCCCGCGCGGCGCCCGGAGGACACGATGGCCCACCCCCTGAAGGACCCCCTCACCTGGCACTACCCCGAGATCGAGCCCTACCGGACCGGGAGGCTCCCAGTCAGCGGCGGCCACGACCTCTACTTTGAGGAAAGCGGCAACCCGAATGGAAAGCCGGTCGTCTTCGTCCACGGCGGGCCGGGCGGCGGGACCGAGCCGAAGATGCGGCGCTTCTTCCACCCGGAGAGGTACCGAATCGTCCTCTTCGACCAGCGCGGCTCGGGGAAGAGCACGCCGTACGCAAGCCTCGAGAACAACACGACGTGGGACCTCGTGGCCGACATGGAGACGCTCCGCGAGCACCTCGGGATCGAGAGGTGGCAGGTCTTTGGCGGCTCGTGGGGCTCGACGCTCGGACTCGCCTACGCCGAAACCCACCCCGAGCGCGTCAGCGAACTCGTCCTGCGCGGCATCTTCCTCCTTCGGAAAAAGGAGATCGACTGGTTCTACCAGGCAGGGGCGTCGATCCTCTTTCCCGACGCCTGGGAGCCCTACCTCGCGCACATCCCCGAGGCCGAGCGGGGAGACCTCCTGATCGCCTACCACAGGCGCTTGACGAGCGACGATCCTTCCGTCCGCCTGGCCGCGGCCAAGATCTGGAGCGGATGGGAGGGGGCGACCTCCAAGCTCCTCCCCGACGTCGCCTTCACGAGCCACTACGAGGAGGACGAGTTCGCCCTCGCCTTCGCCCGGATCGAGGCCCACTACTTCGTCAACAGGGGCTTCTTCGAGGTGGACGACCAGCTCCTGCGCGACGCCGGGAAGATCCGCCACATCCCCGGTGTCATCGTCCAGGGACGCTACGACGTCGTCTGCCCCATCGACAGCGCCTGGGCCCTCCACCGTGCATGGCCAGAAGCGGATCTCGTGATCACGCCGGACAGCGGCCATAGCGCCTACGAGCCGCCAAACAGCCGCGCCCTCGTCGCCGCGACGGACCGGTTCGCAGGGGCCTGAGGCGCGAGGGGCGGGACCCGATAGGTACCTATGCGCCCTGCAGGCGCTTACGTGGTCCCCAGGGAACTCGCAAACCTGTTGTAGACCCACGCGAATACGGCACCGCCGACAAGGCCATCGAAGAACGCCCAGACCAGACCTACGACGCTGCCGATAGGAGAGAGCGAGTACCCCCGGTAGATCCTCCCGAGGAGCATGGGGCTATTGCCGGACCCGTCGAATGCGATGATCCACCACGTCAGGAAGAATAGTCCCAACCCCCAGAGGATGCCGCAGGTGAGCGCAAACGCTTTGATGTTGAGCTTCACGTTCAACTCCCTTCTCGCATGGACGGATGCTACCCGGGTGAGGGGAGGTGTCAAGGCCACAGGAGGACATGCGGCGGGCCGGCGACCGCGCCAGCCCGGCCAGGTGGGGCGGTGAACCGGACCCGAAGGCGACGGAGCGCCAATTGCCACTCTGACGACCTCGCGCTTGCCGATCCGCCTCGCTGCCACTGGCGTCGCGGGCCAATGCGGGAGCGGGACCCAGCAGAGGTGGCCCTCCGCCGCGTCCCCTCGCGCTCGGCACGTCACCGCACGGTGATGCCTGCTGGCTTGGGCAGCAGCCCCCACGCATGCGCAGCCCGCGTGCTAGCATTTGGTCCATGCTTCGATCCGTGCGCTTCGCTGTCCCTGCGCTTGCTCTTGTCCTGGCTCTCGCCATTGTCCATTCACTCCAGGCTCGATCTCCCGCCGTTCCCGCCAGCGATGCCATCGTGCTCCATGCCGCCCACATCCTCGATGTGGAGCGTGGCACGCTCGTCAGCCCCGGCGAGGTGCTCGTACGCGGCAATCGCATTGTTGAAGCCGGTTCCTCGGTCGCCCATCCCGGCGGCGCCGCGGTGATCGATCTGGGCGCGGCAACCCTGATGCCTGGACTCATCGACGTCCACGTGCATCTTTTCCTCCATCCCGGAGCCGAAGATCTCCAGACCGTCGTCGAGTCCGTGCCCGAGCGCACGATCCTCGCCGAGATCGCCGCCCGCGAGGATCTGATGGCGGGCTTCACCGCCGAGCGCGACATGGGAACCGAGGGTGCGGGCTCGGCCGACTCCGCCGTGCGTAATGCCATCGACTCCGGACTGATCCCCGGCCCGCGCATGAGGGTCAGCGGCAACGCCATCAGCATTCTCGGGGGCCATGAGGACGCCATCCATTTCAACCCCGCCGAGCACATCTCGTCCAACGCCACCTACGCCAACAACGCCGGCGAGCTGGTCTCGGTGATACGGCAGCAGGTTAAGGAGGGCGCGGACTTCATCAAAATCTATCAAACCGGTGCCGACCGGTTTGCCGACGGCACGTTCACCACGCCGTACCAGTACACCGAGGCCCAGCTCGAAGCCGCCGTCCAGGAGACGGCGCGCGTGGACAAGCGCGTTGGCGTCCATTGTACCGGCGAGCCCGGCGCTCTCTACGCGGCCAGGGCCGGTGTCGCCTCCATCGATCACGCGTATCAACTCAGCCCCGAGACGATGCGCATCATGCGCGAGAAGCAGATCTACGCCGTACCCACCTTTGCCATCTCCGAGTACTTCGCGGCCCATGCCGACTCGCCCACGGCCGCCGCGCGTCAGCGCGCCATGCTGGCCTTCCATGCCGCCGAGTTTCGCAAGCAACTGGCGGCAGGCGTCCCCATGGCGGTGGGCTCCGATGTCGGCCCGTTTCCGCACGGCACCCAGGCGCGCGAGTTCGAGTTGATGGTGACCTATGGCATGCCGGCCGCCGATGTGCTCCGCGCCGGCCTGTTGAACGGTGCGCGCCTCCTCGGCTGGCAGGACGTCATTGGCCAGCTCAAGCCCGGCTTCTACGCCGATGTGATCGCAGTCCCCGGCGATCCGCTGCAGGACATCTCCGTGCTCCAGCGCGTCGGTTTTGTCATGAAGAACGGCATCGTATACCGGAGGTAGCGCGGCGGAGACTGGACGCCGGGAAAAGGAGCACCATGAACGTGCGCACGCATCCATTCTCGCCCGTCTCCCTGGCTCTTGCCTGCGCCTTCTCGTCCGCAGCCCTGGCGCAGAGCGCTCCCGCCCCCGCTTCGCAGCCCGCCTCCGCACAGCACACGTGGGCTCTGGTGCTGCACGGCGGTGCCGGAGCCATCACGCGCGCCTCCATGACTCCCGAGGCCGACGCTGCGTACCGCGCCGGCATCAGGGAGGCGCTCACCGCTGCTGCCGGCGTGCTCGACAGGGGTGGCTCTTCGCTTGATGCCATCGAGGCCGCCATCAAGCTCTTCGAAGACAATCCGCTCTTCAACGCCGGACGCGGCGCCGTTTTCGCCGCGGATGGCACCAACCAGCTCGACGCGGCGATCATGGATGGCGCGACGATGCGAGCCGGCTCGGTCGCCGACGTGCGCCGCACGCGCCACCCGATCTCGCTCGCCCGCGCGGTCATGGAAAAGTCGCCGTACGTCATGCTGATCGGCTCCGGCGCGGACGACTTCGCCGCGCACGTGCACCTCGAGCAGGTGCCACCGAGCTTCTTCTTCACCGAGCGCCGGTGGCAGGACCTCGTCCGCCAGCTCGAGAAGGACGGCTCGCCGATTCCCCCGCGCCCCGAGGGTGCGCCCGCGCCTTCGGCAAAGCCGGTCGCCGCCGTCGAGGGCGCGGACACGCACCGGTACGGCACGGTCGGCGTCGTCGCCCTCGACCGCAGTGGCAACATCGCGGGCGGCACCTCCACCGGCGGCACCACGGCCAAGCGCTGGGATCGAGTCGGCGACTCCCCCATCATCGGTGCGGGGACGTACGCCTCCAACGGGTCGTGCGCCGTCTCGGCGACGGGAACGGGCGAGTACTTCATCCGGTTCACCGTTGCGCGCACCATCTGCGCCCTGGTGCAGTACAAGGGCATGAGCTTGCAGGCGGCCGCCGACGAGGTCGTGCAGAAGGACCTCGGCGCGATTCACGGCGACGGAGGCGTCATCGCGCTCACGCCCGACGGTCAGCTGGCGTGGAGCTTCAACACCCCCGGGATGTTCCGCGCCAGGCTGAAGGAAGGCGGCACGCCACAGATCAGCCTCTATCGCGACGAGCCGTAGTTCTCCCGCACCCCTACTGCGCAGGCCCAGCCAGCAAGCGCTTGAGCACAGCCATCGCCTTGCCGAATTTCTCCCAGTCCCCCTGCTGCAATGCCTTCTGGGCCTCGTCGAACTGCGCCCTGAACTGCGCCGTCGCCTGGCCCGGTTCCGGCTGCCGGAGGACCGCCTGCCCTGGATTCTGGGGTTGCTGCGTTCCGAAGACGGCGCCGATGGCCTCATCGAGTGTGGGCTCCATCGCCACCTTGTCCCCCGAGACCACGATGACGCGCTTGAGCTGGGGGAAGTCCGTACCCTCTGCCGTGAGGTACACGGGCACCACGTAGAGGAAGGAGTTCTCGATCGGCACCGCGATCAGGTTTCCCCGAATGACTCTCGACCCTTTCTGGTCCCAGAGGCTCAGTTGCTGGGAGATCGTGGTGTTCTGATCGATCATCGCCTCGATCTGCATCGGGCCGTAGATCAGCTTCTCCTTGGGGAGTTGGTAGAAGAGCATCTTCCCGTATTCGGGGAAGTCGCACCTAGCGGCCATCCAGGCGATCATGTTGTCCCGTTTCTGAGGCGTGAAAGGCGTCATGAGGAGGTACTCGAGCCGGTCGCTCCCTGGGAGTTTCATCAGGATGTAGTAGGGCTGCATGGGCAACACGTTGCCCGCGTACTTCTCCTCGGGCAGCACCCAGAGGTCCTCCCGGTTGTAGAAGACCTGCGGGACGGTCATATGGAACGTTCGGTACAGGTCGGCCTGGATGGCAAAGAGGTCCTCCGGATACCGCAGATGCGACTTCAGATCCGGCGAGAGCTGGTTCAGGTCGCTGAAGACGCCGGGGAACGCGCGCCGGTAGACCGCCAGAACCGGGTCGTCCGGGTCCATCACGTAGAACCGGACGGTCCCATCGTACATGTCCACGACGACCTTGACCGAGTTTCGGATGTAATTCAGCCCTTGCGTAAAGGCCGCCGCGTGCGGGCTCGAGTAGGGGAAGTGATCCGAAACGGTGTACGCATCCTGGATCCAGTACAGTCTGCCCGCGCTCATCACGGGGTACGGATCGTTGTCGAGGCTCAGGAACGGAGCGACCTGCGCCACGCGCTCGCTGACGTTCCTCCAGATTTGAATCCTGCTCTCCGGCCTGAGATAGGAGGTGAACAGGATGTTGATGTCGGATTGAGTCCAGGCGAATAGCGCCCGCTTCCACACGCTGTCGAGCGGGATGCCTCCCCTTCCACTGTAACTCGTATAGACGTTCTGATTCCCCTTGGGGTAGTCGAACTCCTTGACGCTGGTGGCGACGATCCGGTATCCGGGCATCGACTCGCCGTAGTAGATGGAAGGCTGAATAATGCTCAGGCCGTAGCCGGATTCGGGCGGGATGTTCTCGATGAGGTACTGCGGGAAGCCGGCTCCGGTCGTCTTCGAGACGAAGCTCATGACGACGCCGTACCCATGCGTGAACTGCAACTTCTGGTTCACCCAGGTCTGAGCTTCGGCGGGAAGCTCCGCGCTCACCTCGCGCGTCGAAAGCGTCACCTGGTGATACCCGTCCGGCAGGTGGTAACGGTCGACATCAGCCCGGTAGAAGTGATAGTAGAGGCGTATTTCCTGGGCTTGTTGGTACATCTGAAGCAACGGGCGCCAGTCCCAAAGACGGATGTTCTGAATCGTGTCTTGATTTCTCGCGATCACCTCGGACGTCAGGTCGGCCAGCGCCGGGTAGGATGTCTCCTGGATCGTATCGAGCTTGTAGGCCTTTCGGGTGAACTCGATGTTGTTCTTGAGATAAGGGGTTTCCATGGCCAGCTCGTTCGGCTCCACCCTGAACCTCTGAAAGAGGGCGGGCAGCAACGAAACTCCGATGAAGTACAGAGCCACGTAGATTCCGGATGCAATGACGATCACTCTGAACCGCGGGCGGAAGATGTTGAGCGCCAGCAGCCCGCACAGAACCGCCGAGGCTCCGGCCATGATCCAGAAGGCGATCCGGGTCACGTGATCCGCCGTGTAACCGGCTCCGTACACGACTCCCTGAGTGGAGTAGAGAAGTTCGTAGTGATCCAGACAAAAGCCCCATCCCCAACTGGCGACCAGCACGAAGAGCAGGATGGACAGATGTGGAACGACACGCGCGCTCCTTACCTCCATCCGTCCGCTGCGGCCGAATTGCACTAACCCGAAGTATGTGTAGTAGGCCATGACGGCCAGGAGCGCCGTCAGCGCCAAGCCGGTGAGGCTGGTCTGCAAGAGCTCATAGAAGGGGAGACGGAAGAGGTAAAACCCGACATCGACCCGGAAGAGAGGATCGGCCAGCCCAAACGACCCGCCATAACGAAAGCGGAGAAACTTATCCCATTGCGCGTAGAAGTTGAGGGCAAAGAACACGGCGGCGGCAGCGGCGACCGCGCCCGTGGCTAGGTTCAAGATCGTGGAGCTATGGATGCCAAGTTTCGTTCCCACGGACGACTCGTTTGTCGAACGGTCCACATGGAAGGCGGCGCCGTTTCTCGCCGCACGGCGAAGGTTGATCCAGAAGTACAGAAGCGCCACAACGAACGCGACGCAAAAAAACTCCAACCGCAGGGACAGGAGTGTCCAGAAGACGCCGCTGTAGCCGAGTTGCCGCATCCACAGCCCCTTTTGTATGTATCCGGAGATGAGGGCCAGGATGACAACGACTGCAATCGCCCCAATACTCAAGAGCCCCAGCAGGCGACCACGCCGGAAGATGCGGTAATTCCCGACAGCGCTGCCTCTTTCGGCGACAAGCAGCGTCGGGTGCACGTCGTGTGTCGGTCTCTCGATCATGGCGCTACCACCTTTCCCTCGGTCCGAAACGCGGGCCAATGACGATGGGTCGGTGCAACGGACCACACCCGTTACATCGCACCCGCCGCCACGACGGAGAGGCACCCGGGTCAGGCGAGGACATACGGCACGCCCCTGGGTGGTGAGACGGCGTTGCGAGCGGTCCGAGACCACCACCCGGCTGCGGCGGGCACGGCAAGCGCACACGGGTGTCGAGTCGTGACCCTGCTCGAACGCGAGTGCATCCTGGTCGGCATGAGTCCGCGAGAACACTCACGGCGTGGGGTGACCCAGGTCCTTCTGGATGTGAGCCTTGCGCTCCTCGTACTCCGCTGTCGTGATCTCACCGGCCGCGTAGCGCCGTTGGAGGATTGCAAGCGGGTCCTCGCGGTACAGCCGCGCCGTCCTGCGCGGGACAGGGGTCATCCATCCGAAGAGGACGATGATGAACACGATCCATAACATCCACCAGAAGAAATGCATCCCAAAGAAGTTCCAGTGGTACCAGTACATGATGTCCTCCTCTTGCCGTGGTGCACATGATCAGCGGTAGGCGATCTCGTGCTGCCGCGAGACCGGCTTCTTCGTGCCGATGTCCCCATCGGCGGCCCCGATCGCGAACCCGTCGAGGTGTTTCATGCTCCGGAGCGCCGCATCCTCCTTGGTGAGCCGTCGCCGGCCCCCATGGCAGCTCTGACCGGCACCGCCCACCCCCGCCGTGCGCCGGCTTGACCCAAGGCCTGCAACCAGGCCAATCGCGCCGAGGACGCCCACCGGCGCCACCAGGTTCGCCGCCACCGTTCACCTCCGTGCGCATTCCTGCGGCGATGTGCCGGCAGTCCCGAGGAAGGAGCCAACTCCCACGGTTCTTGTGGTGCGCCTTCTCGGCCGCCTAGGAACCTAGTCCCTTGGTGTTGTCCGGGATAGCGGAGTTTTCCCCGAGATGAGAGCCGCGGACTAGGTAGAAACTACACGGCCGGCACCCGAACCCCCTATGCGACCGCGCCGCCGGGCGACCGCGACGACCTGGAACGCTTCGCCAGGCGCGGTTGCCCTTTCCGAAGACCTGGCCGGATCGGATCCCGCTCAGATTTCCAGTCATGTATTCCAGGCACCCCTTTGGGGTTGGGTGAGGGGTTACGTGGTTTCTACTCATGGTTCGGCCCTGCTCCCGGGTAGTAAGCACTCTTCTCGGCGAGGGATCGGAGGACTTAGGTTGGAAATGTGTTCGGGAAACAGTGGTAGCTCATGAAACGCATATTCGTTGCGGTTGCAGCCTCCCTGGTCGGTGCCGGGCTGCTGGCGCTTGCCGGGTGCGGTTCCCCGGTGGTGCCCAAGGAAGCGCGGCGTGCGGAATCCGGGATCACGTCGGCGATCCAGGCGTCGCTGATCGCCAAGCCCGAGATCAAGGCCGGGGACATCGACGTGAGCTCCTCGCAGGGGGTGGTCACGCTGATCGGCCGCGTCCGCTCCGAAAGGATCAAGGACGAGGTGGGTGGCATCGCCCGCGGTACCTGGGGCGTCAAGGGCGTTCACAACGAACTCCTCGTCGGCACGATGAAGTACTAGGTCCGGCAGGGCGACTCGACCGGAGTCACCGCTGCCCGCTCCGCTCCCAGGCGGTGTTTGAAGCCACCTGTCGCAGGCGGAAAGGAGGCGCTCGAAATGGCCAAGGATCCTGTTTGTGGCATAACCCTCGACAACAGAGCGCCATGCAAGAGCACGCATGCGGGGCACGTGCATGTGTTCTGCTGCCTCACCTGCAAGACGGAGTTCGACAAGGAGCCGGGACGGTACGTGACCGCTCCGCGAGTCGCTCCCATGTTCCAACGACCGCCCTCCGGACCCCGGGGCCTCGCCTTTCTTGATCACTTCATCCATCGGGCACCTCCTTCAGGCCGTTCTCCTCAAATCAGTGTCCAGTGAGGCCCCGGGTGCGCCCCACGTGGCTCTTTGCCAGGGGCACTCGCGGGACGCCCTGACGTCCGAGGGTCACGAACGGTAACGGCCAACGACGGATGGGAACGCGCTCAGGCAGTGAGGCACGGAAGAGGGATGGACGCGGGCACAGCACAACGACCTTGTGGCCGTGCCAACAACGTCTTCCCGAAAATGAAGTGCTGATCAGACTCCAGGCCACGCGTCTTGTCTCTCGGTTCCCTTGTCAGGCCGATGGCTGTGCCACAATGCAAACAAGCGAGGGCATATGGAGCAGCACCTTCCACCCTTCTGGAGCGTACCCGCCGCCGAGGCCCTGAGGCGGCTGCAGACGGCACCTCAGGGGCTATCGGCGGCCGATGCCGTTTCCAGGGCGAAGCGGTACGCCGACCGCCGCCTGGCACCCAAGAAGCGCACCGACACCGTGACCCTCCTCCTGTCGCAGTTTTCGAGCCCGATCGTTCTCATGCTCGTCGGTGCCGCCGTGATCTCCCTCTTCCTTCACGACAGGACGGACGCGGCGATCATCCTTGCCATCGTGCTCGCGAGCGGCCTTCTGGGTTTCTGGCAGGAGAGAGGCGCAGCGGGAGCCGTGGAAAAGCTTCTCTCGCTCGTCGAGGTCAAGGCCCAGGTGCTGCGGGACGGCGCCCCGCACGATATTCCCATGATTGACGTCGTGCCTGGCGACGTGGTCCTCCTCTCGGCGGGTGCCACGGCCCCGGGCGATTGCCTGCTCCTCGAGACACGGGACCTCTTCGCGGACGAAGCCACCCTCACCGGCGAGACGTTCCCCGTCGAAAAGTCCGTGGCGGTCTTGGAATCCGGGACACCCCTCCCCAAACGGACGAACGCCGTGTTCATGGGCACTCACGTGGTCTCCGGCACGGCGACGGCCCTGGTGGTGGCGGTAGGAAAGGACACCGAGTTTGGCCGGGTCTCGGAGCGCCTCAAGCTGCGCCCGCCCGAGACCGACTTCGAGCGCGGGTTGCGTCGTTTCGGGTACTTGCTCCTGGAGGTGACGCTACTTTTGGTGATCGCCATTTTCGGCTTCAACGTCTACCTACACCGCCCCGTTCTCGAGTCCTTCCTATTCTCGATGGCGCTTGCGGTGGGCCTGACGCCGCAGCTCCTTCCGGCGATCGTCAGCATCAACCTCGCCCATGGCGCGCGCCGCATGGCCGAGCGGAAGGTGATCGTCAAGCGCCTGGCCTCAATCGAGAACTTCGGCAGCATGGACGTTCTCTGCACGGACAAAACGGGCACCATCACGGAAGGGGTCGTGACCCTTCAGTCGGCCAACGACCTAAGCGGACAGGCGAGCGATCGTGTCCTGCTCTATGCCTGCCTCAACGCCTCCTTCGAAACGGGTTTCTCGAGCCCCATCGACGCCGCCATCCGCAACCACGGCGGCATCGACATTTCCGCATGGAAGAAGCTGGACGAGGTCCCCTACGACTTTCTGCGCAAGCGCCTCTCCATCCTTGCGGCCGGCCCCGAGGGCAACCTGATGATCACCAAGGGCGCCCTCGCACAGGTGCTGGAGGTGTGCACCGCCGTCGAAGACGCAGCGGGAGTCGTGGTACCGCTGGAAGGCGTTCGGGATCAGATCGAGGCTAAATACATCCAGTACAGCAGTAACGGCCAGCGCACCCTTGGCGTTGCCTGTAAGAGACTCGGCTCCGAAACCAAGATCGCGAAGGAAAGTGAAGTCGGCATGAATTTTCTCGGCTTCATCCTGTTCTCCGACCCGCCCAAGGCAGGAATCGAGGCGACCATTGGCCGGCTGCGCGAACTCGGCGTGAGCCTCAAGGTTATCACCGGGGACAACGCCCTGGTGGCCGCGACCGTGGCGCGGGCGATCGGGCTCGATAGCGCTCAGGTGCTTTCCGGCCACGAGCTGAGGCAGATGAGTGACGGGGCGCTCCTCGCCCGGGTCGGTCAGGTGGACGTCTTCGCCGAGGTGGAGCCGAACCAGAAAGAGCGCATCATCCTGACTCTGCGCAAGGCCGGTCATGTGGTCGGCTACATGGGCGACGGAATCAACGACGCCTCGGCGCTGCACGCGGCCGACGTGGGCCTCTCCGTTGAGAGTGCCGCGGACGTGGCCAAGGAAGTCGCCGACATCGTGCTGTTGGAGAAGGACTTGGATGTGCTTGTCGAGGGTGTGCGTGAGGGGCGCACCACCTTCGCCAACACGTTGAAGTACGTGCTGATGGCCACCAGCGCCAACTTCGGCAACATGTTCAGCATGGCGGGCGCCTCGCTGCTGCTGCCGTTCCTGCCGCTGCTGCCCAAGCAGATCCTGCTGACCAACATGCTCACCGATATGCCGGAGACGACAATCGCCAGCGACAGCGTGGACGCCGAGATGCTGACCCGGCCGCGCCGATGGGACATCGGCTTCATCCGCTCCTTCATGCTGACCTTCGGCGTGTTGAGCTCGGTCTTCGACTACGTGACCTTCGGCGCGTTGCTGTACGTCCTCCACGCCAGTACCGACCAGTTCCGCACCGGCTGGTTCGTCGAGTCGGTACTCTCCGCATCCCTCATCGTCTTGGTGGTTCGCAGCCGCCGTCCCTTCTTCCGCAGTAGACCCAGCAAGCGCTTGCTATGGGCCACTCTGAGCGTCGCGGCGACCACACTCGTGATGCCGTTCCTGCCGTTTGCACCCTTCCTTGGCTTGACCCCGCTGCCGCTCCCCTTCCTGGGTCTGGTGGGAGTCATCGTGGCGATGTACATCGTCTCTGGAGAGCTCGCGAAGCGCATCTTCTACCGCCACTTCGACCCGACCCGTTCCGCCCACCCGTGACGAGGTTTCGCGGAGGCGGCTGATACTAATCAGGCATCAGGTACCTCCAGGTCCGGCTGAGTTGACAGAAGGGAGAGGATGAGCCGCGCGAGCCTCGGTCTCTCAACTGTGCCGGAGCTGGCACCTATGCCAGCCGTGCGGAGCCGTCATCCCAGCGACGATTACAGTTTGTAGAGGTACCATAGAGGTACCAGGTATCCCATTTCATCTACCGCTTGGACGAGTTCGTCCGGCTCTCCCCAGCGCCTGCGGACCTGTCTTGCGATCGCCGCAAACGGCGGTTCGGCGCACACAACGGGAGACGCTGGTTCCTGCCGGCTACGAGGTGCAAGCGCGGGCGGGGTTGATGAACCGAGGCTCGCGCCCTTCGTCCTCCGCCTTCCATTAACTCGGCTAAGCCCGGGACCCGATGTCCACGGCATAATGAATCGAATGGGATACCTGGTACCGATCGGTACCGATCTTCCTCGCCGGCAAGTACCGCCCCGGCGCGAAAGTCGAGAGCCAGCGCGCCTCGACAGCGGCGCAGTACCTCGACGAAAGGGGGCTGCGAATCCTCGCGGCGCTCGACGGGATCGCCGCGGCGCGCAGGACGACGGTCGCGGCGGTGGCCCTCGCCTGGCTCCTGACGCGCCCGGCGGTCGTCGCCCCGATCGCCAGTGCCCGCACGCCGGAACAGCTCGCGGAGCTGCTGCCGTTTGCCTCCATGCGCCTGGATGACGACGAGCAGCAACGCCTCGACGACGCGTCGGCGTGAAGCCCGAGACGGCAGCCGAACCCGGACGCAATTGCAGTCGACCATCTCTCGAGTGACATCCCCAGGCTCCGTCGCAATGTCACGGCTCAGGTGGAGGCGCACCCGGCTCGAGCCCCTTGTCCGCAAACCAGGCGCGCAGCGTCCGCTCGTCGGCGGCGAGGTCGCTGGTGAGCGTGAACGCCGGCCCAAATGCGACCACCCGGCGCGTCCAGTCGAAGGCGACCGGCACCACCGGCACGCCGGCTCCAACCGCGACGTGAGCGAACCCCATCCGCCATCCGGAAACCGCCCGCCGGGTTCCTTCCGGCGCGACGGCCAGCAGCATCGTCTCGCGCTGCCGCATCGTCTCCACGAGCTTCGCCACCGTGCCCGAGCCGGAGTCGCGGCGCACCGGGACGCCGTCCAGCCACAGCATCAGCGGCCGCAGCGGCCAGCGGAACAGCGTGTGTTTGCCGAGCCAGCTGATCCGCAGGCCCAGGGCGAAGAGCGTCAGCATGCCGACCAGGAAGTCCCAGTTTGTCGTGTGCGGCGCCACCACGACGATCGCCTTCGGCACGTCCGGGAAACTCCCGGCGAACCGCCACCCCCACAGCCGAAACGCGAGACGCGCCAGCCACCGGCTCGCCCGGTTTCCTCGCCTCGGCACCGATGCGCCGAGCTCCAGAGCTCCCCCGTTCGGCAACACTGGCTCGAAGCGTACACCCATCCATCATCGCCAACGGTGCGGGTGATTGGCACCGTGTATCACCATCTCACCTTATTGAAGGACATAGAGGCAGCAGGTCTCCCGCTTCGTCCATTGCCGCTGGGACGAGTTCGTCCGGCTCTCCCCAGCACCTGCGGGCCTGCTTTGCGATCGCTGCAGGCGCCGGTTCGGCGCGCACGACGGCAGACGCTTGTTTGTGCCGGCTATGAGATACGAGTTTCGGCACGGTTGATGAACCGAGGCTCGCGTCGTCCATCCTCCATCTTCTGTTTCTGTCGACTCAGCTGAAAGGGGCACGACTCAGCTGAAGGGGGCACCCAATCGCAGCCGCACAATGGATCGATTGGAATACCGGGTACCCATCGGGATGCGCGGGCAAGCCGACGCGCAGAAGCCGGCTACTCGAAAAGGACGACGCGAAGCTCAACGCGGACGGAAGGCAGAGGCAGCGGTGGCGGCACGGGAGGCAGCTGAAGGGCGTCCCGCACCTCGGCCCTGAGACTTGCGTTAAAACGCTTCTTCAGGACCCATCTGCCGTTGATGAGGAACCAGGCCCGGTCCTGGTGCAACGGGTCGAAAGCCATGTACGCCTTTTCGGGCCGATGGGCGCCGAACTTCTTGGCCAACCCGGGAGGCAGGCCGCCCTTCTTCGCCAGCCCGGGAGGCAGGCCACCTTTCTTGGCGAGACCGGGAGGTGTGCCCTTTCCACCGGGAGGGTCCCCGAAGGAGAGGACCGGAAAGGAGAACAAGAGCACCGCAAGGGTCATGGGTACGAGACGCATCTAGCCTCCTATTTAGCTGACTCGACCTGGATCGTCATCGCAGGATCGGCGAGCGTCGCCGGTTGGGCGGCCGAGGCGACGACGAACCCGAGTGAACGCTTCTGGGCACTCTGCAAGTCGGGCTGGTCCGCGATCGACAGGTCGATCGCGACTCGCTCGGTCGTCTCGTCGAGCACGAAGGGACGCAGCAACAGGACCCGAGGAGTCCCCGGCACGCGGAACGCGATGGTGGCGCCCTCGGTTTCCTGAACCAACGCAGGCTCGTAACCGGCGAGTTGCAGCCGCAGACGGACCGTGCGGTTGGAAAGTCGCAAGGCGGGGAACCTCTCGCGCTCCGCCTGCGGCAGCTTGAGGTAGACGTCGTTGACCAGCCACTGGACGTAGGTGACCAGGTCGCCCTCGCTGGAGAACTGCTCGTGGTCGAAAGCGACGCACCCCCCGCCGCCGCCGGTGCTCACCCGATAGGCTGCACCCCACATTGCGACCGGCCCGGCGGCAGAATCGGCGCGCGCGAGCTCCCAGGCGCCGCTCCTCGGGAGAGCAACCCGGAAGGCTCCCCCGCTTGCCCGTCCTACCCGGTGGCCGCCCACGAACTTTGCTCCGGACAGCAGCAACATCCCCCGTCCCGGGTCGAGGAGCACGACGAACGCTCCTTCGGTCGCAGGGCACCCAAACGCCGGCGCCGACACCGAGAGCATCGGGCGGCCGCCGCCGGCGGCCCAACCCACCGACACCGAGAGACAGATAGCCGAAGAAACCACCAGCGACCTTTGGACAAACCGTCTCATTGTCGTCACCTCTTGCTTAAGTGTACGCCACCGAGTTCTGTCTCGAGGTTGGGTACGAAGAGACTAACCTCCCGGACCACGAGGACGGAGGGGTACCACGTCCGCGATTGTTCACATTGTCGACAACGAATGGGATCTGAGCGAGGCTCCTGGGGCTTCGCAGCGAGAGGTCAAACCGGAGGCACGCCACCGCCTACGTCAATCTATGGAGGTGCCGGCGCACGCGTCGCCCGACCGTAACCGTTGCGGCGGTTGAGTCGGCGGCGCCGCAGGCGGTGGTGACTCTGACCCAGAAGCTGGTCGTTGCGATCAGGGGCGGCGTCGTAAACGTACTCGCGTCGCCGCCGACCGGCGCCGAGGTGTCACCGGCGTCCCCCTGGTACCACTGGTAGGCCAGCTCCCTCGCCCCTGCCGCGGTCACCGAGAGCGTGGCGGTTTGGCCGCTTTGCACGGCCTGCCCTTGCGGCTGTGCGGTGACCGCAGGCGGCGTGCAGACGGTGGTGACGAAGACCCACGCGGCGCCGGCCTTGGCGTCGTCGTAGGAGCCCCCGGCGATCACGGTGGTCGCGTCCGCCGAGATCGCCACCGCGCCCTGGTTGGCGGCGCCGACGGCGCCCGTGCCGGCGAGCTTGCCACCCGCCTGCGACCACACCCCGGCGCTGCGCGTGAACACCCACGCGGCGCCGGCGTTGAAGTCGTCGCTAGGGCCGCCGACGGCGGCGGTGTTGCCGTCGGCCGAGATCGCCACCGACCAGCCCTGGGCGGCGTCCCCGGCGGCATCCGCGCCGACGAGCTTGTTCCCCTGCTGCGACCACACCCCCGCGCTGCGCGTGAACGCCCACGCGGCGCCGGCGGTGGCGTTGTCGCCGTACCCGCCGACGATCGCCGTGTCGCCGTTCGCCGAGACCGCCACCGAGTAGCCCTGGAAGGCGCCGCCGACGGCGTCCGCGCCGACGAGCTTGCCGCCCTGCTGTAACCACGCCCCACCGCTGCGCGTGAACACCCACACCGCGCCAGCGAACGAGTTGTCGGCGACCCCGCCGAGGATGGCGGTGCTGCCGTCCGCCGAGATCGCCACCGAGTAACCCTGGGCGGCGCCCCCGACGGCGCCGGCGCCGACCAGCTTGCCGCCCTGCTGCGACCACACGCCTCCGTTGCGCGTGTACACCCACGCGGCGCCGGCGTCGGAATCGTCGAACGCCCCGCCGACGATGGCGGTAGTGCCGTCCGCCGAGATCGCCACCGACCAGCCCTGCTCGGCCGCCCCGACGGCGCCCGTGCCGACGAGCTTGCTCCCCAGCTGCGACCACACCCCGCCGCTGCGCGTGAACACCCACGCGGCGCCGGTATTGGCGTTGTCGTACGGCGCCCCGACGATGGCGGTGTTGCCCTCCCCCGAGACCGCCACCGACTTGCCGAACCTGGCGACGCCGGCGGCGCCCATACCGACCAGCTTGCTCCCTTCCTGCGACCACACCCCCTCGTCGCGCGTGAACACCCACGCGGCGCCGGTGAAGGCGTTGTCGCCGTACCCGCTGACGATGGCCGTATTGCCGTCCGCGGAGACCGCCACCGAGTAGCTCTGATGGGCCGCCCCGACGGCGCCGGAGCCGACCAGCTTGCCCCCTTGCTGGGCGAACTGCGCCGCCGCTGCATGCGCAAGGAGCAGCACCCCGAGGATCGCACCTGCACGCCCTGCCATCGTCCCCCCGTCGCGCACCACACCAGCGCAATCGCTACCACCCGAGTATGCGCCCGTGGAGCGCCACCAAAGGTAAGTACTCGTCGCTGGACGGATGCGGCAGCCCGACAATAGGTGTCAGGTGTGCCAGCGGAAGCCTGAAGGAAAGGGATGGGATGACCTGAGAGATTCAGTGCCAGGTCCGGCACAGTTCATGAACCAAGTCTCGCGCGGTTCAATCTCCATCACATGCCAACTCAGGCGGGCCCCGTACCCATTTCGCGTGAAGCCCGCATCCCATCTGCTAGAGTGATGTCATGAACTGGCTCATGTTGCTCAGCATCGCAGGCATCATCGCCGCCATCGCGGCCGTTACGGGCATCAAAGCCAAAGGGACCAGGCCCGTGGCCCACACCCGCATGATGGGAATGGCCCGATTCATTCTGGTGGTCCTCGCCATCATCCTGGCCTACGTCGCGTTCCGAACAGGTACCAAGTAGGTACCAAATCGGAATCGGTACCGGAATCGGTACCGAATCGGTACTGCGTATCACCATCTCACCTTTTTGAAGGACATCCAGGCACCAGGTCCCCCGGTTCATCCATTACCGCTTGAGGGAAGGGCGCAAGGACCTTGTAGGTGAGGCTGGTGTCGGTCGCCTGGACCACCTCGAGGCGTGCACCCTTGACTTCAATGAGGTGACTCGTGTTCAGGTCGTACTGCATCTCCTGGTCAGGTGGGTGATCGGCCATCTTGCTCGAGAACTGGCGGTAGAGGACTTCATTCGGTACCGGGTATCACTATCTCACCGTTGTTGAAGAATATGCACCTCCAAGTCCGGCACGGTTGATAGGCGGAGTATCGCGCGGTTCGCCTTCTATCACTCGTCAACTCAGGCGGACCAGGCACCCAATACCGGATCGCCACGGTGTCGCCGCCGGCCTCCGCCGCTCGCACCGTCACTCGCGCTGGAACCCCAGGGTGCGGTTTCTCGCGCGAGCGGTGTCTAAGGAGCGAGAAGGGAGGCCGTCATGAACACTCGAAAGGTGGCAACCCTGGCCGCGGTGGCGCTGGCGCTGGCAGCGACGGGGCACGGCGCGGCAACGCGCGGCTTCTCGCTGCAGGTCCTGCTGGACGGCGGAGTCCGGGCCGAGTACAGGGCGCGCGGCGCGGTCTACGTCGAGGCGGTGCGCGGCCGGCCGTACGTCCTGCGG
The DNA here is from genome assembly GCA_003133645.1 of Acidobacteriota bacterium. Lineage (GTDB taxonomy): Bacteria > Acidobacteriota > Thermoanaerobaculia > Thermoanaerobaculales > Thermoanaerobaculaceae > RBG-13-68-16. The sequence continues at coordinate 67,339 of PKYI01000104.1, read as the reverse complement.
ATCAGCAACCCGCTGCCGTGCTGGGTGGGCGTCGCACTGGCCATCGACGGCCTCAACACCATCGACGCGCGCCACAACGACGCCAAGAGCGCCGCGAAGTGGCTGCTGCGGCCGTACGAGACGGTCGAGATCCCCGGCTGGCAGGTGAACGGCCTCGACGCGCGCCGGTTCTTCTTCACCGGCGAGCGGTCGTCGTATGGCGCCTGGCTCGGCAAGACTGACAACCTCGGCGTCATCGAGGCGGTGTTCTACCGGGAGAAGGTCCGGCCGATCAGGGCCGTGCCGCAACCGGTTGAACAGCGCGTCCAGGGCCGAGCCCAGGACTCCGGTGCGGGATCGGCTGGCCGACTGGCGCCCCCGCCCCCGGCGCCCCCCGCCTGTGGCAGCGGAGCGGACGGAGGCGTCGCGCGCGACCTGCCTGGTGGCGTCCCGGGCGGCGAGCGCTACTCCGAGGAGATCCGAGTTTCAAGCGAGACCCCACAGGCGGACCGCAAGCTGAGTCAGGAATACGCCGCGACGGGGATCGGCGTGCGCACGAACCACCAGATGGAGTGGGTGGATCTCGACCTCGAGGATCGGCCTGCGGCCGTAGTGCGCATCCGGTACGAGTTCCGCGAGCAGCTCGTCCGACTCGGCGTGCTACCGGCCCCGGACCCGCTGACGCGCCGGGAGGGGGCGCGGGGGTTCTCGGGCGGCTACTGTCCCGAGCCCTCCGGCTGGTGATAGGTCGGCTCCGACCCGGACCTGGCTCCGGCACGAGCCGGGAGGCGCCCTGCCGGACGGGCGAGGCGCCTCCCGGCGATCACCTGCGGAGAGGCACGTGCGCACTTGGATCACGTTCCCCCATCGGGAACCCGGCGCGTCTGCAGCCGCGCAGGCGACGGGTTCGTCGCCAAGGTCTCAGCGAAGGAGAACGTTAGCCAGCCACCCCGCCCAGATGTCGTACCACCCGTGAGCGATCATCCCGACTCTCAGGGTCCTTCGCCACACCGCCAGAACACCGAACAGGATGCCCAGGACCGTGATGTGGAGGACGGGTATCCATCCCTGATACACGTGCATCACACCGAAGATGACCCCTTGTCCCAACACGGCCGCCGTGGTGCTGTCGCTCAGGGCGAGGAGCTGCCGGAGAACGTACCCCCGGAAGACGAACTCCTCGCAGAACCCCGCCGACACCGCCGTCAGAAGCCAGACGCCGACCTCGAGGGGCGTTCGCGGGAACAGGATGTCCAAGCTCTTTGCGGCCCCTTGTGCCGGAATCCTGTCCATGGCCCACCCCAGACCCACCATGGCACCCCAGAAGACGGCCGCGATTCCCAGGTCTCGAAGAACCTCGCGCCCGCTCGTCCAGCGCCCACCTACGATCGAACTCAACGTCCCGCCGCGCCGCCGGACGCCCCTCCAGGCGAACAGCACCAGCAGCCAGTCGAGGATCGCGACGGACAGGTAGATCGGGACGACGTGGGCGTGGGAGTCGACGAGCCCCGGGCCCGCCCCGGCGCGATGCTGGGCGAGGTACCCCATCGCGACGACCGCAGCCACGATCACGAGGAAGATGAGCGAGTGCCAGTAGCTGGCCACCGGCTCGTGCTCCCGCGGTTCGATAATGGGTTCGCTGTCCATCACGCCCTCCCCCGTTCCCGGCGGCCGGTCCGTCCCGGCGTTCCAATTCGTCCCGTTGCAGGCTTTCGCCCCGAAGATCCGCCGTCCCGCGCCGTGTCGGTCATCAGGCGGCCGAAGTGCTCGAGCGCCCGTGTGGTCCGCCGGCCGTCGCCGCTGCTCAGGTACTCCAGCAGCAGCCCGTCGATCACCGCGGTGCACAGGGTCGCGACCGCGCGGTTCCTCCTCGAGGGCGGCAGCGACGCTTCGATCAGTTCCAGCCAGCTGCCGGACGTTCCCCTGAGGTAGGGTCCGTACGTCGCGGGGTCGCGGATCGCCAGCACCTGCACCTCGAAGAGCAGGCGCATGTGGCCGACGTTCTCCGGGTGGATGGTCCAGGCCCAGAACGTTCGCATCGCGCCCTTGGCGGCTCCCTTGCCGGGTCTGGCGACGGCCTCGGCGAACGACCCCTGGGCCCTGGCCCGGACCTCGTCCATGACGGCCGTGATGAGGCCGTCCTTCGAGCCGAAGTGGTAGGCGAGGAGCCTGGCGCTCGTGCCGATCGCTCCGGCGAGCGGACGCAGCGTCAGCCCGGCCACCCCGTGCATCACCATGTAGTCCAGCGCTTTCCCGATCAATTCCTGGCGTCGCTCCGACATGAAACGAACGTTACATGAAACGATCGTTACAGTCAAGGGTCTGGATGGAAGCGGTGGGGTCAAAAATGGGGGGTCAAGCTTGCGTTGTTGCGTTATCAGGCACAGGTCCGCCACAGTCGATGAACGGGGTCATGCGCGGCTCGATCTTTGGCCGTCGTGAGCTCAGGCGGAACTGGTGCCTTTGGTGAAGTCCAGGGCGCGTGCCGACTGGCCGGGTCGAGGACCCGGTGATGGGGCCGGCTCGAGCGTCCGGCGGCAGGCGCCGGGCCGTCGTAGAATCACGCGGAGGGGGCGACCGATGATCACCAGACGGCAGTTCACAGTGACGCTCGCGGCGGCGGGAGGCCTTGCCGTGGCCCGGCCTCGCGCCCTGTTCGCGGAGGCGGGTCCGAACGACACGTCCACGATCGCGGAGCTCTACCGCCGCGCCATCGTCATCGACGGGGCATCGGAGGCGTTCGCCACCGGCCCGGACGGATTCCCGGTCGAGCCCCGGGCGATCGCGGCGGCGGCCGCGTCCGGCGTCACGGCGATCAACTTCACCGTGGTCGGCCCGGGCGCCGGGTTCGAGGAGACGGTCGGCGCGATCGCCACCTCCCAGAGGGTGGCCGAGGCGAACCCGGACCGCTACCTCGTCGTCCGCCGTCACTCCGACATCCGGCGCGCCAAGGCAAGCGGCGCGCTCGGGCTCATCCTCGGCTTCCAGACCACCGAGATGCTGGGCGAGGAGCTGTCCAGGCTCGCCGTCTTCCGCGGCCTCGGGGTGCGCATCATGCAGCTCACCTACAACGAGCGTAGCCTGTACGGCGACGGCTGCCTGGAGGCGGCCAACGCCGGCCTGTCGAACCTGGGCCGCGAGGCGGTGGCGCGCATGAACGCGCTCGGCATCGCGGTGGACGTCAGCCACTCCGGCCAGCGCACCACCGCCGAGGCGATCGAAGCCTCCGCGAAGCCGATCCTGATCTCGCACACCGGGTGCCGGGCCGTCTTCGACAACCCCCGCAACAAGGACGACGCGGCGCTGCGGGCCCTCGCCGAGCGGGGCGGTGTCGCCGGCATCTACCTCATGCCGTACCTGTCCGCTGGACCGGGTCCTATAACCGTGGACGATCTGCTGCGCCACGTGGACCACGCCGTCGGCGTCTGCGGCGAGGACCACGTCGGCATCGGCAGCGACCAGGGGATCGTGCCGATCGACGACAACGCCGAGTACCGCCGGCAGCTCCGTGAGGAGATCGAGGCGCGCAAGAAGGCGGGCGTCAGCGCGCCGGGCGAGAGTGTGGACCGGCCGCCGTTCATCCCCGAGCTCAACGCCCCCAACCGCATGGAGGCGATCGCCGCGGCGCTCGCGGCCCGGGGCTACAAGACCCCCGCGATCGAGAAGATCCTCGGCGGCAACCTCCACCGTGTCCTGGGCGAGATCTGGGGGACGGCGTGAGCCCCGCGGCGCGGGCCGTCCACCGCACGACGCCATGGGACGGGGCTGGCCGGCGGACGCTGGCGATCGCCGCGACCGCGCTCGCCCTGCTGGCGGTGCCCGTCGCCGCAGCACCCGAGCCGCCCGCGCCGCCGCCTCCCGCGGCCTTCGCGGTCATTCTCGGCGGCGCACAGGCCGGCACGATGACGGTGCGGGCGACGGGGGCCTCCGCATACCGGGTCCACTTCGAGTACAACGACCGCGGGCGCGGACCGCGGCTCGACTCGACGATCCGGCTCGGCCCGGATTCGACCCCTGTTCGCATCGAGACGGACGGCAACGACTACATGAAGGGCCCGGTCGCCGAGCGGTTCGAGCGCACGGAGACGCGCGCCACGTGGTCCGGCGGCGGCGGACCGGGCAGCCGCGCCGTTTCGGGCCATGCCTTCTACCTCCCGTTCAATGACACACCGTTCGACACGGGCCTGCTCGCCCGCGCGCTCCTGCGCGCGCCGGGCGGGACGATCGCCCTGCTGCCCGAGGGTGAGGCGACGCTCGAGAAGGTCGGCGAGCTCGAGCTTACGGCCGGCAACACGCGCCGCAGGGTCGTGCAGGTCGCGGTCGCCGGCCTCGACTTCACCCCGGTGCGGGTGTGGCTCGACGCCGACGGGGGTTTCTTCGCCTCGGCCAGCCACTGGTTGACGGTGGTGCCGAAGGGATGGGAGGGCGCGCTCCCCAGGCTGCTCGCGGCCCAGGACGCGGCCGAGGTCGCCCGCTCCGCGGCCCTGGCCAAGAGCCTCGGTCACAAGCCCGAGAGGGCGCTCGCGTTCACCGGAGCGGCGCTCTTCGACGCCGACAGGGCGGTCCTGCGGCCCGGCCAGACCGTCGTGATCGAGGGCGAGCGCATCGCCGCGGTGGGTCCCGACGGCAAGGTCAGTGTGCCGGACGGCGCCGAGGTCGTCAAACTGAACGGCAAGACGCTGCTGCCCGGCCTGTGGGACATGCACGTGCACCTCGGGGGCGTCGACGGCCTCCTCGACATCGCCAACGGCGTCACCACCGTGCGCGACATGGCCAACGACATGGACACGCTTCTCGCCATGAAAAAGAGCTTCGACGACGGCACCGCGATCGGGCCGCGGGTAGTCCTGGCCGGTGTCGTCGACGGCAGCGGACCGTACAGCGCGCCGATCAAAGACAAGGTGGACACCCCGGCGCAGGCGCAGGCCGCGGTGGAGAACTACGCCCGGCACGGGTACGTCCAGCTCAAGATCTACAGCTCGATCAAGCCGGAGCTGGTGCCGCTGCTCGCCCGCCTCGCCCACGAGCACGGCATGCGCGTCTCGGGCCATGTCCCGGCGTTCATGACCGCCGAGCAGTTCGTCCGCGACGGCGCGGACGAGATCCAGCACGAGAACTTCGTCTTCTTGAACTTCCTGTTCGACACGGTGAAGGACACGCGCACGCCGGCACGGTTCACCGCCGTGGCCGAGCACGGCGCCGAGATCGACCCCTCGCAGCCGCGTGTGCAGGCGTTGTTCAAGCTGTTCCTCGCGCATCATACGGTCCTCGACCCCACGATCAACGTCTTCGAGACGCTCTTCGTGCCCCGCCACGGCGGCGTGCTGCCCGGCTGGGCCGGGCTCGCCGGGCGCCTGCCGGTGCAGGTCCGGCGCGGCCTCTCGACCGGCGGGCTGCCGGTCCCGGAAGGGAAGGACGCACTCTACCGCGACGCATTCCGCGCCATGCTCGTCATGCTCAAGGCGCAGTACGACGCGGGCATCCCGATGGTCGCCGGCACCGACTCGATGGCGGGCTTCACCCTTGCCCGCGAGCTCGAGCTCTGGGTCGAGGCCGGCATTCCCAGCGCGAGGGTGCTCCAGATCGCGACGCTCGGCGGCGCACGGGTGATGGGACGCGGCCGCGAGCTCGGCTCCGTGGCGCCGGGGAAGCTCGCCGACCTGATCGTCGTCGACGGCGACCCGGTCGCGGACATCCACGCCCTGCGCCGGGTCGAGACCGTCGTCAAGGGGGGCGTCGTCTACAGCGTCCCCGCGCTCGACCGCGCGATCGGCGTCCAGCCGGAGGCCGCCCGTGCTCCCTCGCTGAGCGACGGTCCGGTTAGGTACTAGGTCCCGCACAGTTGATAAACCGAGTCTCGCGCGGCGCATCCTCCATCTTTCTGTCAACTGAGCCGGGCAGGTACCCATTAGCCGAAGAAAGAGGCCGTGCCGGAAATCGGCACGGCCTGCGCGAGAGTTGTCATTCTGCTTGGTGTGTTGTTGAGGGCCCTCAGAGGACCCTGAGGCGGCGGCCGGGCGCTGCCGGCCGCCGTCCGCAGGTGCAAGGGGGACGGAAAGGGCGGCACGCTACTCGGTTCCTGCGAGTCGAAAGGTCACGGTCACGGTCATGATGATGCTGACGGGCCTGTCGTTGAATGTCGCCGGCCGGTACTTCCAACTCCGGAACGCTTCGACGACCGCGGCGCCGCACCCCAGGCCGGGGTCTTTGAGCAGCTTGGTGTCAACAACGTTGCCTTGACGATCGATGGTCGCCTCGACAATGACTACACCTTGGAGGCGAGCTCTCCTTGCCAGTTCGGGATAGACGGGATCGGGCCGGTAGATGTTCACGGGAAGTACGACGCCGTCGCCCGGACGGACTGGCTTGTCGTCGGCGATGACCACCGGTGGCTCTTGCTCTGGGTCGGGTTTGACGCCGCCGACGATGCCGCCCTTTGTTCCACGATCCACGCCCCCAGCGACGCCGCCTGGCTGGCCAGTCGGTTCGGGCGCTCCTGCTTTTGGCACCTGCGCGGGGACCACCTGCGGTTGAACCGGCTCGGTTGGAGGCGTTGGGTCGGTTGGTTTCGTGGCAGCGGTTGCACCGTTGCCTTCCGGAGGTTTTGGCGGAGGGGGTGGCGGCGATGGCGGGATGAAGTCCACGAACGCCACCACGACGTCGGGCTGCTCCACCGGCTGCACGGCCCAGAGCTGGCCGACCATGACGGAGCCGAGCGCCATGGCGTGGACGGCCAGGGCCACCGGGAGCGTCGCGAGCTTCCGTCTCACCTCCCGTCCCGGGTTCGATGCGATCAGCGTGGTGTCGAACATGGCGCCCTCCCTTCGTTCCCGTTCCCTGCTCCTGGTCTTTGGACACGCGCGGGAGCGAAACCGAAACCGGGTACGACGGCGGCGATGAGGAACGGCGTTCCTTGCCGGCCTTCCGCGGCAGACTCGTGAGGGTCGCCTCCGAGGCCGAGTTCCATCTTCCCGTTTGACCTTTTCCCTTTCCCGCCTTCTGGTTTTCTTTTCCCGCCGTTCTGTGTCTAAATGGCATGGGTACCGTGCAGGCACTGCCATCGGTACGGACGGGCGGGCCGGAGGCGCGAAAGGTGGAGCCGGCGGACGAACCAGCGCTGCTCGCGGCCCTTGCCGAGGGCGACCGGGCGGCGGCCGAAGCGCTGGTCGACCGCACCTACCGGAGCGTCTACGCCCTGCTGTGCCGGCTGGCCCATGACCCCGACCTCGCCGCCGACCTCACGCAGGAGACGTACCGCCGGGCGTGGGCGGCGATCGGGTCGTTCGACGGGCGGTCGCGGTTCGCCACGTGGCTGTACCGCATCGCCACCAACACGTTCCTGAACCACGTCCGCCGCCCGCACGCGGTAGTGCCGCTCGACGAGGAGCTGGGCGCGACGCTACCCGACGGCGCCCAGCGCCAGGACGACGAGGTGATCGAGGCCCAGACGCAGCAGCGACTGCGCAAGGCGGTGCTCTCGCTGCCGGAGGATCTCCGCTTTACGGTGGCCGCGAGGTATTGGGCCGACGCGCCGGTCGCCGAGATCGCGAAGGCGGACGGGATCACCGAGGTGGCCGTTCGAAAGCGGCTCAAGCACGCGTTCCGGCTGCTCGCCGCTAAGCTCCAGGAGGTTGCGTCATGACGAAGCTCACGCAAAGGGAGATCGCGCGGTTGCTTGCCACCCGCGCGACACCGGAGCCACCGGCCGGCCTTGCCGATCGTATCAAGGCCGAGATCCCGGGCTCGATCCGGCTCGACCGGCAGACGTACCAGCCGGGACGCCGGTGGCTGATGCCTCCGCTGGTCGAGGGACTGCACCCGAGCTGGCTCGCCGCGATGTCCGTGTTGCTGGTGGCCGGGGTGGGGATGGTGGCGGCCCGCATCCCGTCGCCGCCCGACGACGTGTGGAAGTGGATGGCGCTCTCCGGCGTGGTGCACATCGACGAGATCGTGGTCACGGCCCCGGCCCCGGCGGAGCCCCAGGGGATCGCGGTCGCGATGGCGCTGCCGCGCGCGTCCAAGGGGTTCCGGATACCCGTCCCTGCGCGCCAGAGGATCGCCTCCGCTTCCCGCAACGCCGAGAGCGCGGACGAGCTGGGTCTCGTGGCCAAGGACGCCGAGAAGGCCCCCGCCGCGGCAGAGCCCAAAGCCGTCGCGATGGTAGCGACCCCGCCGACCGGAGCGCTGGATCTGCGAGTGAGCGACGGGATGGAACCGCTTCCCGGCACGACGATCACCGCGACCCGCGCCGGCGTCCCGGAGCAAGGCGCACGCGCCGCCGTCTCGGACGCCGCAGGCCGTGCGTCGCTGCGAGGTCTTCCCGCCGGCGAGTACCGCGTCCGGTCGGAGGCGCAAGGGTTCGAACCGGCCGAGAAAAGGGTCAAGGTCGCCGCCGGCGCCACCTCCGAGGTCGGCATCACAATGCCCCAGGCCAAGATGGGCGAGGAGGTCACCGTGAGGGGTGCCGCGCCGGTCGCCTCCACCTCGGCGCAGGCCGCCGCAGCGATGAACCGCCCCCGTCGTGTCCAGGCACGGGGCGGCATCGGGAAGGAGGAGAACGCGGTGACGGTGGTGATCCTCGACGAGGCCGAGCGGCCGTGCGAGGGCGTCACGGTGACGCTGGAGCGCCTCGGCCAGGGCGCGTTCGAGACGCGGACGGCGAGGACCGATTCCGGCGGGACGGCGACGTTCCGGGACGTGCCGCCGGCGAGCTACCGCGCGCTGGCCACGGCGCCAGCGATCACGCCGGCGCAGGTCATCGTCACCGTGGCCTCCGAGCGGGCGCCCACGCGCGCCGACCTGCACGTCCGCGCGTTGCCAAGGCATTAGCTGCCGGAGCCTTGGAGCGCGGCCGCCCCCAACAGCGATGCATGGGCGGGCGTGGGCGCCCGCCCACGAGAGGGAATCGGTGCCTCCAGGTCCGGCACAGTTGATCAACCGGGTGTCGCGCGGTTCATCCTCCATCCTTCCGTCAACTGATACCGATTTGCCGTCCGTCATAGAGGAACCACCGTCACTGCGAGCCCCGCCGCAGATGGGACTGGTGACGGGGCGAAGCAGTATCGTGGATTTCGGCGAGATCGCCGCGTCGTCCTGTCTGCGGCAGGACTCCTCGCGATGACAGTGGTTCTCCACGAGCCCCTTGAGTTCGGGTGGTTCGCGACTGCCAAGACATTAGGTTTGAACACAAAGTGGTGTGCGCCGAACCTACCCATTGTTCCGGGCTGCCTCAACCACGCTTCGCCGTCGTCCCCTCGCCCACGTGTACCCTGAGACTGCCACGTTCGCCTTGACGCCCTCGTTGAGTAAGTGCATCCTCGAACCCAGTGAAACACGACTCTTCCATCATTCTTGAACGAAGCGAAGGCACGCGAAGGCATTGCCCAAGCTCCAAGCTCGGCTAGTGGCCTTGGGGAATCGAACGAAGGGGCGTAGCCATGAAGACGTACCGTGTCGTTTTTCATCTTGATGAACCCAGTAAGGGCCGTGCCGACCAAGTGTTCAAGAACATTGAAAACCTGCTGGACGACCTGGGTGAGAACAGTGTAGAAGTCGAGTTAGTCGCCAATGGTGGCGGCGTCAATGCGCTCGTCAAAGGCCCTGACTCGCACGCAGAGCAAGTCGAACAACTTGCCGCTAAGGGAGTTCGCTTTGCGGCCTGCGCCCATTCGTTGAGCATCCTGGGAATCGCCAAGGAGTCACTTCTCGAATCGGTGGATGTCGTTTCAGCCGGCGTAGCGGAACTGGTCAAGAAACAGGCCGAGGGATGGGCGTATATTCGGCCTTAACATGAGCCATGTCATTCTCTCGTTGATCCTCGGACCGTTGACCTCAGGATCGTGGGACTGTTTGTTCTCGGTGGTCTAGCCGGTGTGTTGGCCGGCACGGCACTGGCTGGTCGAATACCGGCACAGAAGCTCTCCAACGCGTTCGGTTGGTTCACCATCATCGTCGCCTTGTACTTGCTCTACGAGAACGTGGGATGAGGAGTGCAGATCATGGCACATGGAACGTCGCTGACCGTCGTTCAACTCAACGATAGCCATGCCTATTGTGACCTACACCAGGAGATGTTCTGGCAGGGTGGTCAGGTCGTCTATCGTCCTGCGGGAGGGTATGCCCGCATTGCCGCGCTCGTCAAGCAGATTCGGGCTGAACGCCAGGGGCAGGTTCTGTTTTGCGATTGCGGCGATACTCTCCACGGCACCCATCCCGCCTTGAAGACGCGGGGACAGGCGTTGATCCCCATCTTGAATTCGTTGGGTCTGGACGCGATGACGGCCCATTGGGAGTTCGCGTACGGTGCCGCGACCTTCAAACAGCGCGCAGCCGAGCTCCGCTATCCGATGCTCGCGATCAACGTCTATGATCAAGCGACCAGAGGGCGGCTCTTTCCGCCCTACACCGTCACGGAGATCGGCGGGCTCCGGATCGGTCTTGTCGGCATCGCCTCCAATATTGTGGGCAAGACCATGCCACCCTCCTACAGCGAAGGACTGGACTTCACCCTGGGCCGAGAGGAACTGCCTCCGATCATCGATGTTCTGGGCACCCAAGAGAATGTCGACCTGATCGTTCTCATCTCCCACCTGGGGTTTCCGCAAGACATGAAACTCTTGTCGGAGGTGCAGGGTGTCGACATTTGCCTGAGCGGCCACACCCATAACCGTCTTCGTGTGCCGGTTCTCCAGGGAAAGACGCTGGTGATCCAGTCGGGCTGCCACGGTTCCTTCTTGGGTCGCTTGGATTTGGAGATCAAGGGCGGACAAGTCGTCGACTACCGGCATCAACTGATCGAGGTTGAGGCCAGCGTAGAACCCGATCCCGCAGTCGATGACCTCGTCCGCCAGGCGCTCGCGCCGTATCAAGATGAGCTCTCAACGGTTGTCGGTGAAACGGCGACCGTGCTCAACCGAGCCACCATGCTGGAAGCGACCATGGACAATTTTCTCTTGCAGGCGGTGCGAGAGAGCACGGGCGCACAAGTGGCTTTCTCGAACGGTTGGCGCTTCGGCGCGCCGATCGTGCCGGGGAAGGTCACTTTGAACGATTGCTACAACATAATCCCGATGAACCCGCCGGTCTCGACGGTCGAATTGACGGGCGAGGAGCTCGTCGCGATGTTGGAGGAGAACCTCGAGCGGACGTTCGCGCGCGATCCGTACGACCAGATGGGCGGGTACGTCAAGCGAGCGCTCGGTCTCAATGTTTACTTCAAGCTCGAAAATCCGCCGGGCCATCGCATCCAGGAAGTGCGGGTGGGTAATGAAGAGGTACAACCGGGGCGCTCGTACGCCACGGCCTTTGTGACCGAGCAAGGCGTGGCTCGCAAGTATGGGCGGCATCGTGAGAATCGTCCTGAACGAGCGATCGACGCAATGCGGGCGTACCTCGCGAAGCATCATCCTCTACGTGCGGAACTCAAAGGTACGTTCGTTGTTGTGTAGAAGATCCACAGCCAAGTGGTCACGGTGACAATGGGCGATCACGGCAGAGGCGTGCAAGCTCGTCGTCGATGCGGCGAGTCGCGGCCTCGTCCCCTCACTTGTCACTGCGAGGAGTCCTGCCAACGGCGGGACGACGAAGCGAAATAGGTACCAGGTCCGGCAGAGTTGACAAACCGAGTCTGGTGCGTTGCATTCTCCACCACTTGGAGATTCAGCCGGACCCGACCCGGTACCCATTCCCACGCAGAAGCAGCGAGCGGCACATTCGGGGATTGGATGCGGGTTCACTTGTCCGGCATCTGGAAAGGCTTCACGGCGCCGCAGTCCGCACCGTTGAAGACTGAGCTCGACTCGGTCGTCCACTCGATCGGCATCATGTACGGTCCTGCCTGAATCGACCCCACGAAGTGCATGTGGCCCGTCGCGTGCTCGGCGTCGCTCCACGAGGACGCCACGCTTTCCTTGCCGCTCATCTTCCCAGTGCACACCATGTCGGCCGTCATGCTGCCGGCCTTCTTGACGAGGTTGACGATTTGGCAGCCGGGGTGCAGTGGTGGAAGAATGGCACCGTACTTTTCGATCTGCTCCTGAGTGAAACAGACCGATGTCATGTGTGGGCCGCCGGCCGTGGCCGGGTTGCCGCCACCACCGTAGGGGGACTTCTGCCACGTCATCGTCGTGGTCAGCTCCCAGAGGCCGGCTTTCCTATCCAGCGCCGAGGCGGAGACCGCCACGACGAAGAAGCAAGGGACCAACGCGATCCAAACCCTGATCCACCGCATGATTCCTCCTGTTTGTTCGTGCCGAGTAATCGGTACCGATTCCATTCTGGTACCCGATTTTTCCCACCCCCCCGCGAGTCGCTCAGCCCCTGGGGCGGAGCTTCAGGGAGCAGCCGATCGACTTGGTCTCGGATGCTAGGATCGGCTTGCCGGCCAGCAGCGCGTCCGCGGCATCGCGCAGGTAGTGGTGCTCCACCTTCGCCGCATCCTGGGCGTTGTCGTCGATCGTGCCGTGGTAGACGAGCTTACCGGCGCGGTCGAAGAGGAACGCCTCGGGCGTGTGGGTGGCCCCGAACGCCCGCGCCACGTCGGAGGTCGAGTCCACGACGTAGGGGAAGGTGAAGCCGCGCGCCTTGGCGCGCTCGACCATGTCCGCGTAGTCGTCGCCGGGGTACGCCGCCGGGTCGTTGGAGTTGATCGCGACGACGCCGATGCCCTTCGTAGGCAGCTCGTTGCCGAGGGCGGCAATGCGGGTCTCCCAGGCCTTGACCCAGGGGCAGTGGTTGCACGAGAAGATCACGAGCGTGCCCTTGGGCCCGGCCACGTCGCTCAAGTCGATCTCCTTGCCATCGACCGACTTCATCTTGACGGTCGTCATCGGCATCGTGGCGCCGAGCTCGAGGGCAGCCGCGACCTGGACCGTGGCCGCCAGCACCAGAGCCGCCATCGTGACAGCGTTGAACCTGCTTGCCATTGGACATCACCCTTTCCCATGCCGGAGTCGATCGGTCACGACCCCAGCAGCTTGTTCACCTTGCCGAGGAGCTTGTCGTAGGTCGCCGGCCCCTCCCAGAAGTCGCGCAGCGTTCCGCTCCGGTCGTAGACGAACGTCGCCGGGAGCGAGCCCGACCAGGTGGGGTCCATCCCGTTGATGAACGACATGTCGCCCTCGCTCTTGAAGTACGTCGTGAAGTCGACACCCTGCCGGGCGAGGAACGAGCGCACCTGCGGGAGCTGGTTGTCGAAGTCCGCCGAGACGAGGATGAGATCGAGCCCCCGGCCGGCGAGCGCGCGACGCAACCTGAGCAGGTCGGGGAACTCCTGCCGGCACGGCTCGCACCAGGTCGCCCACACGTTGACCAGGACGACCCGGCCGGCGGCCCCCCGGATCATGTGGCGCACGTCCTGGGCGGTGACGCGCACCACGGCCGGTTGGGCGACGGGCCGGCGCGACGTCGCGGCGGCCGGCCTTGCGCCAGCTGGAGACGCGGCGGAGGAGACTCCGGATACTCCCGCCGCGAGCACGATCAGGCACGCCGCGAGGCGGCGAGCGCCGTCCCCCCGTGCGGGCCGTCCCGCCGCCATGCCCCGCTCCGGGCTGGCGCCATCGAGCTGTCTCGGGTCCGGCATCGATCCCCTCTCCATACCGGAAGATGTCAACGCGGCGGCCCGCTGGAAAATGCCGCCTCACAATTTTGGGGTTTGGGGGTCATTTGGGGGTCAGGCTTGCGTTGTTGCTTTGTCGGGCCCGGGTTGGGGCGCGCTCGATGAGCGGAGTGTCGCGCGGTTCGTTCTCCATCACTTGTCAACTCAGCTGGACCTGGTACCCGTTCCGCCGCTCATCATGATCGGGCAGAACATCCAGGGCCGCCATGCCGAGTTGCGCGCCCAGAGCGAATACGAGACCAACATCAAGGCCGAGCAGGAGATCGAGGTCATCCTGGAACACCTGGAGTACCAGAACAGCCTTCTGCTGCTGCTGATCGAGAAGGTGGACGCAGGTCGAGCCAAACCAAGCTAAGGTGCCGAGACGGGTGGAATAGGTACCCGCTCCGGGGGCAACGCATGGGCTGGCGAGCGCTCTTGCTGCTCACCGTCAGCCGCCTCATCCCGCTCTCAGGCCGGCGGCTGTGAGCGGGTTTGTTTCAGGAGCTGGATCGGCTCGGTCAGTTTGGCTCGGAACCGTGTGAGCCGCTCCGCCAGCTTCACCTGGCCGTCAGCTGCGAGGGCCTCGGCGGTCGCGCGCAGTCGCTCGACAACCTCGGAACCAAGCTCGATGGCGGTGTCTCTGTCCGCCTCGGCAGCGGTGCGCGACTCGGGTGCGCCGTCCGCCCTCTTGAGCCGTTCGAGCGCGAGAAGCGCCGCAAGCTGGGCTGCCGCGCCGTATCCGAGCAGGATGGACCACTCGGGAGGCAGCGGGCCCTCCTCGCACCAAACCTTCCACAGCACCTGCCGCTCCCATTTGTCCAGGTTCCACGACTTGCCGCCGACCGGCGTCGAGAGGGGAAGGTCCTCGTGTCCCCGGAGCTCGAGCAGATGCGCCGCGCGGTCGAGGAACGGCTTGAGCTTGTCGGGCGGCCCGACGGGTACCGTGCCTGCAACAGCAGGAGGCAGGGCCGACGAGGCCGTGGTGGCGCCTCGACCGGAACCGCCGTCCGCAATTGCGGCGCCTGCCGGCTCCTGCGCCAGAGCCCGCCTCGCCTCGATCAGCGTCGTCGCGAACGCATTGCTGAGCGTCGAGAGGTGCTTTGCATCTTCCAGGGCGCCGGCGCCAATCGCCCGTTCGACCTGGGCGCGGAACCCATCTACGACGCCGGCTGCGAGCTTCACGACTGCGTGCAAGGTCGATCGGGCCGCGCCCTGGGCGCCCGGGTTTCGACCCGCTCGCTCCAGTTCGTCCAGCGACAGGAACAAGGCGAGCTGCACCGCGACACACTCCGGGATCAGGCGGTGCCACTCGCTGGCAGGCTCCCTACCTTCGCACAATGACTGCCACAACACCCCGTGCTCCCAGGCGCTCAACGACAACGTTCTTCGGCCGAACGAAATCGTGAGCGGACGTTCCTCGTATCCCCGGGCACGAAAGAACGCGGCCGCGCGCTGGAGGTATGGGTTCAGCGCCGGGTCGGGCGCTGTCGCTGTGTCGATGCTCGCGGTGGCATTGCGGCTTCCGCCCGGCGACGGGTCGGGGGACGGACCGTTGAGTTCGGCCTCCGTCACGGGCGGAGCACCACCCGCTCCGGCCGCGCGCAGCGATGTGAGGATCTCGACGAGCTTGTTGCGGAAGGTCGAGAGCCGCCTCGCCTCGTCGGTCTGGCCGCCGGTGACCATGGCGGCAATGGCCTCCCGCAGCGCCTCGGTATAGCCAGCGACGACGGCGCGCACTGCGGCCAGCTGCCCCGACGCAGCGCGGGGATCGGCACGGGCCGCGCTCTCGAGCGCCGCGGCGACGGCCAGGTGCAGCCCGGTGCCCAGCGGGATCCAGGCTCCGGCGTCGGACCAGGCGACGGTCTCATCGCAAAGCACCGACCATGCCGCCTTACGCTCCTCCGCGGAGAGCGCGAGCGGGATCGGTTCGGACGGGATCGTGAGCGGTCGGTTCTCGTCGCCGCGCGCCCGGAGAAACGCCCGCAACCGTTGCAAGTACGGTTCGAGTAGCTCGTGGCGGGCATCCTGGGGGGTCGGGGCGGACACCGGAACTCCTTCCACCGCGTTCGCACGACACGGTACAGCGGAACGAGCCGCAGTATCCGGCACGGCCAGCTTCGTGTCAAAGGGCGAACGGCAATAAGCCCCAGGTTCGGAACAGTTCATGAGTCGAGTCTCGCGCGTATAAAGGTACCAGGTATCCCATTTCATTTATTATCGTTTGGATGAATTCGTCTGGTTCTCCCGCAGCGTCTGCGTCAGCTGCTCCGCAATCGCTGCAAACCCCGGGTCGGCACGCTGCACGTCAGACACCTGTGTGTACAGGCGACTCGCCGAACCCGCGCCCCGGCCAATGACGAGAGCAAGATCCTTCACCTTCAGCCCGCACTGTTCAACTCCGACCAGCATCACCAGCTCCCGAGCACGCTGCAATTCTTCCCCTCGACTTCGCCCACCAAGGGCATCGACCGGGATGTCGAGCACCGTCGCCACTGCCCGCGCCACATCGGTGGCATCCGCGCTCGGTGGGTCCGGACGGTGGAGGCCACCCTGCCAGTCGAGGCGCGGCCGGTCAGAATCCAGGTGCAGCTCGTCGTCCTCACCGCTTGCAGGCCGCCACCACGGCAGTCGGCCCGGCCCCTCCTGCATCCACCCCTCGTCCTTGCCGCGTCGGAGCACGCTCCGGTAGGTGAGAAGAGCCTCTCGCCGTGAGGAGCCGAACGCCACCAGCGCCTCATCCACGTCCACCAAGCCGGACCGCACCCGGCCGAGGATCTGCCGATGCCCGCTCCAGCGATACGAGCCCGGATCCTTGACCAACCCGCTCGCCACCGGGTTGAGGTGCACGTAGGCGATGGCCTGCATGACGTAGGCCGGATCGCCGACTAGGCGTGCCTTGTACCGTCCCTGCCACACCGGGCCAAAGACTCGCCTGGTGTGGTTGAAAGCTTTGGCAAACCGCCCCTGTACCAGCCGCATGCTGCGCCACAACGGCAGTTCCCCCGCGCGAAGGACGAGATGGTAGTGGTTCGGCATCAGACACCACGCGAGGATCGTCAGGCCGTGCTCACCCTTGACGGCGGTAAGCATGGACACGAAGGCCCCGGCAACGGCCTCATCGACGAACGGCCGCTCACCACGCACGACTCGGCAGCACACGTGATACGTCCCGCCGGCGACGAAGATCCTCGGCTTTCGTGGCACGCCGTTCCTCCCTCTGATCCGAAGTTGAAAGGAAGGCTACCAGAAAATAGATTGAATGGGATACCTGGTACCTATCCCCCGGCAACGGCCTCATCGACGAACGGCCGCTCACCACGCACGACTCGGCAGCACACGTGATATGTCCCGCCGGCGACGAAGATCCTCGGCTTTCGCGGCACGCCGTTCCTCCCTCTGATCCGAAGTTGAAAGGAAGGCCACCACAAAATAGATTGAATGGGATACCTGGTACCTATCTGGTACCTATCGTACCTATCCTGCCCCGTGGGCGCGCAGCGCCCGCGTGGGGGTGGGGGAAGCAATCCTGTCGGATGTGGCGAGATCGCTACGGCCCCGTCGCGGCGCTCCGCAGTGACGACTGCAAGAACGCTCCATCCGAACACAAACCCGCATGAAGTCCCACAACGCCACCGTGCAAGCCTGACTCCGGCACGGTCCCTCGAACGGCCTGGTCCGGAGCCTGAACGAGGTGGAAAATTTGGAACGTCGGTCGCTGTCTCAAAGATTTCTCCTTTCGGACTGGGCCGGTCGGCACCTTGACGGCGATGTTAGGATTCCGCCGGCTTGGGTGCGCCACGTGTCTACCCCCCAGGGCACGAGCATCACACCGAGTCCGACGGGGGTCACTTCATGAACGTCATGAGGATCAGAGTCGTCTTAGTGCGAGCGCTGGTGCTTACCGGCGTCGCGCTGGTCGCCATGGCCGGGCCCGCACGTGCAGCCACGTCCGCGGTGTCGCGGACCCCCGATACGCCTCGGGAGCAAGACCCGGGTTCGTTCAAACCGGTCTCGCCGGTCGACCACGCGCTGGGCCGCATCGAGATCCCGCGCGTGGGCGTCTCGGCGCCGATCCTGGAGGGCGTGGACGACCGAACGATCCGGTGGGCCGTGGGGCATTTCCCCGAGACCCCGCTGCCGCCCGATGCGGGCAACGTGGCGCTCGCGGCTCACCGCACGACGCTGTTTTACGGCCTGCGCCACATCCGCATCGGCGACACGATCACCCTCACCACGCCGAAGGGCGCGTTCCGCTACACGGTCGAGCGCACGTGGGTGGTGGACCCCACGGACGTGTCGGTGCTCGACGCTTCGACCGACAAGATCCTCACGCTGGTCACGTGCTTTCCGTTCGACTACGAGGGCTCCGCGCCGAAACGGTTCATCGTGCGCGCCCAGGCGATCCTTGTCGCCCAGCCTGCCCCCGACCTGGGAGCAGCGGGCTACGCCGCACCGCCCGGGTTCCCGGCCGCACACTGACGGAGCGCGCTGGAAAGAGCGCTGCCGGCGCGGCCGTCACCTCAGGTGGGGGTAGAACTCGATCTGGGCGCGCTCGCCGGCGAGCTGCTTGGCGACGAACACGATCTGTCCGGTGTGGTACGCCATGTGCTCGACCGCGTGGAGCAGGACACCGGCGCCGGTGCGCGTGATGCCCTGGATCGTGTGGACTCGGGTGAGGTCGTCGTCGGAGAGGCGGGCGGCGACGGCCTGGCATGCGGTCACGACGTCGTGCAGCCGAGCCACGAGCGCCGCGGCGTCCCCACCTTCCGCGGCGGCGAACTCCTCGCGGCGACGGCGCTCGTACTCGGCGCCGCCGAGACCGGCGAGCACCCACTGCGAGAGGTTGCCGGACAGATGGAGGAGCAGGTTCCCGACGCTGTTGCACCGCGCGTTCGGCCGCCACCACACCTCGGCCGGGGTGAGCAAGCCGACGCAGTGTTCGATCTTGCGCAGGTACTCGGAGAGGAGGCGCTCCTCCTCGCTGACAAGTGCGGCGTACGTTTCGCTCATGGCTCGAATCCTACGCGCCTTCCAGACGCAAGGGGCCACGCGGGCCTGGCAAGGAGGTCCGCCGAAGGCCGGGCACGGTTCAGCGTTTGCTTTCAGGACAATGCAGGATTGCCTGACGTCAGTCCCGCGTCAGCTGCCCACTGTCGCGGCTGAAAAACCGATCCGGCGGATCAGATCCTGGAACCCGGGGTGAGCACGGAGGCCGTCCCACCTCGGTTCGACCGTCGCTTCCGTCAGCCAGACGTCGCGATCCTCGAACGCCCTCTCCAACCATCGCATCGCCTGGCCGGTGTCGCCCAGACCGAGGTGGACCGTGGCGAGGTGCGTTGCCGGGACGTAGCCCGCATCGCGGCGGCGCTCGAGCTCCGAGAGGACCTCGCCGGCCTCGTCGCGGTGGCCCATCGCGCCGTGGCAGAGGCCGATCAGGGCGAGGGCTTCGCTGTGCCCGCCCGAGAAGCGCCGTGCCTTCTCGGCCGCAGCCAGGGCCTCCGCGTAGCGGGCCTGGTGCAGGTACAACTTGGCGGCGGACACGTGGGCGACCCAGAAGTTCGGGTCGAGTTCGAGCGCCTTGTGGATCAACGGCTCCACCTCATCGTAGCGCCTGGCCTCCAACCTGAAATCGGCGGAAAGCGCGATGATCAACGGGGCGAGCGGATCGAGACGCCGGGCGATGTCGATCTCCGCGATCGCTTCGTCGTGGCGGCCAATGTTCGTCAACAGCCGGCCGAGCACCTGGTGCGCTCTCGCGTGGCTCGGGTTGCGAGCGATCGCTTTCCTGGCGTACGCCTCGGCGCTGGCCCAGTCCCAACTGTACCAGTGACGCAGACCGGTCATCGCGGTCTGGGCCTCGGCGGAGTCGGGGTCGAGTTCCAACGCCTGCTTTGCCGCCTCTTCGGCTCGAGGGAACGCCTGCCGTGGGTCGGCGCCGCCGGCGATCGGCAAGACCACGTACGTCTGGGCGAGCCCGGCGTGCGCAACGGCCATGGTCGGATCGATCTCGGTCGCCTGGCGGAAGTACTCGAGGGCGCGCTCGAGGTCCGGTCGGGTCACCCTCCACAGGTGGAAGCGGCCCTGGAGGTAAGCATCATAGGCGGCCTGGTTCACCAGCCGCGAACTCGCTCGATGCGCGGCGCACGCCGGCGTGAGCTTGACCTGAATCTGTTGGGCGATGGCCCGTCCGATGTCGTCCTGGACAGCGAGGACGTCGCTCAGCTGGCGGTCGTACTGCTGGGCCCAGACGTGCGTCTGGTCGCTCGTGCGGATGAGCTGGACGCTGATGCGCACGCGGTCGGCGTGGCGCCGGACGCTCCCCTCGACCGCAAAATCGACGCCCAGCTCCCGGCCGATCTGGGCGATGCTCTTCCGGGTGCCCTTGTAGCTCATGGCCGAGGTCCGGGCGATGACGCCAAGTCGGTCCGAAGCCACCCCCCCGAGGTCCGCGATCGTCTCCTCGGTAAGTCCGGCGCTGAAGTACTCCTGCTCGGGGTCTTGGCTGAGGTTCTCGAACGGGAGAACGACGAGCATCACGCGCTTGCCGGACGCCTCGACGGCGTCGTCCTTGCGGGACGGTGACGAAGCCCCCGACCATGTGGCGAGTTCAAAGACGAGGTCGCGCATCGACTGGAACCGCTGTGCCGGGTCCTTTTCCAGACAGTGCCGGACGATATGGTCGATTGCCGGCGGGATGCCCCGGCCGGGTCCCGACAGCTCCGCCGGCTCCTCCTTGAGGGTCGCGGCGATCACGCCGGCCTGGCTCAGGCCCGCAAACGGCCTCCGCCCCGAGATCATCTCGTACAGCAGGCAGCCGAACGCGAAGATGTCGCTGCGCGCGTCCGCCTCCAGCCCCTCGAGTTGCTCCGGCGCCATGTACTGCAGCGTCCCGAGGATCTCTCCCCGCTCGGTCAGGGGCCCGGCGACCGTCTCTCGCGCGGCCGGGTCCACGATGCCGTGGCTCGCCGCGTGCAGCTTCGCCAGGCCGAAGTCGAGGAGCTTCGGCCCGCTCTTGGTGAGCATGACGTTGCCGGGCTTGAGGTCGCGGTGAACGACCCCGTGGTCATGCGCCGCCGCAAGCGCCACGGCGATCTCCCTCCCCAGTTCGAGGGCCTGATCGAGCGCCAGAGGTCCGCGCGCGAGCCGCGCGGCGAGGGTTTCGCCCTCGAGGTACTCCATGACCAGGTAGTGCATCCCCTCGTGCTCGCCGACGTCGTGGAGCGTGCAGATCGAGGGGTGCGAGAGTGCAGAGATCGCCTGCGCCTCGCGCTCGAAACGCTCCCGCATGGCAGGGTCCTCGGCGTGCTGCCCCAGCAACACCTTGATCGCGACCGAGCGGCCCAGCCGCGTATCCTTCGCCTTGTACACCTCGCCCATCCCGCCGGCGCCGAGCGGCGAGAGGATCTCGTACGGGCCGAGCCGGGTTCCAGGAGTCAACGGCATCGAGGTTGTCTCAGCTTTCATAAAACGCTGATCCACTTGCCGGACATTCCCCAGCGCGGGGCCGTCGACGTGGTCCCTGGAGCCGGCAGGCACCGGGCTCAGAAGAACAGCCAGCGCTTCTTGATGTGGAGAGGCTGCTCGACGGTTCCGAGCCGTGACGAGTGCCCCGCATAGTCCGTCGCCACGACGTAAAGCTCGACCGTCTTGTTGTCGTGGAACTCCGGCGTGACCTCGACCGTGTACTCGTCGTTGCCGGTGCTCTGCGCGGGCAGCGCCTGATAGGCGGGGGCGCCTTCCTGGCGAGCCATGACGGTGACGCTCTTCACCCGGTAGTCGTCCGTGACGATCAGGGAGAGGGTGAACGGCTTGCCCTTCGAATAGCTGGTTTTGGAGCCGGGTTTCAGCCGCACGACGGGCGGCGCCGTGTCGAGCTGGGCGAGCAGGCTTTCGAGACGCTGGCGGGCCGCGGCGAAACGCTCCCGAAAGTGTGCGTCCGGCACCACCTGCGCGAGCGCGTCCAAGCCCTTCTCGGGCCGGCGCTCCTTCTCCGCGGCATCGGCCGCGGCAAGTGCGGCGGCGAAGCGCGCCTCGGCTTCCCGGGCCGAGTGGATACGGGCCAGACGGGCGTCGAGGCCGGTCCGGTTCGGCCACGATCGCTGCAAGGCCTGCAACTTCGCCAACGCCGCATCCGTCTGGCCCTGGCCGACGAGGGCCTCGGCCTGGGCCTCGAGCGCAGCGGCCGCGGTCTCCCGCGCCTGCTGCGCCTGGCGGCTGGCCGGGAGGAGCGCGACGAGAGCGGAGGCCTGCTGGACGGCCGCCGCCCAGTTCTTGGCCTTGATCGCCCTCCCGAGCGCCGCATCGGTTGTAACGCTGCGCCGGGCGAGATCCAGCCGTTGCGTGCCGTTGGGGGAGGCTTCGATGGCGGCACGCTCGGCGTCGGGCAGGTCGGCCAGGAGGGCGCGAAGCCGCTCCAGGCTTCCGGCGGCGATCGCCGCCTCGAGATCGGCCGGTGTCGCCGCGGTCGTGGCGGCGGCCGCGACCTGCGGCGTCGCCGGCGCGACGGACTCCGCCGGCGGCGAAACCGGCGCCTGGGTCGCGAGCGGCGTGGCGGCGGGCTGGCCTGTAGGCTGCAGGATCCCTCTTCCGACCAGGAGGGCGATGGTGATGATCGCCGCGGCACCCCCCGCGGTGAGCAGAAGCCAGGGTGTCTGCTTCTTGGCCGCCGGTTTCGGGATTGCCGCGGGCGCCATGGCCACGGGCGGAGCGGAGGCGGCCGGCGCCCCATTGCCGGCCCCGGCTCCGGCCGCCTGGTCAGGGGGCATGGAGATGTCCTCCGGCAGGATCAACGTCAGCTGCGTTTCCGCCGGCGCGGCCGCTCCCGGGTCAGCCTCGCCCGTCGGCATCGTGTCCATGCCCGCGGAACCGTTCGGTGGGGTGAGCAGGGTCGGAGCGGTGGAGTGGGGAGACACAGCGTCGGCCAAGGAGATCGGTTGCCGTGTGGCCACCAGCCCGAACTGAGCGGCGATGTGCCGTTGCGTGCTGCCCGGCATCGGCTTCGAGATCCTCGTGCTCGGCTCTGAGGAGTCGTACTCCTGGAGGATCTTGGTGAACTCGTCCGGGTCGCGCGGGAAGCGAGCCTGCACCGCGACCAGCGCCTCATCGAGCGCCTCGGCGGAGGCGTACCTGTCCTCGGGCTTCTTGGCGATCGCCTTGAGGACGATCTCCCGCAGGTCGTCGGGGACGCGCCCGTCGGGGTCGCCGATCGCGAACTCGAGCGGCGGCTTGACGAGGTGACCGGCGATCAACTCTTGCGGACTGGTGCCGGGGAACGGGCGGTTGCCGGTGAACAACTCGTAGAGCACCACGCCGAAGGAGTAGATGTCGCTGCGCTGGTCCACCTTGTCGGGCGATGCGCCGAACTGCTCGGGCGACGCATACATGAGCTTCCCGAGGAACGTCCCGCTCACCGTGAGAGCGGTGATGCTGGTGATGACCTTGGCGATGCCGAGGTCGATGAGCTTGACCATGGGCTGGCCGAACTCGTCCCAGGCCACCATGATGTTGTCGGGCGAGATGTCCCGGTGGACGATGCCCTTGCGGTGGAGGAAGCCGAGGCCCGTCAATGTCTGGCGGGCCAGGTCGAGCGAAAGTCTCAGGGACGGGACGCCCACCCGCTCGAGCATCTCCTGCAGCGAGATCCCCTCGACATATTCCATGACGATGAAGCCGCGGCCCGCCTCGTCGAACGCGAAGTCGTACATCTGCGCGATGTGCGGGTGGCGCAACTTGACCGCCATCTGGGCCTCGCGCAGGAACCGGGCGCGCAGGCCCTCGTTGGTCTCGTGCTGCGGCCGCATGACCTTGATGACGCGGATCTCATCGAGGAGGCGGTGGCGCACCTTGTAGATGGTGCCCATGCCACCCTCGTGCAGCTTCTCCAAGAGCTCGTACTTGCCATCGAGGTAGTCGTACTTTTCCATACTGCCCTCAACCAAACGCGATCGGAACTCGTTCCAAACAACTATTTTGAATTCTAGCACGGCCGGCCGCGGACCGAAGGGGCATCCTATCGTGGCCTTGGCCGTCCGCCCGGGCCGTCCGCGGCCGCCGCTCGGGCGAGCCGACGTCGTCCAGCTGGCCAGGCTACGGTCGCGGCCCGGGCTTTTGCGCGATACTGTGGCGGTCACGGTCCGCGCGCCGATAGCTCAATGGATAGAGCATCTGACTTCGGATCAGACGGTTGGGGGTTCGAATCCCTCTCGGCGCGCCACCTCACCTGCCCGCGGCGCCGGCGCGTGGGATAATGCGCCGCCCGCGTCGGTTGGCCTCGGTTGCAGCGGAACCGGACGGGCGCGGCGCTCGGCTGGCATGGACCTCGAGCCGCCTGGGCGGAGGTGAGGCGTGGCGAGCAGAATCTGGGCGGCGGTGGTGGCGGTGAGCGTGCTGGTTCCCTGGGCGGCGTCCGCCGCCGACGACAACGACCCGTTCCTCTGGCTCGAAGAAGTGCAGGGCGCCCGGGCGCTCGCCTGGGTCAAGGAGCAGAACACCCGCACCACCAAGGTGCTGGAGGCGGTGCCGGAGTTCGCGCCCACGGTCGCGAAGACGCTCGCGATCCTCGACTCCAAGGAGAAGATCCCGTCCCCGGAGCTGCTCGGCGCGGCGGTGTACAACTTCTGGCGCGACGGCGACCACCAGCACGGGCTGTGGCGCCGCACGACGCTCGCGTCGTACCGGACCGCCTCGCCGGTGTGGGAGACGGTGCTGGACATGGACGCCCTCGCCAAGGCCGACGGCGTGGACTGGGTGTTCCACGGCGCGCAGTGCCTGGCGCCCGAGTACCGGCGCTGCATGATCACGCTCTCGCGCGGCGGCTCCGACGCCGCCGTCGTGCGCGAGTTCGACACCGTCGCCAAGCAGTTCGTGGCCGGCGGTTTCGCGCTCCCGGAGGCGAAGTCGCGGGTGGCGTGGCACGACCTCGACACGCTCTGGGTCGGCACCGACTTCGGCCCGGGGTCGCTGACCTCGTCGGGCTACCCGCGCATCCTCAAGCTGTGGACGCGCGGCACGCCGTTGGCCGAGGCGCGGACCGTGTTCGAGGGCCGGCCGGAAGACGTCTCGGTGGGCGGGACGACCGAAATCCTCTCCGACGGCCGCTACGACGTGGTCACGCGCATGCCGGCGTTCTTCCGCCAGCAGACCTTTCTCCTGTTCGGCGGGCGGCTGGTCAAGCTCGATTTGCCCGAGGACGCCGAGCTGCAGGCGTTCTTCCGCGACCACGTGGTGCTCTCGCTGCGCTCCGACTGGACGGTCGCCGGCGGCACCTACCGCGCCGGCTCGCTGCTGGCGATCCCGCTCGACGAGCTGCTGCGCGGCGGCCGCCGGTGCGACGTGCTGTTCGAGCCTTCCGAGCGGGTGTCGCTCGCCAGCGTCGCGCGCACCGCCGACCGCCTGCTCGTGTGCGTCCTCGACCACGTGCACAGCCGGGCCAGCTCGTTCACGCTCGTGCGCGGCGCCTGGACGAAAGCGGAGATGACGCTGCCGGGGATCGGTACCGCCTACCCGGTGGCGGCAAGCGACGAGACGGACACGTTCTTCTTCTCCTACCAGGACTTCCTAACGCCTCCCTCGCTCTGGCTCGGCGAGGGCCCCGCGGCGCTGGCGAAGGTGAAGGCGATGCCGGCGTTCTTCGACGCGTCCGGTATCGCGGTCGAGCAGCTCGAAGCGGTCTCCAAGGACGGCACCAAGATCCCCTACTTCCTCGTCACGCCGCGGGGGTTCAAGGCGGACGGCGCGGCGCCGACGCTGCTCTACGGCTACGGCGGGTTCGAGGTGCCGGAGCTGCCGATGTACAGCGGCGTCGTCGGCTCGGCGTGGCTCGACCGCGGCGGCGTGTACGTCCTCGCCAACATTCGCGGCGGCGGCGAGTTTGGACCCGCGTGGCACAACGCCGCCGTCAAGGCCAACCACATGCGCAACTTCGAGGACTTCGCCGCGGTTGCCGAGGACCTCATCGCGCGCAAGATCACCTCGCCGCGCCACCTCGGCATCATGGGCGGCTCGCAGGGGGGCCTGCTCGTGAGCGGGACGTTCACGTTGCGGCCCGAGCTGTTCCACGCGGTGGTGGCGCAGGTGCCGCTCGCCGACATGAGGCGCTTCAACCACCTGCTCGCCGGCGCCAGCTGGATGGCGGAGTACGGTGATCCCGACAAACCCGAGGACTGGGCGTACATCAAGACCTGGTCGCCGTACCAACTGCTGCGCAAGGACGCCCACTACCCGAAGCCGTTCTTCTGGACGAACACGCGCGACGACCGCGTCCACCCGGCGCACGCGCGCAAGATGGCCGCCAAGCTCGAGGCGCTCGGGCACCCGGTCTACTACTTCGAGAACACCGAGGGCGGCCACGGCACCGGCGCGCTCAACAAGCAGACCGCGTACGTCACGGGCCTGCAGTACGCGTACCTGTGGAAAATGCTGCGTTAGCGGTACCGGGTACCTCATTGTTTCATTTTTGCGGTGAGGGGTCGGCGGGGCGGCGCTGGATATCGGTGGGACGAGATTCGCCGCAGGGTCCGTCGCGCCGCGCTCGTTTCGGTGCAACGCGCTAGAATCCTGCCCACGCACAAGAAAGTCAACGCCTGGCAGGGGCCGTCTCAGCTCGAAGCCGTCTTCTCGCGGGCGCGGCCGCGCTCGTCCTCGCGGGCGCGACGCCCGCCGCCGCGCTCACGTTGCGCGGGCGGGTGTACACGGAGAAGCTAGGCGCCCGCGTGACGGTGCAGGCGTGGGCGCAGGGGGGGATGCGCTGCGGGCGAACCCGAGGCTGGCCGACGCGCCACTCGCGACGGTGCAGGTCGCGGGCGGGGAAGCGTTCGTGCTCGAGGTGCCGGGCGCCACGCCCCCGCTCCACATCGAGGCGATGGCCGCTGGGCACGTCGGGGCGCGTTTCGCCCTCACGTTGCCCGAGGAGGCAAACCTCCCGGTGGTGTGGCTGCCGGCCGGCCGGGAACTCTGGGTGCGGGTGACGCGCGACGGCAAGCCGGAGGCCGGCGCGACGGCGCAGGGGTACCTCGCTCGCTCGGGTTTTGGCGACAGCGGGTACGGGTTCTGGTGCCCCTACCTGCCCACGCAGCGCATCGACGCGAGCGGCTACCTGACGTGGTGGATGCCGGCCTCGGGATCGTTCGGGACCGCCGCGGTCGGCCGCGACGGGCGCTGGGGCCGCATCGACCGCGTCCTGCCGGTGAGCGCGCCGGTGGAGCTGCGCCTCTCGTCCCGGCCGGTCGCCGTGAGGGTCGTGGACGAGCGAGGCGAACCGGTTTCCGCCATCGAGGTCGCGGGCGCCAACGCGCCGGACGGCACCGCCGTCGTGACCGGGAAGGACGGCGCGGCCACGCTGCAGGTCTCCGGCGAGCGCGAGGGCAGCATCGTGGCGTGGGGCGAGACGCGGGCCGGGCGGGCGCTGGTGCGCCCGGACACGCCCGGGCCGGTCGTGATCAAGGCCGCACCGCGCGGGACGCTCGAGGTGAGCTGGACGGGGCCGTCGCGGCTGCTCCTCGTGCCGGGCTGAATCCCCAACGCGGTCGCGCGGGATGGCGTGAGCTGGGCGGCGGGCGGTCGCGCGCGGTTGCCGTGGTTCGACGGCGGGGGTCTGCTACGGGCGTGGGCGCCGGGGTGGTCGATGGCCAGCGTCAACGTGATCAGCGCGGACCCGCCGGTCGCACTGGTGCTCGCCGCCGCGGTGCGCGTCGAGGGTCTCGTCCAGGACGCCGCGCAGCACCCTCTCGCCGGCGTACCGGTGTGGGCCTATCTGCCGCCGCTCCGGGGGATGCCCGGGGCGAGGCCGGCCGCCGACAGCCTCGGCGTTCCCTTCCTCCCCTGGGGGGTGAGCGATGCCGCCGGCCGGTTCACCCTTCCCCCGCTCCCGGCGGGTTTCGTGCGCCTGCGCGCAACGTGGCCCGGCTTCCCCGCGGCGCAGCACGGGCCCGCGCCGTCCGTCCCCGGCAGTCAGGTCCGGGCGACGCTGACGTTTAACCCCGGGACGACGTTGGCGGTGCGGGTCCAGGACCCCGCCGGCGTGCCGCTGGCCGGCGTGACGGTGCAGGCGTTCGCGCGCGACGCCGGCGAGCGCCCCGGCGTGTACCGCCCCGAACCGGCCGTCCTCCGCTCCCGCGAGCCCGTGGCCGCCGCGACCACCGACGCCGACGGTAAGGCCGCACTGACCGCGCTGACGGCGGGGAAGGCGTGGGTGTTGCTGCACCTGGCCGGCTACGTGCCGCGCGTGCTCGACGCGGAGGTCGCGTCCACCGGCGGCGACCTCGGGACGCAGGTGCTGCGGCCCGGGGTCGAGGTCAAGGGCCGGGTGGTGGACGAGGCCGGCGCCGCGCTCGCGGATGCCGACGTCTCGCTCGGTGTCGTGGCCGACGCGGCCGGCGGCGTCGCCGGCCGCAGCGACGGCGAGGGGCGCTTCGCGATCCCCGACCTGCCGCGCGAGGGCGAGATCTACCTCCTGGCCCGCCGCAAGGGGTTCGTGATGGCGGCGCCGGAGAAGGTCGCGCTGCCGCCGGCCGGCGAGGTCGTGCTGCGCATGCGCAAGGCCCGGGTCCTGACCGGCAAGGTGGTGGACGCCGAGGGCCAGGCGCCCGTGGCGGATGCGTCGGTGGTTGCCATGAGCATCGTCGAGCGCCCGACCTCCAGCGGCGCCGAGATCGCGTACTCGACGCAGATCGGGGCCAGTGGCCGCACCGACGGCGGCGGCGAGTTCCGCCTCGAGGGGCTGAGCCCGCGCGAGTACGACCTCATGGTCCGCGCGCAGCGGTACCAGACCTACCAGCAGCAGGTGCGGGTGCCCGCCGAGGGCGAAGCGCAAGCGCTCACGATCGCGGTGAAGCGCGGCCTTGAACTGCGCGGCCGGGTATTGGACGTCGCCGGTCAGCCGGCGCCCGGCGTGCAGGTCAGCGCGCAGGCGACAGGGGGCGAGGTCAGCCGCCTGCGCATGCCGTCGAGCTTCGGTGCGGCGCGCAGCGGCCCCGACGGCTCGTTTGTCATCGAGGGTCTGGCGCCTGGCAAGCACGAGGTGCGGGGCAGCACCGACGACGGCGCCAGTGCCCGTGTGCTCGCGGATGCGGGCGCCGACGACGTCATCCTTCGGATGGAGCGCTCGGGTGCGGTGCAGGGGCGGGTCAAAACCGCGGACGGTGCGCCGGCGGCCGGCGCCAAGGTACGGATTTCGGCAGCGTTCAGTACATCGGCGACACGACAACTGACGAGGCCGGCGCGTTCTCGCTCGAGCAGGTGCCGCCGGGCGACTACGCCGTCTACGTGCAGGCGCGCGCAGGCTCGGCGCGGACGCAGCAGGTGAAGGTCGAGGCGGGGCGCACCGCGACGGTCGAGGTCACGCTCGAGCGCACCGGCACGGTCGTCGGGACGATGCACGGCCTGTCCGCGTCGGAGCTCGAGGCGTGCGACATTGTCGGCGGCCCGGGCGCGGTCCAACCCGCGGCCGACGGGGGCTTCCGCATCGAGGGGGTGCGCGAGGGCGCCGTTCAGGTCATCGCCGCGGTGCGGGGCGGCGGCCGGCAGCGCTCGGTGGCGGTGGAAGTCAAAGCCGGCGAGACGGCGACCGTGGAGATCGACTTCGGGCGCGGCGTGACGATTGACGGGACGGTCACGCGGTCGGCCGGTCCGGTCGCGATGCTCGTGGTCAACGCCGCCGCCGCCGGCGGGGGGGCACCGCAACCACCAACGCGGCCGGGACGTTCCGGATCGAGGCGGTGCCGGGGGGCGACGTCGCGCTGACCGTGAACGACCTCAACGGGCGGCTCCTCGTGACGAGGCGGCTGAACGTCCAGTCCGACACGACGCTCGACCTCGAGGTGCCGGTCGGGGGGGTGAGCGGCCGGGTGCTCGCCGCCCGCGACCGGTCGCCGATCCCCGAGGCGACGGTCAAGGCACGGCGCGACGGCGACGCGGAGGACCTGCGCTCCGTGACCACCGACTCCGGCGGCGCGTTCAGCTGCCGCGAGCTGGAGGCCAGCACGTACCGGCTACAGGCCACGGCGCGCGGTTTCGCCGGAGCGGAGGCCGCGGTCACGATCGGTGAAGGCGGCGCCGCAGAGACGACGTTCCTGCTCGAACCCGACCAGGGCGTGGACATCACGGTCCGCGCCCCGGACGGCACCGCTCCCTCCTCCCTGTACGCCCTGCTGTTTCGCGGCGAGCTGCAGCAGGCCGAAGTGCGGCTGGCGTGCGACGGCGAGGGGCGGGCGCGGCTTTCCGGCGTGCCGCCGGGGGCCTACGCCGTGGTGTTCATCGGGCAGGGGATGGCGATCGTGCCGATCGCTATCCCCGGTCCGGCGATCACCGTGCAGCTGCGCGACACGGCGGCGCTGACGGTCATCACGCCGGTGGTCGAGAGCGGGGCGCCGTGGCGGGTGCGCGTGACCGACGCGCAGAGCGGGTTGCCGGCGCCTCTGTTCACAGCCGCTCCGAACCGCAGCCTGAGGATGGGCTGGGTCGAGGCGCGGGACGGCCGCACGAGCGCCGGGGTGGCGGCGGGGACGTTCCTCGTCGAGGCGGTTGCCCCGGGCGGGGGCGCGCGTCAGACGACGACAACCCTCGCGCCGAAGGCGGCGCAGACGGTCCGCTTCCAGTAAACCGCGGTGCTGAAAGTGGCAACAAGGACTGAGGAAGCGTAGATTGATGGTGAGCCGAAGGCCTTCTTCGAGCCCCGACTCGGAGGCGGGTATGCGGTCACGGCTGCTGGCGGCGGTTCTGGTGAGCGGGTTGGTTGCGTTGGCGGGACCGGTGTGGAGCCAAAGCCGAGGTGGCGGACACGTTGGCGGCGGCCGCTCATTCGGCGGCCGCGTCGGCGGAGGCGGCCACCAGGGCGTTGTGGGCCACACCGGGTCGGTCGGCCGCTTCGGCGGCGGTGGTCATGGAGGAGGCGTCTACCACGGGGGTGGCGGCGTCTACCGCGGGGGTGGTCGTCCCTGGGGTGGCTACCGCGGACGGGGCGGGTACTCCGGCTGGCGGGGGTATTACCCATGGGGCGCCTACCTGAGCTTCCCGTTCTGGTGGGGCGGGGGCTACGGGTGGGGGTCGCCCTACTGGTCGGGGTGGCCATACGGGTACTACCCCTATAACGGCTATTACGGCACGGATCCCGAATCCAATCCGTCGTACGGCGTGCAGGGGTCGTTCGGGTCCGGGTACGAGACGGCGCCGGTTGCCGGTGCCACGCAGGTCGACCTCGAGGTGTCGCCGGAGAGCGCGTTGACCGTTCTCAACGGGGTGGTCATCGGGTCCGTGGACCAGTTCGAAGGCGGCGGTGGGCTCTACCTCGAGGCCGGCAGGTATACCCTCGAATTCCGCGCGCCCGGCTATCGCAGCAAGGTGTTGGACCTCGACATCGAGGGCCAGGCGAAGACCCTGATCAGCCTCGAACTCCCTCGTGACCCCGCGGGCGTCGCTGCGGCGCCCGCTTCGCCTCCGCCTGGACCGCCCTACGGACGGACCTTCACTCCCGACTTCGGACCCGCCACGGCCCAGCCGCACACGGGCCCAACCTCCTCGGTACGACGCGAACTCCTCCACCGCAGCGATACCGACTCGACTCGACCGGCGCCGGCCGCGGCGCCGGATATGGGCGCGCTGAAGCTGCACGTGGCCCCGCCGAACGCGGCCGTGTACCTCGACGGCGTCCTCCTGGGTACGGGGAGCGAGTTTGCCCGCCTCCAGCGCGGGATTGCGGTCACGCCGGGCTCGCACCGCATCGACGTCGTGGCGCCGGGCCTCGCCGGGAAGACGCTTCAGTTCGACGCCGGAGCCGGCAAGGAGCAAGAGCTCTCAGTCACCCTCGAGTGACGGGGTGCGGTACGAGGGATCACCTTCTCACCTTTTGCCCACCGACGCCGATTGAAGGATCGCATGTGCGCCTTTGATCCTCGTTGTCTTCAGAATGGTGAGATGCTGAGACCAGGTACCGACGTGATCCTCGATCAAGGTGAGAAGAGGCCCCCTATCCATCCCACAACGTGCTGTCTCAGTGGCTTAGGACCAAGGCCAGGGGTGTATACTGAAATATGAACCAGCGCAACGATTTTCTTCCCTGCATGAGCATGAATATCACCAACTCCTTTCGTCTGTTCCTGCTCTCGATTTCAATCTTTGGTCTTAGCGCGGCATGTGCAACCTTGCCGAGGGTTTCTGAAACGATTGACGAGGTGCCCGCCGGCCGGAAGCCTCGTCAACTGGTCTCCGCCAAGGGGCTCTTATCTCCCGAAACAAGCCGGGCGATCATGGAACGGCTCAAGCGATCGGTTGAGCCGACGGACCTCCTGGATCGCCAAATTTGTGTAATGGAGTCCGTCAGCCAGAGCCCCCTGACCAAGGGAAACAAGGTCACTCTGCTCGTTGACGGGCCGGCGACGTACGCGGCGATGTTCAAAGCCATCCAGAACGCCCGCGTCAATATCAACCTTGAAAGCTACATCTTCGAGGATGACGAGACCGGGCGCAAATTTGCTGACCTGCTGCTGCAGAAACAGGCCGCGGGTGTTCAGGTCAATCTCATTTATGACAGCATCGGCAGCTCGAACACGACCGCTGCTTTCTTCCAGCGCCTGCACGACGGCGGGGTTCAGATCGTCGAGTTCAACCAGATAAATCCACTCAAGGCCCATGGCAAGTGGGGACTGATTCATCGGGATCACCGCAAGATTCTGGTCGCCGACGGCAAGGTCGCCATTGTCGGCGGCGTCAACATCAGCCAGGTCTATTCGAGTGGCATTTCCCGAAGAAAGGTGGACGTCAAGCCGGCGTTGCCCTGGCGTGATACCGACGTTCAAATCGAAGGCCCTGGCGTAGCCGAGTTCCAAAAGCTCTTTCTTGATACATGGCTGAAGCAGAAGGGCCCGGACCTCTCAACGCCGAGCTATTTTCCCAAGCTCAAGGAAGCCGGCAACGCCCTGGTGCGAGCGGTCGGCAGCACGCCGGGAGAGACGAACAGGCTCACCTTTGTCGCGTATGTGTCCGCCATCACCTTTGCGGAGCACTCCGTTCATCTGACCAACGCCTATTTCATCCCCGATGGCCAGATCCTGAAGGCGTTCACGGATGCCGCCCGGCGCGGTGTCGACGTGAAGCTGATCGTGCCATCAACGACCGATTCTCGACTGGCAATAGATGCGCAGCGGTATAGCTACTCGCGGCTTCTGAAGGCTGGGGTCAAGGTCTACGAGCGCCGCAACGCCCTGCTGCACGCAAAGACGGCCGTCATTGACGGTGTGTGGTCGACGGTCGGTTCGACCAACATGGACTACTGGAGCTTTGTCAGCAATGACGAGGTGAATGCGGTTGTTCTGAGCCGTGAGGTCGCCGTTGAGATGGAGAAGATGTTTGCCCAGGATCTTGCGGAATCCGAAGAGGTTCAATGGAACACGTGGAAGCGAAGGCCCCTGGCGGACAAGGTCAGAGAATGGGTTGCCCACCTGTTTCTCCGATGGTTGTAGGAAGTGACCGAAGACTCTGGGCCAAACGTCCTTGGTGAAACCTCGTTGAGAGACGGGGTGGCAAACCCGCCTCAAAGGGTCAGTACAGGATGTCAGAGGGCTGTGGGGTGCGCCCGCCGAGCGCGCGGCTGCTGCATCTGTAGCGGCGCCTGCTCGCAAACGCGGGCCTTCTTCAGGTGAGACGTGGCCCATCGGCCGGTGGAGGATCGAAAGCTAGACAGACGGCGCCGGTGTGGGGCGCGCCCGGCGGGCGCACGACGTCATGCCCGCGAAGGCGGGCATCCAGTTCCCGCCCGGTATGCCGCTCCTTATGGGTGCGGTGCCGCACGCCTCATCTGCCCCACCGCCGCGCGGATACCGGCCTCGTACGGTGTCGGGGCAAAGGCGAACCGCTTCTCGAACTTCGAGGAGTCGAACTCGTAGTCGCCCTCGTTCTGGTACAGCATTTCGCCCACTTCGCGCAGCAGCGTGTTGAACACCCCCGCCGCGCGTATCATCCAGCGCGGCGTGACCGTGATGCGGGCCGGGACGCCCAACTCGCGGGCCGCCAGGTCCGCGAACTCACGCCCGGTGAGCGGCGGGTGCGCCGTCGGGAGGTGCCAGATCTGACCGTAGGCGTCGTCCGCCGCGGCGAGCATGGGCAACGCCCGCGCGCAGTCGAGCGTATAGGTGTACGAGTGCTTCGCGTCCCCCCGGACCAACACCTGCGCCGTCTTGCCGGCGGCAAGCCGCTGCAGCACGAGGATTGAGGGCATGCCGCTGCGTTCGGCGTACGGGCCGTAGAAGTCGGCCGCGCGAGCGATCATCGCCGTCACGTGCCCGGCGGCCATCTCGCCCTGCAGGAAGCCGGCGATCTCGGCCCGGACCACGCCTTTGGCGCTCGCCGGCCGCACCGGCGTCGCTTCCGTCATCGGCCCCTCGACCTTGCCGTAGATGTACACGTTGTCGAAGAAGACGAGCCGCGCCCCCTTGGAGGCGCAAGCCGCGACGACGTTGCGCATGATCGGCGGCCACTGCTCCCGCCAAACGCTCTGGTCGTACGGGAGGCCCGCCAAGAGGTACACGGTCGAGCCCTGCCCCACCGCGCGCTGGACCGAATCCGCATCGGTGAGGTCCGCGCGCACTTTCTCCGCCCCGTCGGGCCCGGCGCCGGACCGCGAGACGGTGCGCAGCCGCACGCCGTTTGCGAGCAGTTCGGCCGCGAGCGGCGTCCCGATCGCGCCTCCGGCGCCGAGGATCACGTGCAGTCCGCCGAACTCACCCATGACGCCTCCTCACACTTCCCCGCCGGCTCTCGCGGCGGCTGCGCAACCCACGCCGCCCTCCGATAGCGTATCTCTCGGGGTTGATCGCGGGCGGGACGCCCGTTCCACCTGGAGGTCGCTGTGGGGTGCGACCGCCGGGCGGGCGGTTGTAGGTTCTTTGCGCAGGGACGGCCCTTACGACCGCCCGCGGGTTGGTGGGGGACCACGCGAGGATCGTGCGAGGATCGCGATTCACGTCAGCTCCTGCCGGGCGGGCGAGGGCGCCCGCCCCAAGGGGCGGCGGCGGGCGGGGCAAGCCCCGCCCCAACACCAGACTGACGGGGGACGCAACCCGCCGGACGCGCATCGCCGGGGAAGAGACCGGGAGGTCGGGCTCAGGCGCCCGGGTCGTCGGCCGAGGGCCCGTAGATCGAGGGGACCTTGCCGCCCATCGGGCGGATGTAGGTGGAGAGTTGGCCGCGGTGGTGGATGGCGTCGAAGAGCAGCCCCCACATCATCTCGCCGAGCGGCGCCTTCCACGCGACGTGCCCGTCCATCGCGAACTCGGCTTCCCGCTCCCACGTCGCCTTGTCGAGGCGTGCGACGCGCTCGAGCAACTGCGCCTGCGCCTTTTCGAGCGCAATCGCGGCGGCCGCGATGCCCCCGTCCGCCTTCGACTCGCTCCAGTCGACCCGGTGCGTGTCGACGAGCGTGACCGCGCTCCTCGCCGACGCGGCCAGCGTCCAGGCCAGTTCAGCGGCGGATCGCGACGCGGGGTGGGGCCGGTAGTCGGCGCGCTCTGCCGGCAGGGCCTTGATCACCTTGACGAAGACCGGCGCCTCCGCCTTCAGCCGGCCTGCGAAGAACTCCTGGTTGCTCATGTCAGCCTCCCGTCTGGTACCCGTGTTGGGCAACGGGATCCCGCGGAGCCGGAATTCCCCCGACGGCACTCAGCCGGGCGCCGCTCAGCCGGGCGCCGCTTGTCTTTGCCGGCGCCCGTGGGGTACCCTCCCCGCGTTCTTGGGGGGGGCAAGCCGGCCAAAGGGTTGCTCAGGTGAGGAGTCGCGGCGTGGGATATCACTGCGTGGTCTGCGTCAAGCAGGTGCCCGACACCAAGGGGATCACCGGCGAGGCGATGAGGGACGACGGCACGGTCAACCGCGCCGCGCTGCCGGCGATCTTCAACCCCGAGGACCTCAACGCGCTCGAGATGGCGCTCGCCATCCGCGACGGGCATGGCGGCACCGTGACGGTCGTCACCATGGGCCTGCCCAAGGCGTCGGATGTCCTCCGCGAGTCGCTATTCCGCGGCGCGGACCGGGCCGTCCTCATCACCGACCGGCGCGCGGCCGGCTCGGACACCCTGGCCACCAGCTACATCCTGGCGTGCGCCGTCCGCCGCCTCGAGGCCGACATCGTGCTCTGCGGCCGGCAGGCGATCGACGGCGACACCGCCCAGGTTGGCCCCCAGCTCGCCGAGAAGCTCTCGTTCACGCTGGTCACCTACCTCGAGCAGCTCCTCGAGCTGCGTAACCGCACGCTGCGGGCCAGGCGGAACCTGGGCCACGGCTGGGAGATCGTGGAGACGGAGCTGCCGGTGCTCGCCACCGTCCTGGACAGCGCCAACACGCCGCGACCACCGGCGGCGCGGCGGGTGATGAAGTTCAAGAAGGCACGCTGCCGCAGCGAGGTCGAACAGGCCATCGGGCGCGAGCTGGCCGCGGCAAGCGACGACGAGAGGGCAGCCGAGTCGGCCAGGCGGTGCAGCGCGCTCGCCGGGCGCGGCCTGCTGATCGAGCAGTGGAACCTGGACGACATCGGCGCCGATCTCGCCTGGTGCGGGTTCAAGGGCAGCCCGACCAAGGTGCACCGGGTCCAGTCGATCGTGCTGGCCGGCGGCGCCTACCGCGAGTACCCGGCCAGCGACCCAGGCGTGGCGCAGCTCGTCCGCGAACTCATCGAGGACCACACCATTGGCTAGGCGGCCGGCGAGGGGCAGGCGATGATCGAGGTCAACCGGCGGGGCGAGGTCTGGGTGTTCGCGGAGCAGGAGGGGGGCGCGCTCGCCGAGGTGTCGCTCGAGCTGCTGGGCAAGGGCCGCGAGTTGGCGGACACGCTCGGCGTGCCGCTCGGGGCGGTGCTGCTGACCGTCGCGGATGGCGAGACCACCGCGACCCGGCTCGGCCAGTACGGGGCGGATAGGATCTATCTCGTCGAGCACGACCTCCTGCGCCACTACCAGACCGCGGCGTACGCCCGCGCGGTGTGCGAGCTCGTCACGGCGTGGTCGCCGCAGGTCGTCCTGTACGGCGCCACCGCGCTCGGGCGCGACCTCGCGCCGACCGTGGCGAGCGCCCTGAGGTGCGGACTGACCGCCGACTGCACCGACCTGCAGATCGGCGACCACACGCCCCCGGGGAGCAAGGAGCTACAGAAAAACCTACTCCTGCAGATCCGCCCGGCGTTCGGCGGCAGCATCATCGCCACGATCGTGAACTACGACCGCTGGCCGCAGATGGCCACGGTCCGCGAGGGCGTGATGGTGATGCCGCAGCCAGACGGGCGCCGGCGGGCCATGCTGGTGCGCCACGCCGCCGCCTTCGACGGCTTTCGCCCGCCGCTCGCGATCCTGGAGTCGGAGCGCCGGCCGAAGAAGGTCAACCTCAAGGCGGCCCGCGTCATCGTCGCCGGCGGGGCCGGCGTCGGGGACAAGGCGAGCTTCCGCCTCATCTGGGAGCTGGCGAACTGCCTCGGCGGCGCGGTGGGGGCCAGCCGGGCGGCGATCGACCTCGGCTTCGTGGACAAGGACCATCAGGTCGGTCAGACCGGCACCACCGTCCGCCCCGCGCTGTACATCGCTTGCGGCATCTCCGGCGCGGTCCAGCACCGCGCCGGCATGGAGGAGTCCGCCAAGATCCTGGCGATCAACACCGACCCCTCCGCCCCGATCTTCGCCGTCGCCCACTACGGCATCGTGGGCGACCTCAGGGTCGTGATCCCCAAGCTCATCCGCGCCGTCCGCAGCGGGGCGAAGGCCGAGGAGCTCGGCGAGCCGCTCGCGCCGCCGGCGGCCGAGGCCGGCGGGGCGGGAGGCTAGAGGGACGACGATGGCCAACTTCTTCCTCGACAACTCCGATGTCCAGTTTCTCTTCGAGCACATGGACCTGCGCCTCCTCTCCGAGCTCTTCGAGGAGGGGTTCCGCTTCCACGCCGAGTTCGACTTCGCCCCCGAGGACGCCACCGATGCGCTTGACAACTACCGCCGCATCCTGACCTCCCTGGGCGAGCTCGCCGCCGACGTGATCGCGCCCACCGCCGCCGAGACCGACCGCGTCGGCAACGTCCTCCACGACGACGGCAGCGTGAGCTACGCCCCCGGCATCGCCGACGCGATGCTGCGCCTGAGCCAGGCCGACCTCATGGGGTTCATCCTCCCGTACCGCTTCGGCGGCCTCAACGCCCCGCTGCTCGCCTACACCATGGCGACCGAGGTCGTCAGCCGCGCCGACGCCTCCCTGATGAACCTCTTCGGCCTGCAGGGGATCGCCGAGACGATCAACGCCTTCGCCAGCGAGGAGATCAAGGCGGCGGTGCTGCCGGACATGGCAGCGGGGCGGAAGAACGGCGCGATGGTGCTCACCGAACCCGACGCCGGCAGCGACCTGCAGGCGATCAAGGTGCGCGCCTTCCAGGACGGGACGGGCCACTGGTTCGTCCAGGGCGTCAAGCGCTTCATCACCAACGGGTGCGGCGAGATCCTGCTGGTACTCGCCCGCAGCGAGCCGGGGATCGCCGACGCCCGCGGCCTGTCGCTGTTCCTCGTCGAGCGCGGGCCGCGCGTGCGCGTCCGCCGCCTCGAGGACAAGCTCGGCATCCACGGCAGCCCGACCTGCGAGCTTTTCTTCGACGACGCGCCGGCGCTGCTCGTCGGAGCGCGCCAGCGCGGCCTCGTCACCTACGTCATGAGCCTGATGAACGGCGCCCGCATCGGCATCGCGGCGCAAGCGCTCGGCATCGCCGAGGCCGCGTACCGGGTGGCGCGCGAGTACGCCGCCAAGCGCAAGCAGTTCGGCGCCGCGATCGACACGCTCCCCGCCGTCCGCGAGCTCCTCGTCGACATGAGCGTGGAGCTGCAGGCGGCGCGCGCCCTGACCTACTACGCCAGCTTCTGCGTCGACCTCGAGACCGGCACGTCCCGCCGGCTCGAGGGCGGGGCCGCCGGGGACGAGACCAAGGCGCTGCAGCAGGAGCTGCGCCGGCTCAAGCGCGTCAACGCGATGCTCACGCCGATGAGCAAGTACGTCGCCTCGGAGATGTCGATGCGGGTGGCCAACAGCGCCGTCGCCGTCCTCGGCGGCAGCGGCTACATGAAGGACTACGCCGTCGAGCGCCACCTGCGCGACAGCCGCATCACCACCATCTACGAGGGCACGAGCCAGCTCCAGGTCGTCGCCGCGATGGGCGGCGTCGCCGCGGGCATTGCGCGCTCCGTCGTGGAGAGCCTCCTCGACCGGGAGTGGCCGGAGGCCGTGCGGCCGCTGGCTGCGCAGGTCCGTGAAGGCCTCGCGCTCCTCGACGAGGCGGTCGCGTTCGCAAAGGCGCAGCCGGGCGCGGGCTACGCCGCGCTCTACAGCCGCAAGATCGTGGACATGGCGTGCGCCCTCGTGATCGCCGCCCTGCTCTGCGGCCAGGCGGCCGCGAGCGAGCGCAAGCTCGCCGTCGCCGGCCGGTGGCTGGCCGTCAAGCTCCCCGAGCTGCGCATGAACCGCGACCTCGTCTGCTCCGGCGACGAGCGCCCCATCGCCGAGTTCGAAGCCCTCGCAACCTCCTGACCTCGCTTCGGACCGCATCAAGGGTCGCGTGTGGTGGGGGTCCGCCCGGGGGTCGAGTTCCACCGGATTGAAATGTAGGGACGGCCGTTGCGGCCACCCGCGGGCAGGTAGGGGCCATGCGTTGGCTGCGGCGGGCGGGGACAAGCCCCGCCCCTACACTTGCCTGGATTTCCACGGAGCGGAAATCGGCTAACGATTGTGGCTGGCCTCAAGTGTGAGGCGAGCACCGTTCCACCAGGGTACGGAAGGTGTTTCGGTGAGCAGGTCGGAGGCGAGCAAGATCGGGATGTGGGCGCGGCGGTGGAAGGTGATGCGGACCTCGGCGGGCGTCCCCCTGACCGTAGCGGGCAGATCGACGAGGTCGCGAAAGATCTGGCGGGCCTGGGCGTCGGCGTAGCCGCGCATGCGGCGGGCAAAGCGGCGGTAGAGTGCGCTGGCCACCACCAGGAGTGCGAGATCAAAGTCCACTTTGAGGGCGACGGCCGAGGAGAGCGCGTTGTGGCGAACGACACGATTTTGCTGCGCACCGAGGTGCGCCTCGTCGAGCTGATCCCGAAGGGCGCCGGACTGCCGTTTCCCGCCGAGGGGTGGGCGAGGAAAGACTGCCTCACGGTGCCGGTGACGAGCCCGAAACGGCCGGTGGAGTTGCGGGTGGAGCGAATCGCGGGCGAGGGCGCCGACCTGATGGCGGAGCTCGGGCATCGCGAGCGGGCGTTCGCGCAACTCAAGAAGGTGCTCGCGAGCCGGAACGCCCGCGATGGCGGGATCCTCAACCGGATGGAGATGCTCGCGGCAGAGATCGGCGACGCCGAGCGCGCGGTGAAGCTGTACGGCGAGGCGGCGGCCGCCGAACCTTCGTGGGGCGGCCCGCTGTTCAACCTGGCGCTGCTGCTCCAGCGGCGCGGCGACTCTGCCGGGGCGCTCGAGGCGCTCGACGGCGCGCTCGAGCGCGAGATCCTGCCGCCGTACCTGGTGCTGCGGGCGGGGCTCGCCTCCACACTCGGCCGCGAGGCGGAGGCCGCGCGGGATCTCGCCGCCGCGCTGCGGACCCGCCTCGCGCGCTCCGAGCGGGTGGGTATCCTGGTGCCGAAGCGCCGGGTGATGGCCGAGGTCGCCGCCGCGATGCGGGAGGCCGGGAACGTGGTCGAGGCCTCCGAGCGGATGGACTTCGCGAGCGACCTGCCGAAGGTGATGCCCTACCACAGCGCCAAGGGGATCACGCTGGATTCGGTGCTGCTGCCGGGGCTGCAGACGGAGAACTTCCAGCGCTACAGCCCGGAGCGGATTGAGCGGCTGCTGTTCGTGGCGATCACGCGGGCGCAAGGCTGGGCCTACCTCTCGACGGTGGCCGGGGGGAAAGCGGTGTTCGCGCCGCTGGAGCGCCTCCTCACGCGCCCGAAGGGGCACAACTGGGCCGTCCAGGACTGGCGAAAGATCCCGCCGGTCTACGAGGTGGCGGCGCCCGTTGCACCGCTTCCGGACGACGACCTCACGAGCCTGCTGTAGCGGGTGGGGTGGCCATGGCCGGGACGGAACTCCAGACTCCTGCCCGCCTCGGGGAGGGCGATTCGGCGAGGGGTGATTGACACGTGTGCCTCCTTGGGGCACTCTTTCCTAGTACAAGCAGGCTTCATGTTAGGAACCAGCCAAGTGAACCTTGGAGAAAGGGGTGGTAAAGATGGCGGCAAAGAAGGTCGTGAAGAAGGCAGCGAAGAAGGTCGTGAAGAAGGCGGCGGCGAAGAAGGTCGTGAAGAAGGCGCCGAAGAAGGTGGCCAAGAAAGTCGTCAAGAAGGCGCCGAAGAAGGTCGTGAAGAAGGTGGCGAAGAAGAAGGTCGCCAAGAAGGCCGTCAAGAAGGCCGTGAAGAAGGTGGCGAAGAAGGTGAAGAAGGTGAAGAAGGTGGTGGTGAAGAAGCCTCACGTCAAGCGCACGCCGAATCCGGCGTTCATGAAGCCGATGACACCGAGTGCCGCGCTTGCCGCGGTCATCGGATCGGCGCCCATGCCGCGCACCGAGGTCACGAAGAAGCTGTGGGAGTACATCAAGAAGAACAAGCTGCAGGACCCGGTGAACAAGCGCATGATCAACGCCGACGCCGCCCTCTTTGCCGTGTTCGGCGGCAAGAGGCAGGTGTCGATGTTCGAGATGACGAAGCTGGTCGGCCAGCACCTGAAGTAGGCGACCCGCCCGCTGCGCCCTGTCTCTTCGAGACCGGGACGAGAAGCCCGGCTGTCTAGCCGGGCTCTCTCTTTGCGTCGCGCCCCTGCTCCCGTGTAGCGGCCGATGCTCGCATCGGCCGAGAGGCTGAGGTTCACGTTGGGAAGACCGGCGTTTGCTCGCAAACGCCGCTACAGGAGCAACGACCGCGCATCTCAGCGTCCCGCGGCGACCATCACGAGGTTCTCGCGGCGCGCAACGACCGCGCGCGCGACCAGGGGCATCGCTGCGACCGCGGCACCCCCGGCGAAACGCCGGGGAAGATGACAAAGAGCGGCAGGAGCGCGATCGTCACCGAGGCTGCGAACAGCACGGTCGAACCGGCGAGCTTTCCGAGGAGGAGGTCGCGCTCCTCGAGCGGCTGCAAGAACTCGAGGACGAGGGCGCTGTCGTCGGTGGCGAGCTGGTTGCATGTGACCGAGGCAAGGTTCGCCAGGGCGATGAGGACGGCGATGCCGGCGATCGCCACCGGCTGCGCGAGGAACGCGGCGTGCCGGCCGTCACCTCGGGTGAAGGCGACGGCGAACAGCGTCGTGGTGAACAGCGGGCTGAGCAGGAGCATCTTGCCGCGCACGGTGCGCAGCAGCGCCAGGAGTTGCGCGGCGGCCGTCGCGGCCGCGGTGGCCGACAGGCCGGGGAACCACGCAGCCCGCACACGCATCGGCGCGCGCGAGTCGCGTGGCCCCGCGGTCTCCGGGGTCTCGAGCAGGCGGCGGTGAAGCGTGGCGGTGGCGGCGTAGCCGAGCGCAGCTAGAAGCGCGAGGAACCGAGGTCGAGACCCATTGCGGCGCCACGGCGCGCGCCGGCGGCCGAGACGCCTGCAGCGTAGAGGTCGGACGGCAGGAACCTGAGCGCCGCGGGGATCTCGAGCGCGGGTTCCGGACCCGCGGGCGCCGGCCGCCCGGAGCGCGGGACCGGTGCCGGCGCAGTCGTAACCAAGAGCCGCGCACGCGCGGTTCGGTGCTCGTGGGCGAAGAACTGCGGCACCACGCCGGCGGCCGACAGCCCCAGGAATAGGAGGAGCGTCGCCAGCTCGCCGCGGCGGCCGTCGCGCAGCAGCATCTGCATCCCGAGGGAAAGGAGCGCCGAAAAGCAGGCAAAGAACACCAGGAGGAAGATCGGGTCGAGCGCGGCGCGGAATAGCTCGACGCGGTGCAAGAAGGAGGTCAGACACTTGATCGTGGTGGACTTGCCGGCGCCGTTGGGGCCGAGGAAACCGTACAAACTGCCGCGCGGCACCGCGAGGTCGATGCCGTTGACCGCCGTCAGCTCGCCGAACCGGCGCGTGAGACCGTGCGTTTCGACCGCGAGATCCATGGTGGGAAATTTACCGGACTGTGGCCGGCGGGCTCTTGTCCCGGCGCTTGGCATGGCAACGCTGCAAACCGCGGGAAGAGCGGCCATGAAGGCGGGGTTGTCAGCCGGGGGCGGGAAGCGGTTTAGTTGGACAATGGTCTTGACTCCCATTATCATAGTATCCTTGACTAACGTGTTGTTTTCAGAAAGGAGTCGCATGCCAAATATCGCCAAGGTCCTGAAAGACGAGATGGCCCGGATCGCACGCCGGGAAGCAAACACCGTCGTCGCCCCTGCCCGCAAGCCGGCCGCGGGGCTCAAGCGCACGGCCGCCGATCTGAAGCGCAAGGTCGCCACGCTGGAGAAGGAGGTGCGGTCGTTGCAAAGGACGGTGGCCGGTCTCCGCCCGGCGGCGCAGGCCGCGGACACCGCGGCCGACAAGGCGCGCCTCACCGCGAAGGGGATGCGGAGCCTGCGGCGGAAACTGCGGTTGTCGGGGCAAGAGTTCGCCCAGCTCGTGGGCGTGACGGGACAGGCCGTCTACGCCTGGGAGAAGGGGAACGGGCCTCTGAAGGTGCGGGCCAAGACCAGGGCGGCAATCGTTGCCATCCGCGGCATCGGGGCGCGGGAGGCGAAGCGGCGGCTCGCGGCGATGAACGATGCGCCGCAGCCGGCCAAGGCGAAGGCCCGGCGGAAGGCGGGGAAGCCGAAGGGACGTACCCGCGCCGCAGCGTCCAAGACGTCCGCGTAATCGCC
The DNA here is from genome assembly GCA_003133645.1 of Acidobacteriota bacterium. Taxonomy (GTDB): domain Bacteria; phylum Acidobacteriota; class Thermoanaerobaculia; order Thermoanaerobaculales; family Thermoanaerobaculaceae; genus RBG-13-68-16. The sequence goes on along the minus strand of PKYI01000104.1, from coordinate 23,969 downwards.
CATCTCGCCGCCGCCGAGCGCCGGCTATGCCGGCTTGGCGGCGGGATGCGCATGAACCGCGGCGCCACAACTGGGGGCGGGTATGGCAGACACTGAATCCCTCGCATTCGTCCTGGTTGGCGGCGTCGGCGAGCGCCTTCTCCCGCTGACGAACCATCGCGCGAAGCCTGCGATCCCGATCGCCGGCACCCAGCGCGTCATCGATTACGTCGTTTCCAACATCTGGAACTCGAAGATCCGGAACGTGATCCTGCCGACGCAGCACCTCCCGGGGTCGCTGAACCGCCAGATCAAGCTCGGCCACTCCGCCCGGTTCGGCGTCAGCGCCGAGCAGTACATCGACGACTCGCCGCCGATCCCCGCCAAGGGCAGCGATCTCGGGCGCTACCACGGCACCGCGAACGCGATTGCGCAGCACGCCTCTCTCATCCGCAAGGAGGCGCCGGACGTGGTCTTCGTCTTCGGCGGGGACCACGTCTACATGATGGATTACCGCAACTTCGAGCGCTTCCACCTCGAACACGACGCCGACCTGACGATCATGGCCGTCAGGTGGCCCGTCAGCGACGCGAGCCGGTACGGCGTGCTCGAGGTGGACCGGGAAGGGCGCGTCATCGGCTTCGAGGAGAAGCCGAAGGACCCCAGGCCCCTGCCCGAGGACCCGGAGCACTGCCTCGTCTCGATGGGGAACTATGCCTGGCGGTACCGGCCACTGCTCGAGGAGTTGGCAAGCGACGCGGCCAAGGAGCCGGTGGACGACGACCGCGACCGGCGGGAGCCCGACCGGTACACGAGGCAGGACTTCGGGCGCAACGTGATCCCCTCGACGCTGCACAACCCTGCCCGGCGGGTCTTCGCATGCGACTTCTCGCAGTTCCTCGTCAAGGGAGCAGCGGAAAAGGAACGCGGCTACTGGCGCGACATCGGGACGATCGAGAGCTACTACGACACCAACATGGAGTTACGGGCGACCGAACCGGCGATCAACCTATACAACCCGCACTGGCCGATCTACACCCACGTCGAGAGCGGCCTGCCGGCAAAATTCATCCACAGCAGCACGCGTATCGTCGACTCGCTCGTCGCCAACGGCGTCATCGTCAGCGGCGCCACCGTCGAACGCAGCATCCTGTCGATGGTCGGCAAGATCGAGGATGGCGCAAGGATCCTCGACTCGCTGATCCTCGGACAGAACGTCATCGGCGCCGGCGCGCAGATCTGGCGCACCATCGTGGACAAGTGGGTGACGGTGACTCCCGGCGAGACGATCGGCCTGGATCACGAGAAGGACGTCGCGCGCGGGTTCACGCTCGTGGACGGCGGCCACGAGATCAAGCTCGAGATGCTCCGCGACGGCTATCGCTGCAGCGACGCCTGCATCACCGTCGTCCCGCGGGCGTACGATTTCGCGCGGTAGCGGACGATACTTGCATCGACGAACTTTCTCGAAAGGGAGGCTTCCATGCGGGGTTGCAGGCTCCTTGGTGTGGTGGCGGCGGCACTGCTCACGCTCGGCTCGGCTCCGGCGGACGAACCCGGGCTCGCGGGTTTTTCCGATCAGTCGGCACGGGTCGAACGCGGGTGGGAGGCGAAGTTCCGCGCGATCCCGGACCCGGCGAACCTGCGCGCGTACGTGAAGCGGCTCTCGGCGCGGCCGCACGCCGTCGGCTCGGCGTACGACAAGGACAACGCCGAGTGGATCCTGTCGCAGTTCAAGGCGTGGGGGCTCGAGGCCAAGATCGAGACGTTCGACGTGCTGTTCCCGACGCCGAAGGAACGCCGGTTGGAGATGGTCGCGCCGACGAGGTTCGTCGCGGCGCTGCAGGAGCCGGCCGTCGCGGTGGACCCGACCTCCGGGCAGACGAAGGAGCAGCTTCCGACCTACAACGCCTACTCGGCCGACGGCGACGTGACGGGACCGCTCATCTACGTCAACTACGGCGTGCCCGATGACTACGACCGCCTCCAGCGGCTGGGGGTCTCGGTCAAGGGCGCGGTGGTGATCGCGCGCTACGGCCACTCCTGGCGCGGCATCAAGCCCAAGGTCGCCGCCGAGCACGGGGCGGTGGGGTGCCTGATCTACTCCGACCCCCGCGACGACGGCTACTTCGAGGGCGCGACGTTCCCCGACGGCCCATTTCGCCCGAACGAGGGCGTGCAGCGGGGCAGCGTCATGGACACCTACTACGTCGGCGACCCGCTGACTCCCGGCGTGGGCGCCACCAAGGACGCCAAGCGCCTCCCGTTGAAGGACGTCACGGTCATCACGAAGATCCCCGTGCTGCCGATCTCGTACGGCGACGCCAGGCCACTGCTCGCGGCGCTAAGCGGCCCGATGGCGCCGGAGGCGTGGCGGGGCGCGCTCCCGTTCGCCTACCACGTCGGCCCGGGCGCGACCAGGGTCCACCTCGTGGTGAAGTCGAACTGGGACATCAAGCCGGTCTACGACGTCATCGCGACGATCCCCGGCTCGACAAAGGCGGGAGAGTGGGTGATCCGCGGCAACCACCACGACGCCTGGGTCAACGGTGCCGAGGACCCGGTCTCCGGCCAGGCCGCGCTGCTCGAGGAGGCGCGCGCCTACGGCGAGCTGCTCAAGCAGGGTTGGCGGCCGAAGCGCACGATCGTCTACTGCGCCTGGGACGGCGAGGAGCCGGGCCTCCTCGGTTCGACCGAGTGGGCCGAAACGCACGCCGCCGAGTTGTCGCAGCACGCCGTCGCGTACCTCAACTCCGACTCGAACGGCCGCGGCTACCTCGAGATGGAGGGCTCGCACACGCTCGAGGCGTTCTACAACGACGTGGCCCGCGACATCACCGACCCCGAGTCGGGTGTGTCGGTGTGGAAGCGGCTCCGGCTCCATCGCATCGAGGACGCCAAGACGGCCGAGGACCGCAAGGAGATCCGGGAACGCCCCGACCTGCGCATCGGCGCCCTGGGCTTCGGCTCCGACTACACGGTGTTCCTCGACCACCTCGGGATCCCCTGCATCTCGCTCGGGTTCGGCGGCGAGGACGAGGGCGGCATCTACCACTCGATCTACGACGACTTCTACTGGTACACCCACTTCGGCGACACCACGTTCGTCTACGGCCGCGCGCTCGCGCAGACGACGGGCACCGCGGTCATGCGCCTGGCCGACGCCGAACTCCTCCCGTTCCGGTTCACCAACCTCGCCGACACCGTCGACCTCTACGTCGGCCAGCTCCAGAAGCTGCTGCAGAAGGAGCGGGACGAGGCGCGCGAGCGCAACCTCGAGCTCGAGGAAGGCGTCTTCGCGGCGACCGTGGATCCGCGTGCGCCATTGCTGCCGCCGCCGGCCGAGGCGGTCCCACCGCACCTCAACTTCGCGCCGCTCGAGAACGCCGCCGAGGCGCTGGCGCACAGCACCGAGCGATACGATAAGGCGGTCGCGAAGGCACGGGCGAACGGCGGCGCCGGCCTTGCCGGCGAGAGCGTCCAGGCCGTGAACGCGACGCTCATGGGCATAGAGCGCGCGATGCTCGACCCGGCGGGTCTTCCGGACCGTCCGTGGTTCGAGAACCTGCTGTACGCGCCCGGCATGTACACCGGCTACGGCGTCAAGACGGTGCCGATGGTGCGCGAGGCCATCGAGCTCATGAGGTGGCAGGAGGCCGACGAGGGGATCGTTCGCACCGCAAAGGTACTCGCAGGCGTGGCGGCGGTCATTGACCGGGCGACGACCGCACTCGAGAAGACGGACATGTAGCGACCGACGCTCGCATCGGTCGATGCGCCGCGGTTGAGGTGACAGGCCAGGTCAGCGCCGGGGACGGCCCTGGCGATCCGCTACCCTGTCAGACGGATCCACTGTACCATGGTGTCGGACAACCAACCAGAACCGCCGCCAGTTTCGGGACATCGGGCCGCAAACCGAGGAGGATGCCATGGTCACGAAAATAGATCTCAAGAAGGAGTTCAAGCAACTCTTTTCGCCCTCCGCGCGGAAGATCGAAGTGGTCACTGTTCCGAAGTTCAACTTTGTGATGGTCGACGGCTATATGGAACCGAACGAGCGGCCGGCGACGTCGGCTGCCTTCCAGAAAGCGATGGCCGGGCTGCTCGAGGTATCGCTCGCACTGAAGGTCGCGTCCAAACAACGCACCCGCAACCCTATCGACTACGTTGTCATGCCCCTCGAGGGGTTGTGGTGGGTTGATGCGGGCGATTTCGCCTTTCAGCTGACGTCGCGCTGGCGCTGGACGCTGATGATCATGCAGCCGAAACACATCACCGAAACGATGTTCGGCCGGGCCTTCGAGGGGCTGAAAGAGAAGTCGGGGCACCAGGTCGCGACGAAGATGCGCTTCGGCCCGTTCCATGAAGGCCTCACGATCCAGACGATGCACGTCGGCGGGTACCACGAGGAGCCGCAGACGGTGGTGCGGATGAAGGCGTTCGCGGCCGAGAACGGCTACCGCTACCGGGGCAAGCACCACGAAATCTACCTTCTTGGGGACCCGCGGCAGGCCAACCCCGAGAAGCTGCGCACGATCGTGCGCCACCCGGTGGAAAAGTAGCGGCCGATGCGCGCGTTGGCTAACGGACCCTGGTTCGCCTGGAGAAGGCGTGCGTTTGCGAGCAACCGCCGCGACAGACCAAAGGCCGCCCGCCGTTGGATCGTCACAGAGTGAGCTGTGGGTCGTTCTCGTAGGCCGAGCCGATGTGGCAGAGGGTGTTGAGGACCTCGGCGAAGAGGTCGAACAGACCCTTGAGGACCGCCACGTCGCGAATCACGCCGCCTACCTGGAAGTAGAGCTCGTCCACGTTCGCGGGGAACTTCGGCCCGAAGACGCCTTCGCTGTCCTTCACCTCGAGGTAGAACTCGGGCATGGCCAGCATCATCTGGCGGAGCCTGGGGGCCGCGAGCAGCGAGAGGACCTTGGAAGCCTCGTTACCCTGGACGATGAAGGCGTCGTCGAACTCCCGCTCGCCCACCTCGATGTCCTGCATCCCGAGCTTCTTCGCCAGCGCGGAAAAGAGCCCCTTGCGATAGATCTTGAAGCGGAAGCCGTCCGGGTTCACGTACGGCGCCCGCATCCTCGTGAACGTCGCCGAGCTCTTGCCGGTGGACACGGTGTAGGTGTCGAGGGTGACGGTCCACGCCTTGACCTTCGCTTCGACCTTGTCGCCGCGCCAGAAACCACCGTCGGCATACGTCGCGCCGATCTCCTGGGCGAGTTGCCGCCACACCTGCTCCCGGTTCGGCCCGAACATCTCTCGCAACTTGCCCATCGGACGGACCCTCCCTTGCCCCCGGGTTCAGCCGGTGCCGCCGGCCGGGGTGAGCTTCGCCTCGAGCTCGGCGATCGCCTGCATCGCTCGCGCCCGCAGCAGCGCACTCGGGCTGTCGAGGTAGGCGAAGAGCCCCGGCAGGTCGTCCTTGCCGCCGAGCTTGGCGACGAGCAGCAGCGCCTCGCCGCGCACGCCGTCGGACCACGCGGCATCCGCGGCGGTCGCGCGGGCGAATGCGAGCACACCGGCGTCCTGCTTGACGTTCATCGCGAGGAGCGCCTGCACGACGAGCGCCGGCAGGCCGGAGCCCTCCCCGGAGGCCACGCCGCCGGGCTCGGCTGTCCGCAGCGCCGACTCGGCTGCGTTCTCGCTCGCCTGGAGCCGCGCGAGCGCCGCGGCCTGCGCCGCCGGGTCGAGGTGCCGCGCTCCGATCTCGTGCTTCGCCGCCTCGAACCCGGGCGACAGGTAGCGCTCAAACAGGCCGCCGCCGGGTCCGGCCGCCGCCTTGCGGGCGGTGGGCCCGATCTCGGCGAGACGCTGCAGCAGCTTCGGCGCTGCCTGCGCGCCGAACGAGGCCAGCGCCTTGGCAAGGGCCAGGGAGACGGGGCCGCCGGCCAGCGCCGCCGGGTCGGCGTCCGCGATGCGGAGCAGCTGGTCGAACGCCGCGGGCGTGGCGGCCGCCTGCAGCGCCAGGATCCCCTCGACCTTGGCGGCCGGGTCGGAGGCGCGGAGGACGGCGGCGGCGAGCTTGCTCTCCCAGGGAAGTTCGGGCGCCGGCGCGCTGGCCGCGATGGCGAGCGCCATCGGGGTGCGGTGGCCGGGCAGTTCGACCCGGTTGGCGGCGACCAGCGCCGCGACCGGGACCACCACGCCCGCGAGGATGAACTTGACGAGGCGCGGCCACGGGCCGGCGCGGTTGAGGAGCTGGCTCGCCCCCGCCTTCCGGCGCCGCGCGAGCGTGAGGCCGTCCACCTTGATGCTCAAGAACACGCTGGCCGCGACGAGCAGGACGCCGAACACGACGAGTCCCGCAGTGGTGCGGAGGTCCCAGAGCGGGAGGTGGCTGGCCGCCACGAACAGGAGCGCGCCGGCGAGCGCCGCCGGCAGGACCAGCTCGACGAGGAATCCCACCAGGCCGAGTCGCCTGGCGCCGCGGCGTTCAGGCTGCTTGGCCGGCTCGTGTGAACGGTCGCCACCGGAGGGAGGTTGGTCGGGGATCGCCGCGTCCTTTCGTACGGCCCCGATCATAGCAGCGGCCGGGCCGCCGCTAGGGAACGGCAAGACCGATGTCCGCCGGGACCGGCGCGGCAGAGGGAACCTCCATGGGCCCCGGGACGTATGTTGGGCATGAACGTCCGGGCCGGGGATCCGGTTCTGCCGGTTGCGGCCGCCACGGCGGCCGCTCGCGTGCGGTGTCGCCCGCGGGTGGTATCCTCGGCCGCGATGCAAGACGGACACGTTCTCACGGACTTCTCGGACAAGGGAGACGCCATGAAGACAGCGCTCAAGCGCGTACTCGCCGCCATGCTGCCGGCGGTCCTCGGCCTCGGCATTGCCGCGGCCGCAACCCCCACGCCGTTGCTGCTGCAATCGCCGAGCGTGAGCAAGGCCCAGATCGCCTTCGCGTACGGCGGCGAGATCTGGACGGTCGCCCGCGACGGCGGCGAGGCGCGCCGCCTGGTCGCGGGCAGCGGGCGCCTGAGCGGCCCGATCTTCTCGCCGGACGGCGGGATGATCGCCTACACCGGCGAGTACGACGGCAACGTGGACGTCTACGTGGTCGCCGCCGCGGGCGGCGAGCCCCGCCGGCTCACCTACCACCCCGGTGCCGACGTCGCGCTCGCCTGGACGCCGGACGGAACGCGGGTGGCGTTCCGCTCGCCGCGCGCGAGCGTCGCCGACCCCGAGCAGATGTACACGGTGCCGGTCGCGGGTGGGTTCCCCACCGAGGTGCCGCTGCCCCGGGTGCAGGAGGCCTCGTACTCACCCGACGGCTCACGCCTGGCGTACGAGCCAAACTTCCAGTGGCAGCCCGGCTGGAAGTCGTACCGCGGCGGCCAGACGGCACGGGTCTGGATCGCCGACCTCGCCGACTCCAGCATCGTGAAGGTGCCGCAAGCCGGCAACTCCAACGACAAGAACCCGATGTGGGTGGGCAACTCGGTCTATTTCCTCTCCGACCGCAACGGGCCGGTGTCGCTGTTCGCCTACGACCTCGGCAGCCGCGACGTGCGGGAGGTGGTGAAGAACGACGGGCTCGACATCGGCTCGGCCTCGGCCGGGCCGGGCGCGATCGTGTACGAGCAGTTCGGCTCGCTGCACCTCCTCGACCTGGCGAGCGGCCAGGACCGGACCGTGCCGGTGCGGCTCGCGGCCGACATGCCGCAATTGCGCCCGCACTTCCTCCAGCTCGACCCGGTCAAGGACATCCTGGGCGCCGGCATCTCGCCGACCGGCCAGCGCGCCGTCTTCGAGGCGCACGGCGAGATCGTCACGGTGCCGGCCGAGAAGGGGGATATCCGCGATGTCACCAACACCCCAGGCGCGGCGGAGCGCGACCCGGCGTGGTCGCCGGACGGCACGCGGATCGCCTACTTCTCCGACGAGTCGGGCGAGTACGCGCTGTACGTGCGTCCGCAGGACGGCCTCGGCGAGGTCCGGAAGATCGACCTCGGCAACCCGCCGTCGTTCTTCTACGCGCCCACGTGGTCACCCGACAGCAAGAAGATCGCATACAGCGACAAGCGGCTCAACCTCTGGGTCGTGGACCTCGAGCACCCGGTGCCGGTCAAGGTGGACACCGACCGCTTTGACTCGCCGGCACAGGAGTTCGATGTCCGGTGGTCGCCGGACAGCCGCTGGCTCGCCTACACCAAGCAGCTGCCGAGCCAGCTGCGCGCGGTGTTCGTCTACCCGCTCACCGGTGGCAAGGCCACCCAGGTCACTGACGGCATGAGCGACGCGCTCTACCCGGTGTTCGACAAGGGCGGCAAGTACCTCTACTTCACCGCCAGCACCAATGTGGGGCTGACGGCGGGATGGCTCGACATGACGAGCATCGGGCACCCGGTCACCCGCAGCGTCTACGCCGCGGTGCTCAAGAAGGGCGTGGCGTCGCCGATCCCGCCGCAGAGCGACGAGGAGAAGGCGAAGGACGCCGACAAGGAGAAGAAGGACGCGGTCGCCCCCGCCGACGCGAAGAAGGGCGAGGCCAAGGACGGCAAGGCCGAAAAGGCGGCCACGGTGGAGATCGATTTCGACGGCCTCGACCAGCGCATCGTCGCGCTGCCGATCCCGGCCAAGAACTACCGCGGCCTGTTCGCGGGCAAGGAGGGGAAGCTCTTCCTGGTCGAGGGGCCGCTTGTTGACCTGGGGGACGGCCCGCCGAAGCTGGACGTGTCGAGGTTCGACCTCGAGACGCGCAAGACGGAGCCGCTGCTCGAGGGCGTCTCGGCGTTCGCGCTCTCGGCCAACGGCGAGAAGGTGCTCTACCGCTCGGGCCCGACTTGGCATATCGTGGGTTCCGACAAGGCCCCCAAGGGCGGCGACGGCGCGCTGGCGATGAAGGACCTCAAGGTGTACGTCGACCCGAAGGCCGAGTGGGCGCAGATGTACCGCGAGGTCTGGCGGATCGAGCGCGACTTCTTCTACGACCCGCACTTCCACGGCCTCGACCTGGCTGCGGCCGAGAAGGCGTACGCCCCGTACCTCGCGGGGATCGCGAGCCGCGACGACCTCAACGCGCTGTTTGCGGAGATGACCGGCAACCTGACCGTCGGGCACACGTTCGTCCGCGGCGGTGCGGAGCCCAAGAGCGACAAGGTGAGCGTCGGCCTGCTGGGCGCCGATTACACGATCGACGGCGGGCGCTACCGCTTCGCCCGCGTGTATAGCGGCGAGAACTGGAACCCCGACCTGCAGGCGCCGCTGACGCAACCCGGCGTCGACGTCAAAGCGGGCGAGTACCTGCTCGCGGTCAACGGCCGCGAGCTGCGCGCCGCCGACGACCTGTACAGCTTCTTCCTCGAGACCGCGGGGAAGCAGACCGTGATCCGGGTGGGTCCGACCGCGGACGGCAAGGGCGCCCGCGGCCTCACCGTGGTGCCGGTGGCGAGCGACCGCGGCCTGCGCCACCTCGCCTGGATCGAGGGGAACCGGCGCAAGGTCGACGAACTCTCGGGCGGCCGGGTTGCGTACGTCCACCTGCCCGACACCGCGGGCGGCGGGTACACCAGCTTCAACCGGTATTACTTCGCCCAGGTCGGCAAGCAGGCCGCCGTGCTCGACGAGCGCTTCAACCACGGCGGCGAGCTGGCCGACTACATCATCGACTACCTGCGGCGTTCGCCGATGAGCCGCGTGATGACCCGCGAGGGCCAGGACTACACCGAGCCGGTGGAGTCGATCTACGGGCCGAAGGTCATGATCATCAACCAGTTCGCCGGCTCGGGCGGGGACGCGATGCCGTGGTACTTCCGGAAAGCCGGCATTGGGCCCCTGGTGGGTGTGCGGACGTGGGGCGGCCTCGTCGGGATCGGCGGTTACCCGGTGCTAATGGACGGCGGGCGCATCACCGCGCCGCGGTGGGCGATCTACGGCCTTTCCGGCAAGTGGGAGGTCGAGAACGAGGGGATCGCGCCCGACATCGAGGTCGAGCAGGACCCCAAGCTCGTGCGCGAGGGGCACGACCCGCAGCTCGAGCGGGCGGTGCAGACGGTCCTCGAACTGCTCGCCAAGAACCCGCCCCCGACGTTCGAGCGGCCGGCGTACCCGGTGTACAAAAACCCGCTGCCGCAGTGGCCGAAAGGTTCCAATTAGGCCAGACGCGCGGCTCCCGCAGGCGATGCCGCTTGTCCGGTGGGGCGGCCGCCCTCGCCCGCCCTGCGAAGACCCCGGGACGGGGATCTTTCGTGCGCGGCTGAGGGCAGCCGCGCCACGGGGAAGCGATCCGTTCCCCGGCGACGACCGCGACCGCGCGCCCGGCGGTCGCGCTTGTGCCGTTGGTTTGCTACCGTGCGCGCTTGGCGGTGGTCGTGCGGGCCGCAGGGCCGAACGTGGTGGCCGGCATGACGCTGGAGGACGCATGAAGAAGGCGATCGGCGGCGCGGTTCTCGTCCTGGTATTACTGGCGGCGCAGGCGTGGCCCGCGCTCGCCAAGGCGATCACGATCACGATCCTGCACACCAACGACATGCACGCCCACGTGGAATCGTTCACGCAGCGCGGGCACGAGATGGGCGGTTACGCGCGGCAGGAAACGCTCATCAACCGCTTTCGCGCCAGCGACCCCAACCCGATCCTGCTCTCGGCGGGCGACACGTTCCAGGGCACGCTGTACTTCAACGTCTACCACGGACTCGCCGACCTCGCGTTCATGAACGTCGCCGGCTACCAGGCGATGGCGGTCGGCAACCACGAGTTCGACCGCGGCTCGGCCGTGCTCGCCCGGTTTGCGAGCCTCGCCCGCTTCCCGCTCCTGGCCGCGAACCTCGACGTCAGCGGCGACAAGGAGCTCGCCACCTTGATCAAGCCCTATACGGTCCTCGAGGTCGGCGGCGAGCGGATCGGGATCGTCGGCGCCATTACCCCCGAGCTGCTGACCATCAGCACGCCGGGCCCCGACGTCAAGCTGAAGGATCTCGTGAGCAGCGTGCAGGCCGCGGTCGACGAGCTGACCCGCACCGGCGTGGACAAGATCATCCTCCTCTCGCACATCGGCTACGACGCGGACAAGGAGCTCGCCCCCAAGCTCAGGGGGGTCGACGTGATCGTCGGCGGCCACAGCCACACGCTGCTGGGGACCGTTCCCGGCCTGCCGCAGCCGGCCGGCCCCTACCCGACCGTGCTCAAGGACGTGGACGGGAACACGGTCCTCATCGTGCAGGCGTGGGACTGGGGCAGGGTGCTGGGCCGCATCGAGGTGAGCTTCGACGACGCCGGCCGCGTGGCGAGCTGGGCCGACGCCCTCCCCGTGCCGATCGTTCCTGCGGTTTCCGAGGACGCGACGGTGAAGAGCATGGTGGCGGCGTTCTCGCTGCCGCTCGCCGCCGCGCGCGACGAGATCGTCGGCCACACGGTCACCGGGGTGGCGAGGACGAGGGTCACGCCGCGGCACGCGGACAACCCGATGGCTGACGTGATCACCGACGCGATGTTGGCGGCCACCGAGAAGGCCGGCTCGGTCGCCGCGTTCGTCAACTCCGGCGGCGTGCGCGCCGGTCTCGACCCCGGGCCGATCACCTACGGCCAGGCGGTGACGGTGCAGCCGTTCAACAACACGCTCGTGCAGCTCGACCTTTCCGGCGCCGCGCTCAAGGCGGTGCTGGAGGAGACGCTCGGCGGTATGCCGGGCAACGCGTCCGGCCTGCTGTACCCATCCCGAGGTACCTCGTACGTCATCGACATCGGCAAGCCGGCGGGGGAGCGGGTCGAGGATCTCGAGGTCGGCGGCAAACCGGTCCAGGCCGGCGCCACCTACCGGATCACCCTGCCCAGCTTCATCGCGGGCGGCGGCGATTCCCACCCGCTGGCGAAGAATGCCAAGGGCTACCGCTATGACACGGGAGTCCTCGACATCGACGCGTTCGTGGATTACCTCAAGGCCCACGACCCGATCGACGGCCGCCTCGAGGGACGCATCACGATCGTCGGGACTCCGGAGATCACACGGAGGAAGCCATGAGACCAAGCGTTGCGGTGCGCCTGGCCCTCGCGTGCGTTGTCGGCTGCGGCGTCGCCGCGGCGGCGGCCGGCGGTGCGTTGCCACGACCCGATCGCGTGGTCGTCGTGATCGAGGAGAACAAGAGTTTCTCCAGCATCATCGGCAACCGCGAGGCGCCGTACATCAACGAACTCGCAGGCCGCGGTGCGCTCTTTGCCCAGTCCTACGCCATCATGCATCCCAGCCAGCCGAACTACATCATGCTGTTTGCCGGCGCCAACCTCGGCGTCACCAGCGACGGCCTCCCCAGGCACCTCCCGTTCGCCGCGCCGAACCTCGGCGCCGAGCTGATCGCCGCCGGGCTCGGCTTCCGGGGCTACTCGGAGGACCTTCCGGAGGACGGATTCCGCGGCAAGAAGTCCGGCGACTACGCCCGCAAGCACAACCCGTGGGTGAACTGGCAAGGCGCCCCGGCCAACGCGATCCCCGCCACGTGCAACCTACCGTTCACGGCCTGGCCGGCCGACCTCGACCGGTTGCCGACGGTGGCGTTCGTCGTGCCCAACCTGGAGCACGACATGCACGACGGGACGATCGCGCAGGGCGATGCCTGGCTGAAGGCGCAGCTCGACGGGTACATCCGGTGGGCGGCGTCGCACAACAGCCTGTTGATCTTCACGTTCGACGAGGACGACGGGCACGAGGGCCAGCGAATTCCGACGCTCTTCGTCGGACCGATGGTGCGGCCAGGCCGGTACGAGCAGCGCATCACCCACTACGACGTGCTGCGCACGATCGAGGAGTTCTACGGCCTGGCGCCCTCCGGCGCAGCCGCCAACGCCGCGACCATCGACTTCTGCTGGCAGCCCGTCGCGGACCGCTGATGGGGTTTCCCCCGGCGCCGCGGGCCGTTCGGTCATGATCGAGGTTGGCCCGGAACACCGCCGCAGCTCACAATGATCGGACCGGTATGCCGCACGGCGGGTTCACCGGACTCGGGAGGCGCCACATGACCCAGGAGTTTTTGACCAGGATCGAAGGGTACCGGGGGTGGGCGGTCGAGCTGCAGCGCGGCCTGACGGCGATCCCCGCCGTGTCGCCCGCCAGCGGCGGCGAGGGCGAACTCGACAAGGCGCTCTGGCTGCAGGGCGAACTCGACAAGCTCGGGTTCGACGAGGTGACGCGCCTCGACGCCCCCGACCCAGCGGCCAAAGGCGGGGTGCGGCCGAACCTCGTCGCCCGCATCCGGGGCGAGGTCTCGGCGCGCACGGTGTGGATCATGTCGCACCTCGACGTCGTGCCCCCCGGCGAGGCGGGCCTGTGGACCGGCAACCCGTACGTACTCCGCGTCGAGGGCGGCAAGCTCGTCGGGCGGGGCGTCGAGGACAACCAGCAGGCGGTCGTCGCGAGCCTGCTGGTGGCGCGCGCCCTGCTGGAGGGCGGCGTCCGCCCGCCGGTGGACCTGGCGCTCATGTTCTGCGCCGACGAGGAGAACGGCTCGGAGTACGGCGCCGAGTACCTGGCCGTGCACCACCGCGGGCTGTTCGGGCCGCGCGACATGTTCCTGGTGCCGGACGCCGGCAACCCCGAGGGCTCGCTCGTCGAGATCGCCGAGAAGTCGATCTGGTGGCTCAAGGTGCGCACCGTCGGCCGGCAGTGCCACGCCTCGACGCCGGCGCAGGGCGTCAACGCGTTCCGCGCGGCGTCGGACCTCGTGACCCGCCTCGGGTCCCTGGCACAGAAGTTTCCCCAGAACGACCCTCTGTTCGACCCCCCGGTCTCCACCTTCGAGCCCACGAAGAAGGAGCCCAACGTCCCCAACATCAACACGATCCCGGGCGAAGACGTGTTCTACCTCGACTCTCGTGTGCTTCCCGGGGTGCCGCTCGCGGACGTGGAGGCCGAGGTCCGACGCCTGGCCGACGAGGTCGAGGCGGCGCACGGGGTGACGGTTGCGCTCGAAGACGTGCAGCGCGCCGAGGCGGCCCCGGCGACCAGCCCTGACGCCGAGGTGGTCCGGCTGGTCGTCCAGGCGGTCCGCGAGGTGCACGGGGTCACCGCGCGGGCGCAGGGGATCGGGGGCGGGACCGTGGCCGCCATCTTCCGGCGCATCGGACTGCCGGCGGTGGTCTACTCCAAGCTCGACGAGAGCGCGCACCAGCCCGACGAGTACTGCCTCCTCGACAACCTGATCGCCGACGCCAAAGTGTTCGCCGCGGTCGTGATGGCGTGCTCGGCGGACCCGGGTCCGTGATAAGCTGAAACCGCTTCAGGAGGGGTTGGAGAGACATGGGTCAGCGCGGCGGCGCTCCAGAGCGGTGGGGAACCATCCGCGGACATGCCATTGTGCTCTGTCTTCGGCCTTCTTCGAGTCGATCCGTCACGTGATGAACGCTCGCCCCCGTATCCTGCTTGTCGACAGCAACAGCGATGACCGGGCCCTCGCTGCGCTCGTGCTCCGCCGCGAGCTGCCCGAGGTCGAGGTCGAGGAGGTCGCCGATGGGATGGTGCTGGCGGACCGCCTCCCGGTCGGGGGGTTCGCGGCGGTGGTGACCGAGTACCGCCTGGAGTGGGGCGACGGGTTGCAGGTCCTGGAGACGGTCAAGAGCCTTGCCCCCGACTGCCCCGTGGTGTTCTTCGCCTCGGAGGGGAGCGAGTCCGTCGCGGCGCACGGGCTCCGCCACGGCCTTTCGGCCTACGTGGTCAAGGGCAGTGCCGGGTTCGTGGAACTCCCGGCGGCGGTGCGGCGGGTCATCGAGCGCAACGCCGAGCACCGCGCCTCGCGCGAAGGGCTCGCCCTGTTCCGGCGCTTGACCGAGGAACTGGCGCTCGGCACGTTCTCCGCCGTCGCCGACGGACGGCTGACCGCCGCCAACCACGCCCTTGCGAGCATCCTCGGCGTCGAGAGCGAGGAGGCGCTCGTCGGCCGCAACATCGCCGAGTTCCTCTCGGATGAGGCGCTGCAGGCGCAGGTCCGGGCGAGCCTCAGCCGCGGCCGGACGCTGCGCGACCTCGAAGCCGGCGTGCGTCGCCCCGACGGCGGCCTGGCCTGGGTGCGGATGGCGCTCTGGCCGGTGGTGGACCCCGCCCAGGGCGTGGTGCGCTTCGAGGGGGCGGTGGAGGACATCACCGGGCACCGCAAGGCCGAGCGCGAACTCTCCGAGCGGGCGGCGGCGCTGGGGCGCTCGAACGTGGACCTGCAGCAGTTCGCCTACGTGATCTCGCACGACCTGCAGGAGCCGCTGCAGCTGATCAGCCGGTACGCCCGCCTGCTCGCCTCCAACGGCGCGGGCGCGGCGGGCGGCGACAGCAAGCGGTACGTCACGAACATGGTCCAGTGCGCGGACCGGATGCAGGTGATGATCAACGACGTCCTCGCCTACTCGCGGGTGGACACGCAGGGGCGTCCGTTCCAGCCGGTCGATTTCGCCGATTTGGTGCAGCAGGCGATCGCCAACCTGAAGGCCGCGATCGACGAGAGCGGGGCGCAGGTCAGCTGGGACTTGCTGCCGGTGCTGGCAGTTGACGGCGCCCAGATGGTGCAGCTCTTCCAGAACCTGATCGGCAACGCGTTGAAGTTCCGGCGGGAGCGACCGGCCGTGCGCATTTACGCCGTCGAGGACAGCGACCGCGTCACGTTTGCGGTGGCCGACAACGGGATCGGGATCTCCCCGGAGCACCTTGAGCGCATCTTCGGGATGTTCCAGCGGCTGCACACCGCCGCCGAGTACCCCGGCACCGGGATCGGCCTGGCGATCTGCAAGCGGATCGTCGAGCGGCACGGCGGCAGGATTTGGGCCGTTTCGGAGGTCGGGCGCGGCTCGACGTTCTGTTTCACGATTCCGAGAGTCCTCAAACCGGTGTCCGGCGGGGTGGCCCCGGAAGCGAAGGGTTGAAGGGATGGACGGCGTGACCAAGCCCCTGAACGTGCTCCTGATCGAGGATAGCCCCGAGGAGGCCGAACTGATCCAGGTGATGCTGGCCCAGTCGCGCCGGGAGGTGCTGCACGTGCATCACGTTTCCCGCCTGGCGGACGGCCTGGCGCGCCTCGCCTCGGATCCCGTGGACGTCGTGCTGCTCGACTTCTCGCTGCCGGATTCCAGCGGCCTCGTCTCGTTCGAAAAGGCGCGGAAGGTGGCGCCGCACGTGCCGATCGTGATCCTCACCAACCTGGACGACGAGGAGACGGCGCTCTCGGCGGTGCGCGAGGGCGCGCAGGACTACCTCGTCAAGCGCCAGGTGGACAACGAACTGCTGCTGCGCTCGCTCCGGTACGCGATCTCCCGCATGCACGTCGAGCGCGCGATGTGGGAGAGCGAGGAGCGGTACGCCTTGGCGGTCAACGGCGCCAACGACGGGATCTGGGACTGGAACTTGACGACCGGAAGCGCGTACTTCTCGCCGCGTTGGAAGACGATGCTCGGGTTCCGCGCGGACGAGATCGGGAGTTCGATCGAGGAGTGGTTCTCGCGCGTACACACCGACGACAGCTCGGGGCTGCGCAAGGCGCTCGACGCCCACCTCGCGGGGACCGAGCCGCACTTCGAGCACGAACACCGCATCATCGGGAAGAGCGCCGTGGCGATCTGGATGCTCGCGCGCGGCCTGGCGGTGCGCGATGCCGCCGGCAAGCCCACGCGGATGGCAGGCTCGCTCACCGACATCACCGCCCGCAAGCGCGCCGAGGAACAACTCCTCCACGACGCCCTCTTCGACGCCCTGACGCAGCTCCCCAACCGCACGCTCTTCCTCGACCACTTGGGCCTCGCGATGGAGCAGGCGCGACGGCGGAAGTCGTCCACCGTGGCGTTGCTTTTCATCGACCTCGACCGCTTCAAGAACATCAACGACTCGCTCGGGCACACCGTCGGCGACGAGTTGCTGGTCGAGCTTGCCCGCCGGCTCACCCAGTTCCTCCGGCCTGGAGACACCGTGGCCCGGCTCGGGGGGGACGAGTTCGCGATCCTGCTCAACGACATCCACGGGCCGGGCGACGCCACGCGCATTGCCGAGCGTATTCAGGACCTGTTCCGCGAGAAGCTGGTGATCGGCGGCCGGGAGGTGTTCACCTCGGCGAGCATCGGCGTGGCGCTCTCCAACCCGGGGTACGGGACGCCGGAGGAGATCCTGCGCGACGCCGACACCGCGATGTACCGCGCCAAGGCGGCCGGGCGTGGGTGTTACCAGGTGTTCGACCAGACGATGCACCGCAGCGTGGTGGCGCTGCTCAAGCTCGAGACCGAGCTGCGGCAGGCGGTGGAGAAGAAGCAGTTCGTGATGCACTACCAGCCGATCGTGTCGCTGGAGGACAAGAGGATCGTCGGGTTCGAAGGGCTGGTGCGGTGGTGTCACCCGGAACGTGGCCTGGTGAGCCCCACGCGCTTCATCGCGGTGGCCGAGGAGACCGGCCTCATCGTGCCGATCGGCTGGTGGGTGCTGGAGCAATCGTGCCTCCACGCCCGCGAGTGGCAGGACCTCGTCCCTGCCGACCCGCCGCTCTACGTCAGCGTCAACGTATCCGGCAAGGTGGTGATGCAGCCGGACATGTACGACCGGGTGGTGGCGATCCTCGACAGGACGGGCCTGCCGCCGACTTCCCTGCGGCTGGAGATCACCGAGAACGTGATCATGGACCACGGCGAGGTCGCGCTCGAGAAGCTGGCGCAGTTCCACAAGCTTGGGGTGCAGTTCTCGGTGGACGACTTCGGTACCGGCTACTCGTCGCTCTCGTACCTGCAGCGCTTCTCGTACGACACGCTCAAGATCGACCGTTCGTTCATCTCCGGAATGGACACCAAGGGTGACGCCTCGGCGATCGTGAAGACGATCGTGACGCTGGCCAACATGCTGAACATCAGCGTGGTCGCCGAGGGGGTGGAAACCGCGGTGCAGCTCGAAAGGCTGCGCGAGATCGGGTGCTCGCATGCGCAGGGGTTCTGGTTCTCGCGTCCGGTGGACCGGGCGGCCACGCAGGCGATGCTCCTCCAAGCCCCGGTCTGGTAACCCCGGATCCGGCCGCCTGCGGTGCGCTGCTTGGTATACTCGGCCTGTTGGGGCCAGACAACGTTTTTCGGAGGCCAAAGGAGCCGATCATGCGCAAGAACCCCCTGACCCTCGTGGCGGTGGCCGCCGTTTGTGTGGCGGTCGCGGCGTGCAACCGGGAGATCAAGCCCGACCACAAGGGCGGCTTCCTCGTCCAGAACGAGAAGCTCGTCGAGCTCTCCGCCGTCAACGTAGAGACGCAATTCACCCCCGAGGGGTTCGCCCTCAACTACTTCAACGGCGAGCCGACGGCGACGGTGCGCACCGGTGACTACCTCATCCTCTACGGCGACTACAAGCCGTACGCCCTCACCGCCTACAAGCACGGCGCCGGCTTCTACGAGCAGGACTCGTCGAAGGCGTCCGCCTCGGACGCGATCACGGTCGGGCCGATGAAGGGCGAGACGGCAATGTTCAAGGTCCGCTTCACCAAGCCGCTGCCGGCCGGGATCTACCTGCTCGAGTGCACGCTGGGCAAGGGCAGCATCGGCTTCCCGTTCCGGATCGAGTAGCGGCCCGTCGGCGCGACCGCGTCGCAGGGAGACATCGCTGCACCCGCGCGCGGGCCGGGTCGGGCTATGATCCTCGTTGAACGATGGCTGCCGGCATCACTCGCACGGACGTACGTTCGGCGGCGCTCTGGTTCGCCGGGGCGCTCGCGCTGTACGTCGCGACCGGCGCTCGCGGCCTCGTGTGGGCGGACTCCTCCAAGCTGACGCTGTACGCGCTCTCCGGTTATTTCCCCAGCCTCAACCCCGGCGACCACGCCGGCTGGACGGTGCTGGCGTGGGCGTGGCTGCGCCTCGTTGGCGGCGACCCGGTCGTCGCGGCGCACCGCCTCTCGGCGGTTGCGGGGGCGTTGGCGGTCGCATTGCTGGCCCTGCTGGTACGCGCCCGCGGCGGCGACCGCGAGCGGGCTGCCACCGCCGCGGCATTGCTCCTCGTGGCCCTGCCGATGTGGTGGGCCGCGACGGTGGCCGAGACGTACCCGGTCGCGCTCGCGCTCACGCTGGGGGGGGGCGTGGTGTTTCTGAGTTCGATGCGGTGGTGGCGGTGGTGGGCCGCGGGGCTGGTGTGGGGCCTCGCCCTGGCCTGTCACGCGATGGCTGTCTTCCTGATCGTGCCGCTGGCCTGGGAGGCGGGGGGCCGAAAGATGTGGCGGCTGCTGCCCGGCGCCCTCGCGGGCGCTGCGCCGGTCTGGCTCGCGTTCAACGGTGGGGGGCCGCCCGACCCCCTTACGTCGTTCGCCGCGAGCGGCGGCTCGACCTGGCGCTGGCACTGGGAGGCGTTCGTAGCGTTCGCCCGGGCGCCGCGAGGTCTTGCGGTTCTCGCCGCAATCGTTCTCTACGGGTTCGGGGCCATGGGCGTCGCCGCGCTGTGGCGGGGGTGGCGCGACGCGCGCGGCGGCGCGGTGTGGGGTGTGAGCCTGGGCGCGCTCGCCTTGCTCCTCGCTACCTACGCACCGTACCGTCTCCACCTGATGGCGATTTTCCTGATCGCCGGCGCGCTGGTGGCGCTGCCGGTGCGCCTCGGAACAATCGCGCGCGCCGCCGCCGTGGCGGTCCAGACGCTCGTCTACCTCGCCGTCCCCGCCGCGCTGACGATCGCGGGGCGGCAGGATCTCGGCGTCAGAGTCCTCCCGTACCGGAACAACGCCTTCTACTTCCTTTGTCCGCTCAAAGGGCTGCCGGCCGCCGGCCGCTGGGGACCCGCCGCGCTGCTCGGCCCCGGCGCGGAGCGCTACGTGGCCGCCTTGGGGGCGTGTGCGCCGCCGGGCGCAACGGTCATAGCGGACTTTAACCCCGGGGCGCCGCTGCGCCTCGCCCAGGTCGCGCGTGGCTGGCGGCGCGACCTCGATATCCGTCCCGTGGCGATCGACGTGGCGCTCGGCAGCCGAGACCCCGCGGTGGCGCTCGCGGCGGAGATACGGCACGAACTCGTGACGCGTCCGGTCGTGCTCGCGGATACCTATGAACCGTACTACCATCTCTGGGCTCTTTCGGCGTCCTTTATCCTGCACCCCTGCGTTGTCGGCACGCGGGCGGAGGCGATGCACGCCGGCAGCCCTTCCCCGCCCGCACCGGATTGACGGCTTCCGCTGGCCCCGGGCGGCGCGGCAGGCTGCGCCCTCCGAGGTTTTCCGGCGGTTGTGTGACGCCTTCAGGCGGCGTGCCTCGAAAGCGGCGCATATAATCCCTGAATGACTCATGACGCGAAGGGTGGGGTCGATTGCCAGGAGGTGACGCTCCAGCACGTGCGCGAGATCCGACGCTACAACGACTGGATCTTCTCCTGCCTGCAACCCCATCTTGGCGGCCGCATCCTGGAGCTGGGGTGCGGCATCGGCACTTATTCCGCCCGCCTGCGGCCGTTTGCGGGCCAATTGACCTGTGTGGACATGGACGCCGGCTTCGTGAACCAGGTCGGAGCGATGTTTCGCGGGGATCCCGGGGTGGTTGTTTCGATGGGTACCGTGGGCGAGGGCCTCGACTTTGCCCCGGGGAGTTTCGACGTTGCCGTCTGTCTCAACGTCCTGGAACACATCGAGGACGACGCCGCAGCGCTGCAACAGCTTCGCACCTGGCTGGTGCCTGGAGGAACGCTGCTACTTCAGGTTCCTGCGCACCCTTCGCTCTACGGTACCATCGACGAGGCGCTCGGTCACTGGCGCCGCTACACGCGCTCCCAGCTTGCCGGCATCCTGGTGCGCAACGGATTCGAGCTGGAGGCGCCGCCGCGCCACCTCTACCTGTTGGCGGTTCCGGGCTGGTGGTGGTTCGGCAGGGTGAAGAGGCGGCGGATCGTTCCCGGGACCACCGTCCGCGTGGCTAACGCAATGGTGGTCCTTTCGCGTTGGCTCGAGCGGGCGCTGCCACTGCGGGTGGGGCTGACGCTGGTCGCGGTGGCGCGAGTTCGTGAAGGCAGGTGAGCCGGAGCGATGCGCGAGATGGAGGTGACGCCCAACTGGGTCTTCACCGCAGCCGACCGGGTTGCGATGACTGCGGCGCTCGTCGAAGCGGGCGTTGCGGCGGCGTCCGGCGACGTACCCGTGGGTGCTGTCGTCTGCGCGCCCGACGGAAGACTCGTGGCACGCGCGCACAACCGGCGCGAGGCGGACGGCGACCCCACCGCGCACGCGGAGATCCTGGCCCTGCGCGCAGCGGCTCGCGCGCTCGGGAGCTGGCGGCTGGACGGATGCACGCTGTTCGTGACGCTCGAGCCATGCGCGATGTGCGCCGCCGCCGCTGTCGGCGCGCGTCTGGCGTGCGTGGTTTTCGCCGCGTCCGACCCAAAGACGGGGTTCGCGGGGTCGCTCGGGAACCTGCTGGATGACCCGCGTCTCAACCACCGGGTCGCGGTCCGCACCGGGCTCATGGCCGAGGAGGCGGCTGCAATGCTGGCGAGGTTCTTTGCAAAGTTACGCGACCGCGGGTAGACTCTCGCTCCCGGTGCGGAGAGGTGCCGGAGTGGTCGAACGGGACGGTCTCGAAAACCGTTGACCCCCTCACGGGGGTCCGTGGGTTCGAATCCCACCCTCTCCGCCAGCAGGAACTTGGGGTGCGTTGCCGGCGCACCGGAGTGACAGAACGACGGATGATCGTGGTGACGCGGAGAGGTGTCTGAGTGGCCGAAAGAGCACGCTTGGAAAGCGTGTGTACGGGTAACCGTACCGCGGGTTCGAATCCCGCCCTCTCCGCCATGCCACGCGAGTGTGCCGACGGCGTGTCCCGCTCCGGCGGGCGCCGTGGGAAGCAAGGAGCCCGGGTCCCGCGCGACGGTGCCCCCCGAACCTCGTCAGGCCCGGAAGGGAGCAGCGATAAGGGGAACGCAACGGGCGCCGCGGTCCCCCCGGGCTCCTTGCTTCGCCACGGCGGCGTGAGACCGGGGACCGGGGACCGGGGACCGGGCACCGGGCTGCAAGGCTTTCATGCGGGCGTGAGCCGCTGGTGCCGGGTTCCAGACGCTTCTTGCGGTGCCCGGACCCCGGATCCCGGACCCCGGGTCAGGGGGCGGGCATGACCGGGTACCAGGTGCTGGCGCGGCGCTGGCGGCCGCAGCGTTTCGAAGACCTCGTCGGCCAGGACGTCGTCGTGCGCACCCTGCGCAACGCCCTCTCGTCCGGCCAGATCGCCCACGCCTACCTATTCTCGGGCCTGCGCGGGGTCGGCAAGACGACGGTCGCGCGCCTGCTCGCGAAGGCGCTCAACTGCGAGAAGGGGCCCACGCCGGAGCCGTGCGGTGAGTGCGGCGCCTGCCAGGACATCGCGGCCGGCTCCTCCCTCGACGTGCTCGAGATGGACGCCGCTTCCAACCGCGGCATCGACGACGTCCGCGAGCTGCGCGAGGTGGCGCGCGTGCTGCCGGTGCGGGACCACTTCCGGGTCTTCATCCTCGACGAGGCGCACCAGCTCTCCAAGGACGCGTTCGCCGCGCTGCTCAAGATCCTCGAGGAGCCGCCTGCGCACGTCGTCTTCATCCTGGCCTCGACCGAGAAGGACAAGTTCCCGGCCACGATCCTCTCCCGTTGCCTGCAGGTCGATTTCCGCCCGATACCGGCCGACCTGGTCGCGGCCCGCCTCACCCAGGTGGCCGAGAACGAGGGGTTCGAACTGACGCCGGGCGCGGCGCAACTCATCGCCCGCGCCACCGAGGGCTCCCTGCGCGACGCGCTCTCGCTGCTCGACCGGGTGCGGGCGTTCGCCGAGGGCGCGGTCGACGAGAACGCGGTCGCCGAGGTTGTCGGGTTGCCGCCGTTCGAGGTCGTGCTCGCGCTCTGGCGCGCCCTCGAGGGCGGTGACATCGCCGCGGCGCTCGGGCTCGTCCGCGCCGAGGAGCGCTCCGGCCGCGATCCCGCGGCGCTGTTCGAGCAGCTGGTACAGCTCCTGCACGCCCTCCTGCTGCTGGCGACCGACCTTGCCGCGCCGGCACCGTTCCCGGCCGCCCACCGGCCGGCGATGGCCGAGAGCGCCGGCCGCCTGGGACCGGCGTTGCTGGTGCGCCTGCTCGCGCTCGCTCTCGAGGGGAAGGCGCTTGTCGCCGCCGCCGAGAAGCCGGGCGTGGCCGTGGCGGTGGCGATCGGACGACTGGCGCTATGGCCGCGGCTGCAACGGGTCGAGGCACTGCTCGCCGGCGAGCCGGCGCCGGGGACCGGCGGCGCACCCGCGCCGCCCTCGAGGTCCGTCCCGCCGGCATCGGCCGCACCGCCGGTCCCGGCGGCTGGTTCGCCCGGCGCCCGCCTGGCAGCGGCGCTCGAGGCGATGGGGGAGCACCTGCTCGCGGGCCGGGTTGGGGCGGTGCGCGAGGTGGCGGTCGCCGGCAACACGGTGGTGCTCCGGTGTGGCGGCCTCCCCGCGTCCACGCGCAAGTCGCTGCGGGAGGCGGTCGAGACGCTCGCCACCGCGGTCCGCCGCGCCGGCCTCGGGGAGCGGGTCGAGGTGGACGAGAACGGCGCCCCGGCCGGTCGGCGCGACCAGACTCTGCGCGCGCGCGTCGAGGCCGACGAGGGCGTCCAGCGCGTGCTCGAGGTGTTCGGCGGCAGGGTGGAGAGCGTCGAGGAGAAGCCATGAACGTCGCGAAGTTGCTGCAGCAGGCGCAACAGGCGCAGGCCCAGATGCAGAAGATGCTCGGCGAGCTCGAGGTCGAGGGCTCGGCCGGGGGCGGGCTGGTGCGAGTCCGCCTCTCCGGCCTCAAGGAGCTCAAGGGCGTCACGCTCGACGCCAAGGCGCTCGCCGGCGAGGAACCGGGGCTGGTCGAGGACCTGATCGTGGCCGCCTGGCAGGAGGCCTCCCGGCAGCTCGAGGAGCGCTCGCGCGAGCTGCTCGGTCGGATGGGGCTGCCGGCCGGGATGCCGGGCATGTTCTGATGGAGCTGCGACCACCCGCGGTGCGCAAGCTGCTGGAGCAGCTCGAGCAGCTCCCGGGGGTGGGGCCGCGCACGGCGACGCGCATGGTGCAGCACATGGTGCGCGTCCCCGAGCTCTCCCGGCGCCTCGCCGACGCCCTCGTGCACG
>PKYI01000198.1 GCA_003133645.1 Acidobacteriota bacterium | reverse complement strand
GCGTGTAGCCGCGCCGCCGAGAGTGGGCCGGATGCAAGGCGCCCGAGGCGGACGCGGCGGAGCGTAGCCGGAGGCTACGTGAGCACGCGAGCCGCCGAAGGGCAACGCAGCAGACGGTCCGCTATCGGCGGTGTCACCTAGAGGATCGCTTCGGCCTTCAGCTCGCGGGTCATCAACGCGGCGACTGCGGCGCGGGGCTCGATCGCACCGTCGAGGATCGCCTCCACGGTGAACGTGATCGGCATCTCGACGCCGTGCCGGCGCGCGAGTGCAGCGGCGGCGTGGGTCGTCGGGACGCCCTCGGCGACCTCGCGGCCGGCGATGATGTCGGCGAGTTTCTCGCCGCGGCCGAGGCGCTCGCCGGCGCTCCGGTTGCGCGACATGCTCCCCGGCGAGCAGGTGAGCACCAGATCACCCATCCCGGCCAGGCCACGGAACGTCTCCTCGCGGCCGCCGAGGCGCACCCCGAGGCGCGCGATCTCGTGCAGCCCGCGGGTGAGCAGCGCCGCGGTGGCGTTCTGGCCGAGACCGAGGCCCTCGGCCATGCCGGCGGCGATCGCGATGACGTTCTTGAGGGCGCCGGCGAGCTCCACCCCGACGACGTCGGTCGCGGTGTAGAAGCGGAACGAGCTGGTGGAGAACGCTCGCTGCAGCGTGCCCAACCCCTCCGGGTCGCGCCCGGCGAGCACGGCGGCGGTCGGCAGGCCGGCCGCGACCTCGCGGGCGAACGACGGCCCCGAGAGCGCCACGAACGCCTCCGGCGGTAGGCCGAGCTCGCCGCTCACCAGCTCGTCCATGCGGGCCAGGCTCGACACCTCGATTCCCTTGCTGGCCGAGACGATCCGGGCGCCAGGGCCGAGGTGCGGGCGCAGCTCGCGCAACACCGCGCGGGCGAACTGCACCGGCACCACGAGCACGAGGGCTTCCGCGCCGCGGCCCGCCTCGGCGAGGTCGCCGGTGGCGCGGACCCCCGGAGGGATCTCGAACTGGGAAAGGAACAGGGGGTTGCTGCGGCGTTCCCTGATGCCGGCGACCACCTCCGCCTCGCGGGCCCAGAGCGCGACCGAGCAGCCGGCGCGCGCCAGGTGCATGGCGAGAGCGGTGCCCCAACTCCCAGCTCCGATCACCGCGACGTTCATCGCGTCTTCTCCCCCAGGCGCGGCTCCTCGCCCCGCGCCAGGCGTCCCAGGTTGGCACGGTGGCGCCAGATCACGACCACGGCGGTCAGCACCGCGCACACCTCGACCAGGACCCCGGGGCGGACGAGGAAGAAGAACGCCACCGGAAACGCCGCGGCCGCGAGCACGCTTGCGAGCGACACGAACCGCCCCAGCGCGAGCGCCACGACCCAGACCGCGAGCACCACGAGCATCGGCGGCCAGGCGAGCGTGAAGTACACACCCGCTGCGGTCGCCACACCCTTGCCGCCGGAAAACCCGAGCCAGACCGGGAAGCAGTGCCCGACTACCGCGGCCAGCCCGGCGGCGGCGACCCAGTCCGGGTTCTGAGTGACAACCCGCATCAGCAGTACCGCCGCGACGCCCTTGCCGATGTCGAGCAGTGCGATCGGCAGTGCCACCTTCCATCCGGCGACGCGCAGCGCGTTGGTGGCACCGACGTTGCCGGAGCCGACCCGGCGCACGTCGCCGCGGCCCGCGAACCTGACCAGCAACCAGGCGAATGGGATCGAACCCAGCAGGTACGCCACCACCAACATCGCCTCACGCGCCATCGCCATCTCCCCGGCCCGCACCCGTCCCCCAGCGCCGCAGCGCCGTGTACACCGGCCCCGCGGGCGTGAGCTCGCTGCGGACGAGCACCGCCTCGCGCGCCGCGAACTCGGGAAAGCGCCACTTCCCGACCTCGACTCGGAAGTGCTCGACCGCCTGCACCCCCCACGGCCGCTCGAGGCGGGCGAGCGTCAGGTGCGGCGCGTACGGCCGGGACTCTCGCTCGACGCCGAGCGACGCGGCGGCATCGTCCAACGCCCGGGCCCAGCCCTCGAGCCCGGCGGCCTCCCCACCCACCCACGCGACGCGGGGGTGATGCTCGTTGGGAAAGAAACCGCCGCCGCCCAGATGCACGCCGATAGCCGGCATCGCCGCCAGCGCGGCCGCCGCGGCGCGGTCGATTTCCGCGACGAACCCCTCCGGCCGCTCGCCGAGGAACTTGAGCGTGAGGTGAATCCCCTCGGGGCGTACCCAGCGGGCGCCGGGCTGGTTGCGCTTGAGCCGCCCCAGACCAGCGGCGAGGACGTCGCGGACGGCTCCGGGCAGCTCCACAGCGACGAACAGCCTCACCCAGCCTCCTCGAGCGCGCGACGCAGCAGGTCGAGAGCGAAGTTGACCGTCATCTCCCGCACCATGGCGCGGTCGCCCGGGAAACGATGGCGGGCGTGCCGCGCCCCGCCCGGGGTCGCCACCGCGATGTGCACCGTGCCGACCGGCTTGTCCTCGCTGCCACCTTCGGGACCCGCAATCCCGGTGACGGCGAGAGCGCAATCGGCCCACAGGGCGCGGGCGCCGGCCGCCATCGCCTCGGCGACCTCGCGGCTCACCGCGCCGTGCGCCGCCAATGCCGCCTCCGGCACCCCCAGCAGCCGCTGTTTGAGCAGGTCGGAGTAGCTGACGACGCCCCCGAGGTACGCGGCGCTCGACCCCGCCACCGCGGTGATCGCCGCGCCGATCAGACCGCCGGTGCACGACTCGGCGGTCGCAAGGCGCCAACCGCGCGCGCCGAGCCGCGCCAGCACCACGCCGGCGAGCGTGTCGCCATCGCGCCCGTACAGGTCCGCCCCCGCCGCCGCGGCAAACGCCGCCTCCATCTCGGCAAGCTCCTGCGCCCCCCGCTCGCCGGCGGCGGCGAGCACGAGCAGCACCTGGCCGCGCGCGGCCAGGATCGTGACCCGCTCGCGCCCGAAGCGCGCGTACAGGTGCTTGACCCGCTCCTCGACCTGCGACTCGTAGACGCCGGCCAGTCGCAGCGTCCGGGTCAGCACGCCCTCCGCCGCCGCCCAGAGCGGGAGCAGGTGCGTCACCAGGATCTGTTCGAGCTCGACCGGCACGCCGGGGAGCAGCACCAGGGTTCCCCCGCCGGCGCGCACGAGCTGCCCGGGCGCGGTGCCGACGGGGTTCTCCAGCACCTCGGCACCGTCCAGGACGTCGGCCATGCGCAGTGCGATCGCGGGGAGTTCGCGCCCCCGCGTCCGGAAGCGCGCCAGCAGGGCCGCCTCCAAGCGCGGGTCGCGGGCCAGGCCGATCCCGAGCGCAAGGGCCGCCGCCTCGCGGGTGACGTCATCCTCCGTCGGGCCGAGCCCGCCGCTGACGATGACCAGCTCGGCGCGGGCCAGCATTTCGCTGAGAGCGGCGGCGATCGCGCCCGCGTCGTCCTCCACGCACCTCTTCTCCACGAACGCCACCCCGCAAGGCGCGAGCAGGCGCGCCGCCAGCAGGGAATTGGTATCGACGCGGTCGGTGCGCAGCAGCTCCGAGCCCACCGCGAGGAACGCCGCCCGTCGGAACGTGGCCATGGCGGGATTGTAGCCCGCCCCCACGTCCGGGGTCCGGGGTCCGGGGTCCGGGGTCCGGGAAAGAGGCGACGGCATCGCCGATCCGTTCATTCCCGCGCGGACCGCGGGCACCGCGTCTCTTCTGTCCCCGGTCCCCGGTCCCCTTGCGCCCTACGCCTTGTCGTTCCCGGACCCCGGTCCCCGGTCCCCGGACCCCGCTTCTTCGTTGGCCGGGGGATTGCGGGCGCGCGCAACCTGGGGTCAAATGGAGGCATGGATCGCGATCAGCTCGTGGCGTACCTCGACGACCTGCTCGAGTCGGAGTCGCTG
This sequence comes from Acidobacteriota bacterium, assembly GCA_003133645.1. Taxonomy (GTDB): domain Bacteria; phylum Acidobacteriota; class Thermoanaerobaculia; order Thermoanaerobaculales; family Thermoanaerobaculaceae; genus RBG-13-68-16. The sequence goes on along the minus strand of PKYI01000198.1, from coordinate 2,209 downwards.
CAGGACATCAGCGTCAATGGCCTCCAGGTCGGCGGGCGGCGGGAAGTGGAGCGGGTCGCCACCGGCGTCTCGGCCTCGGCCGAGCTGTTCACCCAGGCGGCCTCCTGGGGTGCGGACGCCGTGCTCGTCCACCACGGCCTGCTCTGGCGCGGCGAGGAGCCGGCGCATGTCGTGGGCTCGTTCCGGGGCCGCCTGCAGCTGCTGTTCGAGAACGACCTCAACCTGATCGCCTACCACCTCCCTCTCGACCGCCACCCAGAGCACGGCAACGCCGCTATCCTCGCCCGCGACCTCGGGCTCGAGCAGCTCGAGCCGTTCGGGTACTTCGGCGGGGTGGCGCTGGGGTTCGCCGGGGTGTTCCCGACGCCGATCGCCGACGAGGAGTTGTTCGCGCGGGTGCGGGCCGCCTGCGGTCAGCAGCCGCAGGTCTTCCTCGGCGGCCCGGACGTGATCGCCTCGGTCGGGATCGTGACCGGGGGGGCGCCCGCCGGTTTCGACGAGGCCGTCGCGTCGGGCCTCGACGCCTACATCACCGGCGAGGCCCGCGAGTGGGTCATGCACCGCGCCGAGGAGGACGGGGTCCACTTCGTCGCCGCCGGTCACTACGCCACCGAGCGCTTCGGCGTGCGCTCGCTGGGGGAGTTCCTCGGTAAGCGCTTCGACCTCGACGTCCGCTTCTTCGACATCCCCAACCCGGTCTGAAGCCAGTTCACCGTCCGTTGTCGAGGAATGGCGGTCACGGCGAGGCTCGGGAGGGGCCGAAGCAGTCCCGTCCCCCCACCTGCCATTGTGAGGTTCCCTCGCCCCGCCCAGGGCGGGGCGAGGGAACCGTGGCAATCTCGTTGTTTGAGGAGGACTTGGGCCATCGGGTTGGGGACGAGATCGCGTCGTCGCCCCGCCATCCGCGGGGCTCCTCGCGATGACAGTGGTTCGCCACGGGCCCCGGGAATTGGTGGTTCCCGCACGGGTTGACCTGCGCTACCCTGGGACGCCGGCGTTGGCCCCGGTGAGGAGCATCGCCGGTGCGCCGCCACCGGAAAAGGAGCAGGCATGGAGATCCTGGACAGATCGGTCGCCCGCGCCCCGCAGGCCCCGTTGGACCCCGTTAAGCTACCGTTCGGACGCACCTTTTCGCCCAACATGTTCATGGCCGAGTGGGACGAGGAGCGGGGCTGGCGCGACGCGCGGATCGTCCCGTACGGGCCGCTGCAACTCGCCCCGTCGGCGATGGTGCTGCACTACGGCCAGGAGATCTTCGAGGGGCTGAAGGCGTTCCGGCAGCCCGGCGGCGGCGTCAAGCTCTTCCGCCCGGACCGCAACGCCGCCCGCCTCAACGCCTCCGCGCGGCGCATCTCGATGCCCGAGATCCCGGTCGAGCTGCAACTCGAGGCGATGAAGAGGCTCGTCGCCGTCGACCGCGCCTGGGTGCCGCCCGCTCCGGGGTCGCTCTACCTCCGGCCGGCGATGATCGCCACCGAGGAAGGCCTCGGCGTCCACTCCTCAAGGCGCTTCCTCTACTTCATCATCACCGGGCCGACCGGCTCCTACTTCGCGAACGGCACCGGCACGGTCCGGATCATGGTCGCGCGCGATTGGGTGCGCGCCGCCCCGGGCGGCACCGGCGCCGCCAAGACCGGCGGCAACTACGCGGCCTCGTTGCTCGCGGGCGCTGTCGCCAAACAGAAGGGGTGCGACCAGGTGCTCTGGCTCGACGCGGTCGAACGCCGCCACGTCGAGGAGGTCGGCGCCATGAACCTGGTCTTCGTTCTCGACGGGGTCGTGACCACGCCCCCGACCTCGGGCACCATTCTCGCCGGCATCACCCGCGAGAGCATCGGCGTGCTCTGCCACGAGATCGGCCTCCCGTTCGTCGAGCGCGCCATCCACATCGAGGAGGTCTTCCAGGGGCTCGCCTCCGGCGACTGCAGCGAGATCTTCGGCTGCGGCACCGCGGCCGTCGTCTCCCCGGTCGGCGAGCTGGTGGATGGGGACACGGTCTACAAGGTCGGGAACGCCGCCGAAGGTCCGGTCGCGAAGCGGCTGCGCGAGGCGCTCACCGCGCTCCAGTTCGGCACGGCGCCCGATACCCACGGCTGGATGGTCGAGGTCTGACCCTCCCCGCGCCGGGCGCGGTTGCAGATTGAATGTGGGGCGCAACCATTGGGCGCGCGGCCGTGGTCGTCGGCTGGAGAGGCCGGCCGCCCGGCGG
>PKYI01000117.1 GCA_003133645.1 Acidobacteriota bacterium | reverse complement strand
GTTTCCCGGCGACCTCGCGGGGGCGATCCGCCATCACCACGAGCGCTGGGACGGCGGCGGCTACCCGCAACACCTCGCGGGACGCACGATCCCGCACGCCAGCCGCATCATCCATCTGGCGGAGGTCTACGACGTCCTCACTTCGCCGTCGTCGTACCGCCACCCGCTGCCGCGCGAGGCTGCCCTCGACGCCATCCGCGCCGAGGCCGGCCGCCAGTTCGATCCCGAGCTCGTCCCGGTGCTGGTCGAGGCCGTCCGCCCATGAAGGTGCTGGCTTCGAACCGCAAGGCCCGATTCGAGTACGAGATCCTCGAGCGCGTCACCGCCGGCATCGTCCTCACCGGCGGCGAGGTCAAGTCGATCCGGGAGAGCCACGCCAAGATCCAGGAAGGGTGGGTGGCCTTCGAGGCCGGCGAGGCGTTCCTTGCCGACGTCCACGTCCCACCCTACGAGAACGCGGGGTACGCCACCCACGACCCCACGCGGCGGCGCAAGCTCCTCCTCGCCAAGCGCGACATCATCCGTCTCGCCAGCAAGGTGGTCGAGAAGGGCCTCACCGTCGTGCCGCTCGCGATCGTCGTCGAGGGCAACTGGATCAAGGTCGAACTCGCCCTGGTGCGCGGCAAGAAGCTGTACGACAAGCGCGAGACGCTCAGGCGCCGTACCCTCGACCGCGAAGCCGCCGCCGCGATAAAGGACCGCCGGTAGAGCGCGCGCGGTACCATGCCATCCATGAGGGGCGGGGCTCTGGCGCTTGCCGCGGCGTTGTCGGTCGGCCTCGGCGCGGTCGCGTGTTCGCCGTCCGGAGGGGCGCCGCGCGGGCCCGCCGTCGCCACCCCGTCCTCGGGCCGGTTGGTCTTCCTCGCCGAGACGTGCCCGACCTGCCACGGCCACGGCCGCGAGGGGACCAACACCGGGCCCGCCCTGGACGGGTTGCGGGGCCACTGGGACGAGGACACGCTCGTCCGCTTCCTGCACAACCCCGCCGCCTTCAAGCTGGCGGACCCGCGTCTGGCCGCGCTGGCGCAGCGCTTCAGATCGGACATGCCACCGCTGTTCTCCACGGACGAAGGACGGGTCCGAGCGCTGGCCCGCTACCTGCTGCAGGAGTGATCCGACGCCGGCCGCGGCCACGGCGGCCACCCGCAAACGCGCGGTGGACGCTGCCTCCTGCGCCGTAGTAGCATATTCGTGCATGACAGCATCAGCCCGATCGTGGCCGACAGGTTGCACCGCGCCGGCGTGCATCCCCCCGGCGGTCCGCGGCCGGAGGAACCCGGAGAGGAGCACGCCGCGGCCGTGATCCCCTCCGGGACCGACGCCAAGGGGAGCCTGACGGCGCGGGCCGCGCGCATCGCCGGCCTGCGGAGCTTCGAGACCCCGACTCTCGAAGCGGTCGAGCATCGCCGCCTGCAGCTGTGGTTGTTGACCCTCTCGCTCTTCTTCCTGGTGGTCCTGGCGCTGGTCACCGTCACGTTCTGGCGCGATGTCCGGGCACCCGCATGGGTCCCGCCGATCGTCCTGCAGGCCGGTCTCCTGGGGACCGTCATCCTCTTCTGCGCGTACGCCATCGAGAAGGAGGTCCAGCTCCGGCGCCTCACCAAGCTGCTGGTCGACGAGCGGGTCCTCACCGCGGCTCTCACCAACCGCCTGCGGGAGGTGAGCACGTTGCTCGAGGCCGGCAAGGCGATGAACCTCGTCCTCGACCTCGAGGAGGTGCTCGGGACCATCCTGGAGTGCGCCAACGAGCTGCTCGACACCCACGACGGTTCGATCATGCTGGTCCACGGCGATGGCGAGCTGCGCACGGTCAGCGTCTCGGGGAGCAGCGGGGCGCGCGGGGCGCGGCTCAAGTTCGGCGAGGGGGTCGCCGGACAGGTCGCGCAGACGTTGGAGCCGGTGCTCGTCACCGGCGTCCTCGATCCCGATAAATGGTCCACCGGCAGCGGGGCGGCGCAGCCGCCGACCAGCTCGATGTCGGTCCCCCTCGTGTACCGCGACGCGCTCCTCGGCGTGCTCAACGTCAACGCCGCGCCGGGTCATGCCTACACCCGCCACCAACTCCGCGCGCTCAGCCTGTTCGGCGAGCACGCGGCGGCCGCGATCGCCAACGCCCGCCTGTACGAGGAGCAACGGTTGCTGGCCTCGCAGAACGTCTATCAGGCGCTTCACGACCTGCTGACGAACCTTCCCAACCGCCCCCTCTTCCTCGACCGCGTCAACCACGCCCTCTCGCGCCGGCGGTCGTCCGGACAGCTCGTGGCCCTCCTCTTCCTCGATCTCGACGATTTCAAGCTCATCAACGACAGCCTGGGTCACGCCGCCGGCGACGAGGTGCTGATCACGTTCGCGGACCGGTTGCGCACCTGCGTCCGCTCCGGGGACGCGATGGCGCGCTTCGGCGGTGACGAGTTCGCCGTTCTTCTCGAGGACGTCGTCTCGCCGGCCGACGCCATCGCCAGCGCCGAGCGCATCCTCGCCCTCTTCGCCGAGCCGTTCGGCGTCGGCGAGCGGCGGGTGTGGCTGCGCGCGAGCATCGGCATCGCACTGGAGGGGCTCGGCGCCTCGAGCGCTGAGGCGCTGCTGCGCAACGCCGACACCGCGAAGAACGTGGCCAAGACGCAGGGCAAGGGACGCATCGTGACGTTCGAGGAGACGATGCACGCCGACGCCCTGCAGCGGCTCGAGCTCGAGGGCGA
>PKYI01000182.1 GCA_003133645.1 Acidobacteriota bacterium | reverse complement strand
AGAGTGGGCCAGCCGCAAGGCGCCCGAGGCGGACGCGGCGGAGCGTAGCCGGAGGCTACGTGAGCATGCGAGCCGCCGAAGGGCAACGCCGCGGATGGTCCGCTATCGGCGGCGCCCGCCGGCGGCGCCAAGATCACCGGTAGGCGAAGAGCATCGCGTAGATGATCCACAGCACGATCAAAAACCCCGTGACCAGCGCCGCCCACCCGAACAACCGTACCGCCCGGATCACCACCGGCTGGTACGGCTCGCCCAGGTGCTGCTCGAGGGTGCCGGACGCGACGAGCTTCTCGTACTCCGCCGGCTTGTCGCGCTTGAGTTCGTCCACGGGCATGCGGCCGGTGAACACGACGATGTCCATCGGGAACTTCTCCGGCCGCAGGTGGGTGTTGAAGAAGTGCACCGTGAAGATGAACCCCACCGCGAGCAGCGCCTCGTCGCTGTGGATGATCGTGGCGATGTTGATCAGCCACCCTGGGAGCAGCCGCGTGAACATCTCGGGGAACCAGAGCATGAGGCCCGTCGATCCGATCACGAAGACGCCCCAGAACACCGCGAAGTAGTCGAACTTCTCCCAGTACGTCCAGCGCCCGTAGTCAGGACGCGGCCCGAAACCGAGGAACCACTTGATCGACCGCCAGGCGTCCTTGGCGTCCTTGAGCGTCGGCAGCATGGTGTCGGGGCCGGTCAGCATCCGCCTCCAGGAGAGGCCTTCGCGCCTCTTCCGGCGCGTCAGATCGGTCAGGTGCGTCACGAAAATGCCGACCATCAGGATCGCCGCGGCGCGATGGATGTACCCCGTCGTCTCGAACCCGCCCAGGATGTGCGACAACGTCGAGGCCCACGCCGTGTACGAGAACTTCAGCGTCAGGCCGGTCAAGGCGAGCGTCATGAAGCTCACGATCATCGCGATGTGCAATGCCCGGTTGAGGCGCGAGAAGCGGACGTACTGCATCGCCTTCGGATCTTCCGCCACCTCGTCGCGCCGGTGCTGGCGCCGCATCTGCACCGCCCGCGGCAGCCACAGCAGCGTGTGCAGCCCGCCGATGACGAAGGTGCCGATCAGCAGCCCCGTCATACCCCAGAACGTCCAGAACAGCAGTGGGTACTTGGCCGGGTCGTGGTGCGTGGCGTGAGTGAGGTACCCCGCGAACCGCCGCGTCGCCCCCGCATGGCACTTCTGGCAGGTGGCGACCACGTGGTCGCGCGACAGGTGCGAGCGCGGGTCGGACGGCGGCAGGATGTCGTGGGCGCCGTGGCAGTCGTAGCACTTGGCCGTCTTACCGTAGCCGAGCCGCGAAACCTTGCCGTGGTAGGTGTCAAAGTACGACTTAGTCACGCCGGGGTGGCACTTGCCGCAGGTGTTGATGATCCCGAGTTCGAACCCGAGCGTGTCCGTCCTCCGGATCGAGTGGGCCGTGTGGCAGCTGCTGCAAACCGGCAGCGGCTTGGTCGAGTGCGAGACCTTGACCGAATGGATGCTGTGTTCGAACTGCCGCTCGACGCCGTAGTGGCAGTGGCCGCACGTCTTCGGCAGGTTGCGCGGGTTCACGCTCGATGCCGGGTCGGCGACCGGCAGGATCGAGTGGGCCGTGTGGCAGCTGGTGCACATCGCGGTCACCAGCAACCCACTCTGCACCAGGCCCTGGCCGTGGATGCTCTCGGAGTAGTGCTGGGTGATGTTGTGCTCGGTTCCCTTGTAACGCACGGCGGCCTTCTCGCCCTCCCGATGGCAACCGCCACACAGATCCGGCACGTTGCGGGAGAAGGTTGGCGAGGCGGGGTCCTTTTGTCCCTTAATGCCGTGCGTCCCGTGGCAGTCGCGGCAGGCGGGGGCGTTGGGGTCTCCCTTGCCGTGGAGCTGACCGTGGATGCTCTTGCCGTACTGCGCGACGGTCTCCGCGTGGCACGCCGCGCAGTCCACCTTGTGGGTGATCGAGGCGCACGGCCGGGTAAGGGAGGGCCGTACCTCGCTGTGGCACTGGCTGCACGCCCGGCTCGCGTGGATCGACTGCGCGAGTTCGGTGGCGTCGACGTACAGCGAGCGCCCGTCGGAAGAGGCCTTGATCCCCGGCCGCTCGTGGCAGGAGAGGCAGTCCTTGTCCGCCATCCCCTGCTCGTAAAACACCTTCCGGATCTTGTGCGGCTGGTGGCAATCGGGGCACGCGGGAAGGGTGTTGGGCGCCTTCTCCCACAGCTCGCCACGGATGATCTTGCGGTGCACCTGCTCGATCGCGCTGTGGCACTTGGCGCACGTCGCAGCGATGTTCTTGCGCGCGATCGAGGAGCGCGGGTCGGTGTGCGGCAGGACCAGGTGTGCGGTGTGGCACGACACGCAGCTGGGCGCGACGGTCAGGCCCTTCTTGAGCAGCGCCTGCCCGTGGATCGATTCGGAGTAATTCTCGAAGATGTTGGACTCGGGGATGTTGAACTCGAGGCTGACCGGCGAGCCCTCGTGGTGGCACTTGCCGCACAGGAACGGGATTCTGATCGGGGCCACCGGCGAGCGCGGGTCACGCACCGGCACGATGTAGTGGGGAATGCCGTGGCAGTCGAGGCATTTGGGGGCGACCGCCTTGCCCCGCGCCACGGCGCGCCCGTGCATGCTCGCGGCGTTGTCCGCGACCTCCTTTTCGTGACACGGGGTGCACGTGGGCGGCTTCAGGGTCTCGGCGTGGGGGAAGTCCGAACCCTTGAGGTCGGCGTGGCAGCCGATGCAGGCCACCTTGCCGTGCACGGCAGCCGTGAACTTCTTCTCGTCCACGAACAGCGAGACGGTCCTGCCCTCGCGCTTCTTGCTGAGGTCCTTGTCCTCGTGGCAGGTGAGGCAGTCGCTGTTCTCCTGCGCGATCGCCCGTCCGGGCGCGGCGGCCAGTGCCAACCCCGCCAGCAGGCACGCGGCCGCAAGACGGAAACGCGGCGCTCGCGCGAGGCGCAACGCCGCCACGCGCAGAGGCCAGTTGGATGCAGGAATCCCCGACATACCCCCCCAAACTGCAACGGGAGGGTAAGGATTTGTCGCAGATATGTCAAGACCACTAACTTGGTTTTCACGGCGGCGGAAGCGGCTCGGACGGCCAGCGTCCGCGGCTGCCGATCGGCCTAGCAATGTGCAACCGTCCGACCCGCGCGAGCTACTTGATGAAATACCCCGTCACCCGCCAGGCGCCGTCGCTCTCGAGCACCGCCGTGACGGTCTCTACCGCTTGCGCCTTGTGCTCGAACGCCGTCTTGAACTGGATCACGACGTAGTTGCCGTCGGGCGCCCCGGGCAGGCTTGACACTGCCTTGCTGGCCGCGAGTTCGCGGGAAAGGAGCTTCCCGAACGGGACCCGGGCGCTCGCGGCCATCCGCTCCCAGTCGGTCCTGGTGACGGCGCTCTTGAACGTTGCAGCGGCGGCGTCCCAACTCGGGCCGTACTTGCCGGCATCGACCAGCGCCAGCCACGACTTCGCGGCCGCGACCGCCTTCGCCTCGGCCTCGCCCGCCGCCCGCACCACCGTCGCCACCAGGAGCAGCGCCAGCGCCCCGCACGCCACAACCCTCGTCATCGCTCGCATGCAACACCTCCGGTGCTTCACGATAGCGCAATTCGCCGCCCTCCGGCCGCGGGCCCCGGAACGGGCGAGCCGCCATGGGCGTTCTCAAGTAGAATCAACAGAGCGCGCACCGCCGCTGCAACGTTGCCTGGATCCTGCGGGCGCCGGGAGGTCGCGATGGCCCACGATCACGACGACAGCGACGCCGAGGACCCCAAGGGCGTCAGCCGGCGAGGGTTTTTCACCGCCGTGGGGGCCGGCGCCATCGGGGCGGCGACGCTCGCGCAGGCGCAGCCCGGCGCGCCAACGCCCGCGGCTCCGAGCGACGATCCAACCAAGGTCACGCTCCTCGTCAACGGACGCCGGCGCCGCCTGCTGGTCGAGCCGCGCTGGACGCTGCTGTTCGTCCTGCGCGAGAAGCTCGGCCTGACCGGGACGAAGGTGGGGTGCGAGCGCGGCGAGTGCGGCGCGTGCACCGTTCTCGTCGACGGCGTCCCCTGCTACGCCTGCATGACGCTCGCGCTCGAAGCCGTCGGCCACGAAATCACGACCCTGGAGGGGCTCATGCGCGGCGAGGAGCTGGGGCCGGTCCAGCAGGCGTTCCTCATCGAGGACGGCCTGCAGTGCGGCTACTGCACGCCGGGCCAGGTGATGGCAGCGGAGGGACTGCTGCGCGCCAACCCCGCGCCGACGCTCGAGGAAATCCGCCTCGGCATGAGCGGCAACCTCTGCCGCTGCGGCGCCTACGCGCACATCTTCAAGGCGGTGGAGAAGGCCGCCGAGCTGAAGAAAGCCGCGGGGAGGTGAACCATGAAGACGCCCGAGCTCTACTTCGTTGACGGCGCGCTGCCCGAGACGGCGGCCCCCGAAGGTGATCCCCAACCGTGGACTCGGACCCGCGTCGTCGGCAAGCCCCTGGCGCGGATCGACGGCTACGAGCGCCTGAGCGGCGCAGCCGTCTACCCTTCCGACGTGGTCCTCCCGGACATGCTCTACGGCGCGATCCTGCGCTGCCCTCACGCCCACGCGAAGGTCACCAGGGTTGACGCCGGCGCCGCGGCGAAGATGCCCGGCGTCCGCGCCGTGATCACCGGCGCCACGCCCGCGGCTGACCTGCGTTGGTACTACAGCCGCACCGTGTTCACAAAGCTGTTCGACCCCCTCTGCCGCTTCGCGGGTGAGGCGGTGGCCGCGGTCGCCGCCGAAACGCCGCAGCAGGCGTGGGACGCCGTGCGCGCCATCGTCGTCGAGTACGACGTCCTCCCGTTCGTGGTGGACGAGCACAAGGCGCTGGAACCCGGGGCCGCCGCGGTCCAGGGCGACGACAACCGCGTCGGCGAGCCCGAGACGTACAGCCGCGGCGATGTTGCCAAGGGCTTCGCCAAGGCCGACACCGTGCTCGAGGCGACCTACACGACCGCCGCCGAGATCCACACCCCGATGGAGCTGCACGGCTGCGTCGCGAGCTGGGACGGCCCCCGCCTCACGATCTGGGAATCCACCCAGGGCGTCTACCCGGTGCAGCAACGGGTGGCGATGCTGCTCGGGATGCCGCTCGCCAACGTGCGGGTGATCGGCCGCTACATGGGCGGCGGCTTCGGGTCCAAGCTCCAGGCCGACAAGTACGACCTCGCCGCGGCCGTGCTCGCCAAGCTTGCCGCCCGCCCCGTCAAGCTCTTCCTCACGCGCGAGGAGACGTTCGTGTGCGTCGGCAACCGTCCGCCCTCGACCATGCGCCTGAAGGCCGGCGTCAAGAAGGACGGCACGCTCACGGCGCTCGAGATGAGCGTCCTCGGCACCGGCGGCGCCTACCCCGCGGGCGGGACGTCGCTCGTGGACTGGCTCGTCCGCGACCTCTACCTCTGCCCCAACGTCCGCACCGAGATGACCGACGTCTTCATCAACGGCGGCCCGTCGCGCGCGTTCCGGGCGCCGGGCCACCCGCAGGGCGCGTGGGCGCTCGAGCAGATGATGGACGCGCTCGCCGCGGCGATCGGGATGGACCCGGTCGAGCTGCGCCGCAAGAACATCCCCAAGGTCTCTCAGGCGCGCGGCAATCAGCCGTACACCACGACCGGCCTCGACCGCTGCCTGGCCGAAGGCGCCGCCGCGTTCGGGTGGCGGGAGGCGCACCGGCGCCCGAAGGGGGACGGGGCCGTCAAGCGCGGCGTCGGAATGGCGGCGGGCCTGTGGATCGCGGGCGGCGGCGGCCCGCCCTCCACGATCGTCGTCAAGCTCTTTGCCGACGGCAGCGCGAACCTCAACATGGGCGCCTCCGACCTCGGCACCGGCACCAAAACCGTGATGGCGATGGTGGTGTCCGAGGAGCTGGGTGTGCCGCTCGAGAAGATCCAGATCGAGAACGCCGATACCGGCACCACCCAATACGCAACCGCCTCCGGCGGGAGCAAGACGGTGCCCACCGAGGCGCCCGCCGTGCGGGCCGCGGCGCTCGCCGTCAAACGCCAGCTCTTCGAGATCGCGGGCGCCGAGCTCAAGGTCGGAGCCGGCGCCCTCCACATCGAAGGGGACGAGGTCGTCTCGGCGAGCGACCCGAAGGTGCGGCGCAAGATCGCGGAGCTGGAAGGAGTGCAGCGGCGCGGCCTGCTCATCGGCGTCGGGACTCGGGGCCCCAACCCCGAGGGCAAGGTTGTCAACCCGTTCGTCGCGCAGTTCTGCGAGGTCGAGGTGGACACCCGCACCGGCGAAGTCCGCGTGCTGCGGTTCCTGTCGGCCAACGACAGCGGCCGGGTGATGGACCGCCTCACCTACGAAGGCCAGGTGATCGGCGGGATCACGATGGGGATCGGCCTCGGGCTGACGGAGCAGCGCGTCTTCGACCGTCAGACCGGCACGATGCTGAACGTCAACTGGCACGACTACAAGATCCCGACCGCCATGGACGTCCCGGCGGAGATCGTCTCGCTCCCGATCGATGTCCCCGACGACGAGGCCAACACGGCCGGCGCCAAAGGGCTCGGCGAGCCGGTCACGATCCCGACGGCCGCGGCGATTGCCAACGCGGTGTACGACGCGACCGGCGTGCGGGTCACCGACGCGCCGATTAGCCCGATGCGCCTCGCGCCGCTTCTGGCGGCGGCCCGGCGGGGGGGTGAGCGATGATCCCGGCCTTCAACTACGTTCGGCCCGCAAGCCTCGCCGCGGCGTGCGCGAAGCTCGCCTCCTCGGGGACGCACGCCCACGCCGGGGGGACGGATCTGTTGGGCTGCCTCCGCGACGGCGTGTTCGCGGCCGACACCGTCGTCAGCCTCTCGGGCATTCCGGACCTGCGGGGCGTCAGGAAGAACCTCGACGGCGGCCTGCTCATCGGGGCGATGACTACGCTCGCCGAGGTCGCGGCCGACCCGGCCGTCGCGGCAGGTTACGCGGCGCTGGCTGAGGGCGCGCTCTCGGCGGCCAGCCCGCAGCTGCGCAACCAGGGGACGCTCGGCGGCAACGTCTGCCAGCGCCCGCGCTGCTGGTACTACCGCGGCGACTTCCACTGCGCGCGCAAGGGCGGCGACAAGTGCTACGCCGTCAAGGGAGAGAATCAGTTCCACTGCGTCTTCGGCGGCAACGTGTGCTTCTACGTCCACCCCTCCGACGCTGCCCCGGCGCTGGTTGCGCTCGGCGCCACGGTGCGCGTGACGGGAAAGGACGGCAGCCGCTCCATCCCGGCGGCGCAGTTCTTCGTCGGTCCCGAGACCGATTACACGCGCGAGACGGTGCTCGCACCCGGCGAGCTGGTCACCGAGATCGTCCTGCCGCCGCAACCACCTGGGACGCGGAGTACCTACCGCAAGATCCGCGCGCGCGGCTCGTGGGACTTCGCGCTCGCCGGCGCCGCGGCCGTGGTAACGGTCGCCGGCGGCCGCGTGACCCGGGCCAAAATCGTGCTTTCGGGCGCGGCGCCGGTCCCCTGGCGCGTCCCGGAGGCGGAGCGCGCCGTCACGGGCCAGCGTCTCACGCCGCAGGTCGTTCGCAAGGCCGCCGCGGCCGCGGTCAAGGGCGCCGAGCCGCTCGCCGAGAACGGCTACAAGCTCGAGCTGCTGCGCGGCGCGGTCGAGGAGGCGCTGCTGCGGCTCGCCTGACGGTGGCCACGGGGGGGACCGATGCGGGTGCTGCTGGTCGAGGACGACGTGCGGATCGCCGAGTTTCTCAACCGGGCGCTGCGCGAGCGCGGCTACGCCGTCGATCACGCACTCTCCGCCGAGGATGCGCTGGAACTCGTCTCCGAGGCAATCCACGACGCCATGATCGTCGATGTCGTCCTGCCCGGTATGGACGGGCTCGAGTTCATCGAGCAGTGCCGCGGACGGGGCGTGAGCGCGCCGGTGCTCATCCTCTCGGCTCGCCGCACCGTGGACGATCGCGTGCGCGGATTGCAGCGCGGCGGGGACGACTACCTCACGAAGCCGTTCGCCTTTGCCGAACTGCTCGCCCGACTCGAAGCGCTGCTGCGACGCGCAGCGCCGCAGCCTGCCGAGCCGAGCCGGCTGAGGGTCGGAGACCTCGAGATCGACCTGCTCCGCCATGAGGCACGGCGGGAGGCGCGCATGCTCGCTCTCTCGCAGCGCGAGTTTACCCTGCTCGAGTATCTGTGCCGCAACGCGGGGCGCGTGGTCACCCGCACGATGATCCTCGATCACGTCTGGCAGATGCGCTTCGACCCCGCCACGAACGTCGTCGATGTCCACATCCACCGGCTGCGCGAGAAGGTGGACCGCGACGCCGAACACAAGCTGATCCACACCATCCGCGGCGTCGGGTATGTTCTCAAGGCTTAGCGCCCGGGTCCGCCGCACGGCGGCGTGGCGGCTCTCGGCCGTGGCCACCGCCGTGTTCGCACTCGGGACAGCAGCCGTGTTCGTGGCGGCGTACCTGATGCTCGCCGCCAGTATCCAGCAGCGCGGCGACAACTGGCTCGACGCGGAAGCCGCGTCGCTTGCCGACATGGCCGCCACAGCGCCGCGGGAGGCCCTGACCCAGGAGTTCGCCCGCGAGGCGAGCGAGCTGGCGAACCGCCGGCTCTCGGCCCCGTCCGAACCCGAGGACGCCAAGGAGAGCGTGGTGTTCTTCGCACTCCTCGACCGTCACGGCACTCCTCTGCTCGTGCATGCCCCGGCCACCTGGCGGGAGATCCTGCCGGCGCTTGACACGCCGCACAATCGCCCGGGCCCGCCGCGATCGGTGACGGTCCCCGGCTGGGAGTACCCGATGCGGGTCGTTTCGTGCGCCCTCAAAGACGGCAACGTCCTGCTCGTCGGCGAGTCCTTGCGTGGGGATCAGCAGCTGCTCGACGAGACCTCCCAGAGCCTCGCGTGGATGTGGGTCGGGGTGACGGTCTGCGGCTTCGCCGTCTCGTGGTTCAGCATCCATCGCGTCCTCTCCCGCGTCAACGCGATCACCGAGGTGGCTGCGGCCATCCAGCCGGACCAGCTCGGGCGGCGCCTGCCGGAGGAGAGACACGGCGACGAGATCGCGCGCCTCGTCGCGACGTTCAACGTCATGCTCGACCGGATCGAGACATCGATCACCCAGATGCGGGCAATCGGCGACTCCGTCGCCCACGATCTCCGAAGCCCCGTCACGGCGATCCGCGGCTCGCTCGAGATGGCACTCACCAGCCCCAACGACGGTCAGGTCCGCGAGCGCGTCGCGTCCGCTCTGGAGGGTCTCGACAAACTCTCGGCGCTGCTCGACGCCACGCTCGACGCCACGGAGGCGGAAGCCGGCGCGCTGCGGCTCCGGCGCACGCGGCTCGACGTGTGCGCGCTCGCCGAAGACGTCGTCGAGCTCTACCTCCCCGCCGCGCAGGACCGCGGACTCGAACTGAACCTGCGCGCGCCCGCGCCGGTCGAGGTGTGGGCGGACGAGAGCTTGCTCCGGCGCGCCCTCACCAACCTGTTGGACAACGCCATGGCGCACCTGCCCTCGGGGTGCCGCGTCGAGGTTGCGGTCACTGGCGCCGCACGGCGCGCGCAGATCTCGGTGACGGACAACGGCCCGGGCTTCCCGGCCGAGATCCGCGACCGGGCGTTCGACCGGTTCGTGCGCGGCCGCAGATCCGAGGGTACGGGTCTCGGCCTAGCGCTGGTGCGGGCCACCGCGCTCGTGCACGGCGGCACGGTCCGCCTCGGCCAGCCTCCCGGCGGCGGCAGCATGATCGAGATCGAGATCCCGGCCGCGGCTCCGGAAACACCGACAGGCGGGTGAACGCCGGCCGGCCGGAGTTCATTATGGCGGGTGCGTGACAGGATCGTCATCGGGGCGACACACGCCCTTCAGGTTCGTTCCCCAGAATTGGGCCGCCGGTGCAAGCATGACCACCAAGTGTAACCTTTCCCGTGGGAATCCGTCAGAGCAAAGGACGGTTGAACATACGATGTCTACGCATGAGCACCTGACGACTGGGCACCTTCCGCCGCCACCAAAGCCGGCGGAGTGGACCGCGGCAGCCCGGCAGCGCCGGCGCCCGGTCGTGAGCCTGGTGGCACACGATCCGACCGTGCCATCGTTCCGTCTGCGGATGGCCGCGCTGCGACCGCTTCTCGAGGCGGGCGGCCTCGATGTCCGCACCGTCACCCTCGGGCGCGGGCGGGAGTGGTTCCGCGTGCTGCGCCAGGCCGGGGCCTGGCGCGCCAGCGACGTACTGGTGTTCCAACAGGTCAAGCTGCTCGCGGGCGAGCGGGCGTTCGTCGGGCGGCTCTGCGGCTCGTGGGTTCTCGACGTCGACGACGCAATCATGTTCCGCCGGGAGCGGAAGCCCGGCGATGGCCCATCCACGGCGAGCTGGCGCCAGCGCCGCTTCCGCAGCATGGTCGGACGGTGTCGCGTGGTGGTTGCTGGCTCGCGATCGCTGGCCGGGTTAATCGGCGGCGCGGCCGGGCGCCTCGCGGTGCTCCCCACCCCGGTGGATCTCAGCTCCTATCCGGTGGCGCCGCTGCCGGATAGGAGCTGCGTCCGCCTGGTATGGATCGGGCTCGCGAGCAACCTCCGCTACCTCGAGGCGCTCGCCCCCGTTCTCATGCAGCTGAGGGTCGATGGTGTCAGGTTCGAGGTCCGTGTGATCTCGGACCGTCTCCCCAACCTGCGCGGCGTGCCGTGCACCCTGGTGCCGTGGTCCGAGGCTGTTGAGCGCAAGGCGCTTGCCGATTGCGACGTCGGTCTCGCGCCGCTGCCCGACGATGCCTGGACTCGAGGGAAGGCGGGGTTCCGCTGCATCCAGTACGCGGCCTCAGGGTTACCCGCGGTGGCGTCCCCGGTCGGGGCGCAACGCGAGGTGGTCCGGGACGGCGACACCGGCGCGTGGGCGACCACGACCGAGTCGTGGCGGGAGGCGCTCCATCGGATCTGCGGCGACGTCGGCTTGCGTCGCCAGATGGGCGCGGCGGCACGCGCCGCGGCGTCTTGCTACGCCCTCTCGATCTTCGGGCAGAGCTACCTCGAACTCCTGCGTCCTCTCGCCGGCTTTACCGGGTAGCGGCCGCCACCTGACACGCCATCCCGGTTGCCGTCGATCGCCGCCGGTCTATCCGCCGTCTGACAAAACTGTCATGCGCACGAGATCCGTGTGTCACGCCTGACACCCAGAATGCCCCCGGCGGTGAGAGCAAAGGGCCATTGTGAGGTGAGAATGCAACGCACACGGTCGCTCGTGCAGATAGTCCTCTTCTGCGTGACGGCGCTTGCCGTTGTCGAACCTGCCCTCGCGGTCTCGCTCACCCGGGGACCGTACCTCGGACGTCCATCCGACAGCGCGGTGGCGGTGATCTGGAACACGGACACGGCGGCAGACTCGCGCGTGGACTACGCGGCCCCTGACGGTGTCTGGCACACGGCCACGTCGTCCGGTGTGAGCGCGCACCACGTGGTCGCCATCGAAGGCTTGCCATCCGGCGCAGAGATCAACTACCGCGTCTTCTCAGGCGGCGTCGAACTCGCGCCGGAGAGTTCGTTCCGCGCTCCCCGGGATGCCACGGAAACCCGCTTCCGCTTCGCCGTCATCGGCGACACGGCCGAGGGCGGGTCCGTGCTCACCCAGATCGCGGACCGGCTCGTCGAGAGCGGCGTCGATTTCGCGGTGCACACGGGCGATGTCGTCTACCCGACGGGTGCGCAGCAGAATTATGACAAGACGTTCTTCCTCCCCCTGGCGCGCTGGTTGCTTCGCGGCCCGGTCCTCCCCACCCTGGGCAACCATGACGTCATGACGAGCCGAGGCGCGGCCTACCTCACCAACTTCGTCGTGCCGCCGAACGGCGTGACGCGCAGCTCGCGGTTCTACGCCATCCGGCAAGCGAACGCGCTCTTCGTCTGCCTCGACGTGGAGAGTTCGTCGTTCGGCGCCGACTCGCCGCAGTACGGCTGGCTCGTGCGCACGCTCGCCGCCTCGACCGCGACGTGGAAGTTCGTGTACTTCCACGAGCCGCCGTACAGCTCCGGCCACCCAAACCACATCGTCCGCATGATCCTCTGCCCCCTGTTCGAGCACTTCGGCGTCGACATCGTGTTCTCCGGACACGTCCACCTCTACGAGCGGACCTGGCCGATCCACGACTTCGTGCCCTCGGGTCGCGGCGTGGTCTACATCACGGAGGGCGGCGGCGGGTCACCGCTCAGCACCTTCCACCAGGAGGACTACACCGCCTTCGTCGCGTCGCGCTTCGGATACACCGAAGTCCAGATCGACGGCGGCACGCTCACGCTCACGGCGCACGACCCCAGCGGGTCGGTGTTCGACTCGCTCGTCCTCGACAAGCCGCAACCGGTGCCGAGCGCCGGCGTTCCGATACGTGCGGGCCACACGCGACGGCACCTGGGGCGGCGATGAGCACGTCCGTACGTCGCCGCTGCCTGGCGTCATTTGTCGTGCTCCTTGGCGGCGCTGGCGTGAGCCGGGGCCAGCTCATCACCCCAAACAGCTCGATCGCCGTGCCTCCCGTCGGACACGCCCGGGTAGAGACCGAATACTCCCTGTATGCCGCCAACTCGTTCGTGGACCTCGAGGGGCATGAGCAGAAGTTTCCGGGGTCCCTCGACTTCGCCCTTGCCATCCTCCGCGTCTCGTACTCGCCGATGCGAAACCTCGCGATCGGCGTGGAGCAGCCGTACCGGCGGTCCACGTTCGAGGAACCCGGGATCGAAGCGTCGTTCTCATCGAAGGGGATCCCAGGGATCGGCTTCTTCATCGACTGGGCGCCCGGCGGCGACAAACCGCACCGGTGGCGTCGGGTGCTGCGGTTCGGGTACGTCCGGGCGCGCAACGAAACCGATCAGGTCCTCACCATCAGCGATGGCGCCAACCGCTACTCGGCCACCTTTGGTCTCGATTCGCCTGCGACTCAAGGGGGCCAGGGCTGGCGCGGCGGCGGAACGTTCCAGCTCGTGTACGGGCCTCCGCTCGAGGCCGAACGCCGGTACCTGGAGTCACGAGTCCAGGTCGAGGCCGGCCGACCGATCCTCCACGTCCTCGGCTCCGAGATCTGCGCGTTCGGGCTCCTCGGCTATCGCTCCTTGACGATTGCCCGCCAGGAGGGGATGTTCTTCCACGACCGGACCTCGCAGGGCGCCTTTGCCGGCCTGCGCCTCGGCTGGCAGCCGCCAGCGCGGACGCTGATCCCGAGCCTGCGCTTGTCCGTCGTCAAGGACCTGCGCCCGCGCAACGCCCTTTGCGGCTGGAAAGCCACGGTTTCCCTCGCGGCTACCTTCTGACCGGCCGGCGCCCTGGCCCGCATCATGGAGGCGCTGACCTCGTCTGCCATCCGCCCAAACCTCCCCAGATGACAACTTTGTCATCCACGATCCACGTTCGCTTCATCTGCGCTGGCTATAAACACTGGTTAATGAGATCAACGCCCGAGAACACACGCAGTAGGACACCGACTCGGTTGACTCGGATTCTCCCATTGTCATGTGGGTCGCGGCCGGCACCGTATTGACGGCCGGAAAACCGTCCTGGAGTGGTCGAAGGGTTCGGATGAAAGCGGTGCAGGCTATCGGAGCATTCGTCGGGTACGGCGGCAAGTGAAATCCCACGTCCGCGCCGGACGTGGACGTGCATCGGGACATCGTGGTCTTAACAAGGAGGAGGGGCGACATGAGACGGATGCTAGTTGTCCTGGTTGTTGGCTGCCTCGGGTTGGCGGTCAGCGTGGCCGCGGCGCCGCCGAAGGAGTCCACGGTTGGAACGGAGCGCAGCGGCATCCAGGGTCGCGTCGCCGACTCCAGCAACAACGCCCTGGCGGGTGCGACCGTGCTCGTCGAGCCCGGTGATTCCGCCGACGTGACCGACCGTGAAGGGCGCTTCACGGTGTCGAACCTCAAGGCGGGCACATACACGCTGGAGGTCTCGTACGTCGGCTTCGTCACCGTGAGCCAGGAGTTGCTCGTCACCTCGGGCGGCCCGCTCCAGGTGGAAGTCAGGCTCACCCGGGCGGCCAACGTCACCGAGAACGTCACGGTGACGGCCTCCCGCTCGTACGGTGAGGTCCAGGCGCTCAACGTGCGGAAAACCGCCATCAATATCGTGGACGTGCTGCCCGCCGAGGTGATCCAGAGCCTTCCCAATGCCAACGTGGCGGAAGCTATCCAACGTCTGCCCAGTATATCGGTCGAGCGCGACGAGGGCGAGCCCGTTTTTGTTCAGGTGCGGGGCCTCGAATCCCGCTTCACGAGCGTGACGATCAACGGTGTCCGCATCCCGTCCACGGACCGGTTTGGCGACCGTCAGATCAAGTTCGACACGTTCCCATCGGATCTCGTCGGCGCCATTGAGCTGCACAAGACGATCTCCGCGGACCAGGACGGCGACGCAATCGGCGGCTCCGTGAACCTCGTGACCAAGATCGCCGGCGACGCCCCCTACTTCACGGTCAGCGCCGAAGGTGGGTACAACTCGCTCCAGGGGGGCCGCGGCTCCTCGCAGGCGAACGCTACGTACTCGAACCGGTTCGGGCCCGACAAGGCGTTGGGCCTCATCATCGGCGGCACCTACGACTACAACGGCCGCGCGATTAACGACGTGGAGGCTGTTCCGGCCGTGGTCCAGTTGCCGGACGGGAGCTCCGCCATCGCCTTCACAGAGGCTGACCTCCGTGACTATCAGTACAACCGCAAGCGCTTTGGTTTTGCGGGTGGCCTCGACTATCGTCTCGGAAACAACTCGTCCTTGTACCTGAAGGGATTCTTCTCCAAGTTCGAGGACTTCGGCGACGTCTGGGGGCAAAACCTCGTGGCCGGCAACTTTCTCACACCCACACTCACCGACAACACGGGAGGTTTCTCTGCCTCCGTCCAGCGCCGCACGGAGGTGGACCAGACGTACAGCATCATGGCGGGCGGGAACCACGTCCTCGGGACGGCGCTCCTCGACTACAGCGTCGCCTACTCCCATGCCCTGGTTAACTCGGTCAATTTCACCAACGTCAACTTCAACGGGCCATCGGCCGCGTTCACGGTGGACTCGAGCAACGGGTACTTTCCGAAGTTGACGCCCCTGGGTGGCGTCAACCAACTCGACCCGACCCAGTACACCCTCTCCGACATAGCCTTCTGGTCAAGCCGCGTAGCGACCCGCGCTTCGGCCCTGGCATTCAACATCGCGTTCCCGTACGCGTCGGGCGAGCTCAAGGTCGGGGGTAACTACCGGGACGAGGACAAGACGAGCGTTCACTTCGACCGGTACTACTTTCCGACCGGCACCGCGACCTTGAACATGAGCCAGGCCCTGGATTCCTTTTCCGACCCGCACTATTACTTTGGCAAGTACGCCGAGGGTCCCAACGCGAGCATGGACGCGGTCCTCAGGTTCTTCAGCACCAACCGCGGTGCCTTCACCGAAAACTTCAACGAGGAGCACTTGCGGAATGATCCGAACAACTACGACGCGAAGGAAAAGGTCGCGGCCGTCTATGCCAAGACCACGAACAGGTTTGGGCAGCTCGAGCTCGAGGTCGGCGTGCGCGTCGAGCGGACCGACGACACCTTCAACGCCTTCTTGATCACCACAGACGCCGAGGGCAACTGGGCCTCGACAACACCGAACAGCGGCGCCTCAAAGTATACCAACGTGCTGCCCAGCATCTCGCTCAAGTACGAGCTCGATCGCAACACGAACTTGCGCGCTGTCTACGGCTGGGCCATCGGTCGTCCCAACTACGGGCTTCTGGTCCCCTCGCTCGTGCTCGACACCAATCGGAACCTGTTCAACGCGGGCAACCCGGCCCTGAAGCCGACCAAGGGCCAGAGCTACGACCTGCTGTTCGAGCACTTCCTCCCCTCGGTTGGGGTCGTCTCGGCCGGCGTTTTCTACAAGGACCTGAAGGACCCGATCTATCCTGGGGCCGAGAGCATCATTCACGGTGGCATTTACAACGGGTACAGGTTGGTCACGCCGATCAACGGACCGAAGGCTGACATCTACGGGTTCGAGGCCGCGTGGCAGCAGCGCCTGGGCTTCCTGCCGGGACTCCTCAGCGGCCTGGGCGTTGATGCCAACTACACCTACACCGACTCCAAGGCCACGTTCGACCCCGCCACCGGCCGGAGCGGAACCGCGCGCCTGCAGCGGACCACACCGAACGCAGCCAACTTCGGACTGACCTACGACCGGGGCGGCTTCTCGGCCCGGGTCGCCGCGACCTACAACTCGGCTACGATCTTCTACTATAACTACTCGGACGGAGCCGCCGGCGGCCTCCACGGACCCAACGGTGACACCTACCTTTACGCGCACACGCAGCTTGACGCCCAGGCCAGCTACGCGTTCCATAACGGGCTCCAGGTCATCGTGAGCGGCCTCAACCTCAACAACGAGGTGTTTGGGTTCTACAACGGCAGCCCGCACTGGAACATCCAGCGCGAGTTCTACAACCGGACGTTCTCCGCCGGCCTCAGGATGAGCTTGTGATGGGTCACAGTTCGCGGCTAATGGGGGACGATGTATAGGTTTGGATTCCAAGTTCCAGGAGCCAGAGTCGCGGAGACGATCGTCTGAGCTGGCAGAAGAGTGATCGCACATCGGGGGTGATCTGTTCGCCTTGAGCGGGTCGCTCTGTCCCCGCCCTGCTGAGGTTGGCAACCCATTCGACGTTCTGACGGGCCGGCCGGCCGACGACGCGGCTCCTGGCTCCTTGCCGGCGCTACCGAGGCAATAATCTTCTGCGATGCCTCCTCCTCCCCCGATGACAGCTCCGTCATCTTCGGTACATGTTCGCTTCACCTTGGCTTGCTAAAAAGAACGGCGAAAGAGATCTGCGCCGGGCAAGGCGCACGGGAGGACACATGAACCGCTTGACTCGGATACTTCCCATTGTCATGTTGGCCGCGACCGGCGCGGCGCTGGCGGCCACGATGCCGTGCTCGGTAAACCCGCCCAAGAACGCAACGAAGGCGGACCTTGCCAAGCTCGCCAAGGTGAGCCAGGCCGACGCGGAGCGCACCGCCAAGGCGGTGTTTAAGAACCCATCTGACGTCGCTGTCGCCGATTCCGAGCTGGAGGCCGAGCACGGCTGCCTGATCTGGTCGTTCGACCTCAAGCTGAAGGGCAGCGAGGGCGTCCACGAGGTCCAGATCGACGCCGGTAACGGCAAGGTCCTGTCGTCAACTCACGAGAGCCCGGCCAAAGAAACCGCCGAGAAGAAAAACGACCAGAAACAGACCCCCACGCCCAAACACTGACCGCCACGGCCGGGGTGCAGCCGATCTGTCATGGCTGCACCCCACCGGCGTGTGATTCTGCGTTTCGTTCGAACGGCGCGTTTTCGTTGTCGTCTGAAGGCTTCCGTGCTCGGCATGAGGTCATTGTGATCTCGCCGTTGCACGAGACTGCTTCGCCCCGCCGCCGGTCCCGCCTGCGGCGGGACTCGCAGTGACAGCTACTCCTCGACGAGGGACGGTGAATGAGTTTGAGTTACCATCAAAGAGCGTGCGAATGCCCCGGCCCCTTTTCGGCCTGATCGTGGTGCCTCTCCTGGCGGCGTGTGCGACGTACCATGCCGCGCCGCTGCCGGGACGGGACGCGCTCGCCTACCCCGCGCCGCTCGACCTCCCGCGCCTGCGGGTCGCGGCCGCCGAGCTGCACCATCCCCTCCTCGCGCCGATCACCCTCGACCTCGCGCACGGCCTCGACCCCGACCAGGCCGCCGTGCTGGCGGTGCTGCTCAACCCCCAGCTGCGCGCCGAGCGCGACGCCCACGGCGAGGCCGAGGCCCAGCTCGTCGTCGCCGGCCTCCTCCGCAACCCCGATTTCACCTTCGAAGCAACGCACCCGGCGAGCGGCGACCCGGCGCCGCTCGTCAACACCCTCGCGGCCAGCCTCGCGTTCGACCTGCAGTCGTTGCGCACACGCGGCACCAAGCGCGCCGCGGCGCAGGCGGAACTCGCGCAGGTGGACCTCGGCATCGCCTGGCACGAGTGGGTGGTTGCGCAGGACGCTCGCCTGCTCACGGTGCGTCTCGCCTGGCTCCAGCGCCGCCTCGACATCGTCCGTACGGAGCTTGCCTTTCAGGAAGAGACGGAGAAGTTCCTGGAGCGAGCGGTGGCGGCCGGGGACGCGACGCTGCCGCAGCTCGGCGTGCAGCGCGCCTCGCGCGAGACCGTCCGCCGCGAGGCCAACGGCCTCGAGCAGGCGCAAACGGAGAGCGAGAACATCCTGCTCGCCCTCCTCGGCCGTCCCGCCGGGTTGCGCCTCGACGTCGCCCCCGTCCCGGCCGCCGCCGCCGGCGCGCCTGTTGCCCAGGCGGCCGCGCCCGACATGGCGGCGTGCCTCGACCGGCGTCTCGACCTCGATGCCCTGCGGCGCGGCTACGAGGCGCAGGAGGCGCGGCTGCGGTTGGCCGTGCTCGAGCAGTTCCCCGCCCTCACCATCGGCATCTCGCGGCAGCGCAACGAGAGTTCGGTCCGCTTCCTCGGCGGCTTCGTCTCGCTCGCCCTGCCGATCTTCGACAGCGGCCGGGCAGGCGTCGCGCTCACCGACGCCACTCGCACCCGCCTGCGGCACGAGTTCGACTCGCGCGCGGCCGCGGCGCGGGATGAGATCGAGGGAACCGGGGCGATGATCGCCCTCCTCGAGCGTCAAATCCCCACCGTCCGGGCCTCACTGGCGCCGCTCGCCTCGATCGAGGAGCGGGAACGCGCGGCCGCGACGCGCGGCGACGTCGACAGGCTCTCGTACCAGACCGTCCGCTCGTCGCTGCTCGACCAGCGGCTGCAGGACGCGGCGCTGTCGCAGGCGCTCGCCGAAGCCCGTGTTGCGC
The DNA here is from genome assembly GCA_003133645.1 of Acidobacteriota bacterium. Classification (GTDB taxonomy): domain Bacteria; phylum Acidobacteriota; class Thermoanaerobaculia; order Thermoanaerobaculales; family Thermoanaerobaculaceae; genus RBG-13-68-16. The sequence continues at coordinate 32,319 of PKYI01000182.1, read as the reverse complement.
TCGACGCCGCATGCCCGGGAGCCGTTCGGGCGGGAGTGACTAAGGGAGGTTCAGCGCAGTGATCACGATTCCGAACTGGGTACGGAAAGCCCGGCGGCTCGCACGGCTCGCCGCGGCGGTAGCGTTCGTCCTCGCGCCGGCATGCTCCGGGCCGCAGCCCTCCGAGGCGCCCAAGACGGAGCCGAGTGCGGCGGTCGCCACGGCCGAGGTCACGCGCGGCCCGGTGGAGGAAACCCTCGAGGCGTTCGGCACCGTCGAGTTCGACCCGGCCAAGGTGCGCACCGTGACGCTGCTCAAGGCGGGTCAGGTCGTGGACGTCCCGGTCGTGGCCGGCGAGGTCGTGCGGCGCGGCCAGCCGCTCCTCACGCTGGGGCCGGTACCGCAGGACTCGCTCGACATGCAGCGGGCGCGCATCGACGTCGATTTCGCCGCACGCGAGGTGGAGCGCACCCGCCGCCTGCTCGGCGAGAAACTCGCGACGAACCAGGATCTCCTCAACGCCGAGAAGCAGCTCGACACCGACCGCGCGGTCCTCGCCAGCCTCGGCGACGGCCGGGGGCCGGCCCCGGCTGTTGTCGCCGCCCCACAGGACGGCATCGTGGCGCAGGTGCTGGTCACCCGCGGCCAGGTGCTCGCCGCCGGCCACGAGGCCGTGCAGCTCGCGGCCGAGAACGCGGTCGCGGTGCGGGTCGGGTTCGAGGTCGGGGACGTCCCCCGTCTCGCGGTGGGTCTCCCGGTGCTCCTCGACCCGGTGTACGCGGAGGCGGGCGCGGCGCCGGTGCGCGCCGTGCTCTCGCGGTTGCACCGGATGGTCGATCCGAGCACGCAGCTCGTCGAGGGACTGATCCAGCTCCCGGGACCGCCGGCGTGGATGGCGGCGGGGATGAAGGTCCGCGTCCGCGTGGTCGTGCGCTCGGCCTTGGCCGCAGTGGTGATCCCGCGCACGGCTCTGCTAGAGCGCGACGGGCGCCCCGGGGTCTTCGTCGTCGCCCAGGGCCACGCGAGCTGGAGGCTGGTCGTGCTCGGGATCGAGAGCGGCGACGTCGTCGAGGTCGCCCAGGGCCTCGCCCCCGGCGAGACGGTCGCAACGATAGGCCGGACGAGCCTGTCCGACGGGATGACCGTGCGGCCCGAGCCTACCCCGGAGCGCGCCCGCCCATGAGCCTGGTCGCCTGGCTGCAGGAGCACCGGCGCTCGGTCCTCTTCCTGCTCTTCGTCCTCGCCGTCGGCGGCGTCGCGTCGGTCAGCCGCCTGCCGGTCGGGCTGTTCCCGCACGTCTCGTTCCCCCGCATCGTCGTCAACGTGGACGCCGGCGACCGCCCGGCCGACCGCATGGTGATCGAGGTGACGCGTCCGGTCGAGGGGGCGGTCCGCAGCGTTCCAGCCGTGCGCAGCATCCGCTCCAACACCAGCCGCGGGAGCTGCGACATCTCGGTCAACTTCGCCTGGGGCACGGACATGATCGCCGCGACCTTGCAGGTCGAATCCGCGATCGTCCAGGTATTGCCGACGCTCCCGGCGGGCGTGTCGTACAAGGTGCGGCGGATGGACCCGACCGTCTTCCCGGTCATCGGGCTCTCCCTCACCTCGCGGGCGCGCTCCTCCGTCGCGCTGCGCGATCTAGCGCTGTACGACCTGCGGCCTCTCCTGTCTACCGTCGGCGGCGTGGCGCGAATCGATGTCCTCGGCGGCGACACCGAGGAGTACCAGGTGCTCCTCGACCCGGCCCGGTTGGCCGCCGTGGGCCTCACGGTGGACAACGTCGTGCAGGCGGTGTCCGCGGCCAACGTCGTGCAGGCGGTCGGGCGGCTGCAGGAGAACGAGAAGCTCTACCTGATCCTCTCCGACACCCAATTTCGCACCCTCGGCGAGCTCGGACACGTCGTGGTGCGCCGCAGCCCGGAAGGGGTCGTGCTCCTCAGCGACGTCGCCGACATCCAGGACGGCGTCGAGCCGCGCTGGAACCGCGTGGTCGCCGACGGGCACGACGCCGTCGTGGTCAACGTCTACCAGCAGCCCGACAGCAACACCGTACAGATCGCGTCCGACCTCAAGACGCGCCTCGCCGAGTTCCGCACCCGCGCCGGCTCCGACCTCGACATCCGCACCTGGTACGACCAGGGCGACCTCATCCTCGCCTCCGCCCGCTCGGTGCGCGATTCGATCCTGATCGGCATCGGCCTCGCGGTGCTCGTGCTCTTCCTGTTCCTGCGCAACGTCCGCGTGACGCTGGTCGCCGCGCTTACCGTGCCGGTCGTCCTCGCCATCACGCTGCTGGTCCTCCAGGCGCTCGGCAAGAGCCTCAACATCATGACGCTCGGCGGCATGGCGGCCGCGGTCGGCCTCATCATCGACGACGCCATCGTCATGGTCGAGCACGGCATCAGGCGTCTCCGAGAACACCCGGAGGAACATGCGACCATGCTCCTGCGCGCCGGGCGCGAGATGGCGTCGCCTCTCACCGGGTCGTCCCTCGTTACGATCGTGATCTTCGCGCCGCTCGCCTACTTGAGCGGCGTCACCGGCGCGTTCTTCCGCGCCCTCTCCCTCACCATGGCGATCGCGCTGATCGTCTCCTACGTGGTGGCGTTTCTCGGCGTGCCGATCTTCGCCCACCTGTTGCTGCGCCGGCGCGATGCAGAGGGCGAGGACGTGCGGCCGTGGCTAGCCAGGGTGCTCGCCGGCTACGAGTGGGTGCTGCGGCGCATCCTCGGCCGTCCGGTCTGGGTCCTCGCGGGAGTCATCCCGTTGTTGATCCTGGGCTGGTTCGCCTACCGCCACGTCGGCACGGGGTTCATGCCGGCGATGGACGAAGGCGGCTTCGTGCTCGACTACCGCGCCCCCGCCGGCACCTCCCTCGCGGAGACCGACCGGCGCCTGCGCCTGGTCGAGGGGATCCTCGCGCGAACGCCCGAGGTGGCCTCCTATTCCCGCCGCACCGGCCTCCAGCTCGGCGGCGGCATCACCGAAGCGAACGAGGGCGACTACTTCATCCGGCTGCGGCCGCAGCCGCGCGCCCCGATCGAGGAGGTGATGAACTCGGTGCGGGGCCACGTCGAGCGCGAGGTCCCGGGCCTCGAGATCGAGTTCGCCCAGCTCATGGAGGACCTCATCGGCGACCTCACCGCGGTCCCGCAGCCGATCGAGGTCAAGCTCTTCGGTCCCGACGCCGGGGTCCTGCGCGAACAGGCCGTCCGCGTCGCGGCGGCCATCGACCCGCTCCCGGGTGTCGTGGACGTGAAGAGCGGCGTCGTCCTCGCGGGCGACGCCGTGCGCATCCGCGTCGACCGGCTCAAGGCCGAAATGCTCGGCCTCGATCCCGACACCGTCACGCGGCTGGGGCGGATCGCCCTGGAAGGCGACGTGACGACGACGGTGCAGCGCGGCGAGAAGACCGTCGGCATCCGCGTGTGGACCGCGCCGGACGTGCGTTCGCGCTTCGACCGCATCCGCGACCTGCGCCTGTTCACGCCGGGGGGGACGCTGGTGCGCCTCGGCCAGGTTGCGACGTTGGAAACCGAGGTGGGCCAGCCGCAGCTCACGCGCGAGGACCTCAAGAGCATGGTCGCGGTCACCGGGCGCATCTTCGGGCGCGACCTCGGCTCGGTGATGCGCGACGTGCGCCAGGCCGTCTTCGGCGTCGCCCTGCCGGCCGGCGTCTACATCGAGTACGGCGGCCTCTACCAGGAGCAGCAGTCGTCGTTCCGCGGTCTGTTGACGGTGCTCGTCGCCGCGGCGCTGCTCGTGTTCCTCGTGCTCCTCTACCAGTACGAATCGTTCGCCGCTCCCGTCGCCATCCTCGTTATGGACCTGTTCGCCGCCACCGCCGTGTTCTCCGGCCTGTGGTGGACGGGCACCGAGCTGAACATCTCCTCGCTGATGGGCCTGACCATGATCCTCGGCATCTCCTCCGAGGCGGCGGTGTTCTTCATGACGCAGTGGAAGGACTCGCTCGCGCGGGTGCCGTTCGGCGAGGCGCTCGTCGAGGCGGGGCGGCTGCGCTTCCGGCCGATCGTGATGACCGCCCTGGCGGCGATCCTCGCGCTCCTCCCGCTCGCCCTCGGCATCGGCCAGGGGGCGGCGATGCTGCAGCCGCTCGCGATCGCGATCATCGCCGGCCTGGTCTTGACGTTGCCCGCGGTGCTCCTGCTCCTACCGGTGCTGTTCAGCCTGCTGCGCGGCGAACGGCACGGATCCGAACCGGCCGGGGGTTAGCTAGACCCACTGGCGCTCCTGATGCCCCGCTCCCGCCCGTTTCTTTCTCTTCGTCCTGCAACCGCAAATCCGCAGACAAAGACCTTCGCCCTACGCTTGTTTCCTGATGAGCCTTCCTAGCGCCACGCGGTCGGGCGCGAGAAGTTCGCCAATTCGTGCGTGGTTCACGTCGGCCACGATGATCTGCCCTACGTCCGTCTTGACCTCGGAGAAGAGGCCCTGCTCCTTCATCTTCGCGGCCTGGTACTGGTTGTCCTCCGTGGGCGTCACGTAATGCACCGAGTCGGCCTTAAACCGGTGCACGAGGAAGAGATGGATGAGCGTCATGAGCCGCTTCTTGCGCAGCATCTCGTCAAAGGTGTTCTGGTCGCGCACGGAGAGGATGCTCCGGCCGTACCGGTCCTGGATGGGCGCGAAGACGACGTTCGCCACCTTCTCCTGGCCCTTGCCCACGAGCGCGAGCTCCAGAAGTTCGGAGCCGGCGTGATGGGGCCGAAGCTCGACGCGGAGGGGACCCGGCAGGCGGTAGTAATCGCTCCATGAGACCAGCCACTCCTCGAGGAGTTTCTTCGGCACTTCCGTCTGCACGAGGTGCTGGTGCTGGGTGGATCCCTTGCCCATGGCTTTCGTCGTGGCGGTGCGGCCCGAGGAGGCTGCGAGCGCGGCGTCAAGGCGCGGCCCGCCCACGAGCGTCTGGGGCGTGCGATAGGGCGACTCCACCAGGCGGAGCTTTCGCTGCACGCGGGCGAGGGCGAGCATGCCATCCTGCCTGAGGGCCAGCGCGAACTCCTCCGCGGCGAGGCCGTCGATCTGGTGGCCACCGTACGTGATGAAGTTGAAGACGAAACCCATCTTGCCCAACTCCTCGGGGAAACGACGCAGCTCATCGTCGCTCATACCCGTGGAGTCCCAATTGAAGGACGGCGAGAGGTTGTAGGCCAGCATCTTGTCCGGGAACTTGGCGTGGACGGCCTCGGCGAAGCGGCGTGCCTCGCCCAGGTCCGCGGTGGCCGTCTCCATCCAGAGGACGTCGGCGAAGGGCGCCGCGGCGAGGGACTTGGCGACGGCGCACTCGATACCGCCCCGCACCTGGTAGTAGCCCTCCGGCGTCTTGGCGTGCTCGCAGTCCCAGACGATGTCGACGCCGAGCGACCTCGCCTTTCTCTTGGCCTCGTAGAACGACGCGCCGCTCGCGAAGCGCAGCCACTCCTCGACACTCGTCTCGAGGGCCTCGCCCTCGCTGGCGCGAAACTCGAGCACCTCGGCCACGGCGTCGCCGTAGACGTGGAGGTCCGCCTCGGCTTCCCAGACCTCCAGGAAGCGCGAAGCCACCTTATCGAAGAGCGCGTCCACGGAGGCCTCGGGCTTCCTCTTGTGGGCCGCCACGCTCTCCACGATCTGCGCCGAGAGGCCTGTGCGGTCGAGCCAAGCGTCGGCGGCCGCCATCTCGTCCTCGACGAGGGCGTAGAGGAGGTGGCCGTTGAGCTCCTTGACCCCCAGAACCCAGAAGCGCCGCATCATGGCCAGGAAACCCGCCTTGTACGTAGGCAGACCCACATTCTTGACACCCAAGATGAAAGGCTGGTCGCGCTCGTCGCCGCGGCTGTCGAGAAGATTGGCCGCCTCCGCGTCCGTGCGGGCCACGATGATTCCCGGTACGCGCATGATGTCGAGCTGGAAGCGCGCGGCGTTCAGCCGTTTGATCTGCTCATCCGAGGGCACCAGCACCTTGCCGCCCTGGTGGCCGCACTTCTTGGTGCCGGGGCGCTGGTCCTCGATGTGGTACCCGGGCACGCCGGCCTCGGCGAACCGCCTAATCAGATTGCGTACGTGTGGGTCGCCGCCGTGGCCGGTGTCCGCGTCGGCGATGATGAAAGGCCTGTAGTCCACCGCGGGCGTCTCGGAACGCTGCTTCTCGGTCATGTGGGAGAGAACGAACTCCTGGTTGCGGTCCGCCGTGAGCAGGGCGCGCACGATCCCGGCGGCCTCGTCCGGAACCTGGCTCAACGGGTAGCTCGCCAGGTCCGAGCCCGGGTCCTCGGTGACGGAACCCTTTGCCGACGTGGCCCATCCGCCCAGGTAGATGCCCTCGATCCCCATGCGCTTGATCGTCACCGCCTGGCCGGGCGAATAGGGCCCAAACGTGGTGATGCTTTTGCCCTCGCTGAAGAGCTGCCGCAGGCGATCGTAGAAGGCGATGGCGGCCTCCCGGGCCACGGTGTAGTCGCTCCGGATGGTTCCGCGCTGCTCCACCACCTGGCGCGCCGAGTAGAGGCGAACGACGCCCTTGAAGCGGTCGCTATCGAACCACTCCTGGGTCGCCGTCACATCCTTTTCGAACGTGCTCATCGCCGGCCTCCACGCGTGCTACCGCTCGAAATCCAGATTCTCGGTGATGCGCGTCCCGTCGCGCCGGAAAGCCTCGAGGTAACGTGCGATCCGCTCCTGGGCCGTCGTAAGGTCGTAGTTGTCCAGGTTGATGTTCAACAGGTCCACGTACCAGGGCGTCTTGACCGGATCGGTGATGTAAGCCTGGACGATCGCGCGGGCGATGGGGAGCGTGGTGGTCTTCGAATCGTCGTGGACATCGCGATTGCTGGCGCGCTGCAGCTTCCCGAACTCCTCGTCGAGCAGCCGTTCGACGAGCTTTAGCGTGATCGTATCGCCCGTGGCGGAGCCTGTGCCGGCATCGGCCTCGGTGAGTTTGGCACCCTTGTGGAGCCACTCCCACAGAATGCTGAGCCTGATTTCGCCGGTGGCCATATCCTCCATGAGGTAGAGGATGCTGTCGTCGCCGAAGAAGTCTGCGGGCTTGAGGGCCGCTGCCTGGAAGCCCTGGCCGAACGCGTTGCCGTACTGGAGGGCTACGCTCAGGAGGTCCCTCGCGCCGCGCACCGTGCGGGGCGCCGGCTCGAGGAGGATGAGGCCGGCGGCGTCCTGCTCCGTATAGGTGAGGCGCGGGAACACCCTGCCAAGCTGGTTCTCCTCACCCACCTTTTCCCACACGGGTCGCACGATGTGCACCATCTTCCAGTGGGCGACCCACTTGCCGCTGGCCCCTTCGCGCTGCTCGCGCTCGGCGCCGGCTATGGCGCGCTTCATGCCCGCCGTCACGCCCTCGTCCGTGCCCACCGGGATGTTGGTTTCCATACCGCCCTGCCAGAGGGCGAAGCGGCCGTTCCGGTCGGGCGTGTTGACAGCCCGGCGCACGCGGTCCTCGTAGTTGCGCATGTAGCCGTACGTCATGACGATCGCGTCGATGTTGGGGTTGATGAAGTGCGAGTCCCAGGAGAGAGCGTCGGAGACGCTATTGATGTAGTCCCAGCGACCCGTGTTGAACCCCACAAAGTGCGGCGATAGCGCCGCGCGGATCTCCATGAGCTGGAAGCAGGCCTCGATCTGCTCGACAAGCACATAAACCTTGATCGTGCCTACCGCAAGCCCGAGGTGTCGCTCGAGGGCCGTGAGCATGTCGTTCCAAAAGGCCGCCTCCTCCGCGGTCTGGATCTTGGGGAGGTAGAGGACCACGGACCAGCCCGCCGCGCGCAGCTGCTCGTGGTTGTTCACGACGTAGAGCGCCAGGTCCACGATCGAGGCGGAGAAGCCCGTGCCGTCGCTCTCGCGCACGTGGCGGTCATCCAGGTGGAGCCCGCGGCACCGGAAGATTCTGGTGGTGAAATCGAGCTGGGTCCGCCAGTCGGGGATGATGGGGCGGCCGAAGAAGCCCTGGGCCCAGCGGTTCATCTCGTCGGCCACCTCCTCCGCAATCTCGAGGAACAAAGGGTCGTTGGCGATCGAGAGCTTGAGGTTCCGCTGGTTGTCGAGCGCCATCGTCTCCACCTGGCCCAGGGCGTCCTCGCCGTCGAACATCCACCCGTCGGCCCCCGAGAGGAGGGCGTAGGCCGCGTTACGCAAGCCGCTGGCGGCGGTGGCTTGGGGCTTGGTGGCCGGCCCCGTGCCTTGGATCCATTGGCACCGCAAGTCGGGGGGAACCTCGCTGCCTTCGAAGTTGCCATCCCGGGCGTCCTGAACCCGGATGGAGGTGCGGGGGATCAGAGAGTCGGGCGGCAGGAATTCGATGCGCGTGTGGTGGCATATGCGGTCCGCGCGCCTCGCGACGCGCGCCACCATGACCGAACGCCGTTCCGCGTTGAGCCACGCCAGCGCCTCCATGGCCCCCAGCACCGCCGGCGTAAAGAGGTCTGGATACCTCTGTGTGGTCGAACGGAGCTCCAGGGTGTTGCCCATCACGTCCCTCCCGTCACTGAGCCAAGCACCTCGTCGTCAATCGTCGAACGTTTTTCTAGGATGGCAGAATTTCGTCCAACCCGCGAGAACCGGCCTCCGGGCGGCGGCGGGCGACCTTGATCTTGCGGCGGCGAGTCCACATTCGAGGCCCACCAATCGATGCCCGGCTCGCTGCTGGATAGTGCACGGGGTCCTGACCGCCTCGCTCACCCAGCGACGCCCCGGCTCCGAGCCGAGCCGTGGCCGCTCCCTCCCGTGCGCTCCAGCATCCGCGTGTCCCCCAAGGCGACGCCGCTCTACCGCCCCGTCCAGTCGCACGTCGTCGACGTGAGGCCTCCACCGCGGGAGGCGCCCGGCACATTCCGGCACCGTGCGCCCCTGCCTGTGGCACGGACCGGCCTGCCGCGTGCCTTCCCGAAGCCTTGACACCTCCCCTCAGCTGGGTAGCATCGGCCCGGATGAATAAGGAAGTTCCCGTCCATGGCCGCCTGCTTAGCCGCGTCAGCCGTCCTCTGGCCCCCTTTGTTCGCGGCCTGGCACGCCTCGGCTGGCGGCCGAGGGTCGCCCACCGTCTTGGCCTGGATCGGCTGACCGCGGCCGCCTCGGCAGCTGGCAGTTCCTCGCCCGGCGGCGCCGAGCGTGCGCGTCGGCCTGACACGCCATTGGGTGGACTGGCCGCGCGAGAAGGAGCCAAGGTCGGGCGCATCGGCGAGAGATCGGCGATTTGGGCGTTAGCAATCATCGTGATGGCATGCGCCCTCGTCGTCGTGCGCCACGGCTCGGGCGCCTCATCGGGAGCGGACGGCTCGGGGTACTACAACCTCGCGCGCCTTCTGGCCCGGGGCCGCTCGACCTGGGAGCTCCGCCCGGTCGCCGGCGTGACGATGGGGGCCTACAACCCCTCCATCTTCACACCGCTCGGATTTTCCCCGGGCAAGCGGCCCGGGGAACTGGTTCCGGTGTACGAGCCGGGCTTGCCGCTCCACCTCGCGCTCGCCGCGCCGTTCGTCGGCTGGGACAACGCGTGCGTCCTCGTCAACGTGCTGGCCGGGATCGCGACGCTCCTTCTGATCTATTACCTGGCGCGGCGCCTCGGGCTGCCGCCCTGGTGGGGAGTAGCGGCGGTCGTTCTCTTCGCCCTCCTGCCTCTCAGCCCCATGTTCTACACGGGCTTGTTCAGCGAGGCCCTGGCCACCGCGTGGTGTGCGGCGGTGATCGCCCTCGCGCTCGCCTCCCGGCGATCCGCCGCCCTCGCCGCTGTCGCCGGGTTTGGTTTCGGGATCGCCGTGACCGTCAGGCCTACTGACGCGCTGCTCGTGCTGGCGATCGCGGTGGCGCTGGATTGGCGCCGGCGGACGCTTCTCAGCTTCGTCGCAGGCGGACTCCTCGTGGCGATCGCCTTCATGGGCTATAACCTCCACACCTACGGGCATCCGATCGCCACTGGATACTGGAACATGCCAGCGGAGTTCAGACTCTCGTACTTCTGGCCGCGACTCGAGCACTTCGCACTCTGGCTGTCGCGCTTCTGGACGCCGCTTGCCCTCCTGCTCTTTCTCGGGGTCCTCTACTTCGCGATCAGGCGAGAACGCAGACATCTGCTCGTCACCGCGTGGTTTCTCCCATTCGTCGCGTTCTACTCGTTCTATTCTCATTCCGACCACGCCTGGTGGTACCTGCGGTTCCTCCTCCCCGGGATCCCCGGCCTGCTCTTGGGTGCGCTCATGGCCGCCTTCGACATGAAGCAAGCGGCCGTCAGGCGCTGGGGTTCCCGGCGTGCGGTTCGTCCGTTGCTGGCCGGCGTGCTGCTGGGTGCGGCGGCATGGGCTGGCGCGGCCTCGCTGCACTGGGTGCGCTTCTTCGACGTGATCCATCTCATGCGCGGCGACGTCGAATACGGTCGCGACGTGGCGTGGATGCAGCGGATGATTCCGGCGAACACCGCCGTCGTCTGTATGCAGGTAAGTGGGGCGGTTTACACCTACAGCCACTTTCCCGTGATTCGCGTCGACATCCTCGACCCTGCGAGTGCGAAGCGTCTGGCGCACGAGGTCGCGGGGCACCGAACGCCCGTATTCGCACTGCTCTTCGAGTTCGAACTTCCCAGCTTCCAGCAGTGCTACGGGAGTGCTTTCCGCGAGGTCGGGCGGCGCGGTCGCGCGACCCTCTGGAAGCTCAACGACTGAGACGCATCGGCGCCAGACGGCTGACGAATAGGTACCACGTCCACGCTTGTTGGAATGATTGGCCCGATCCCGGCCTCCGAGAAACGGCCCTTGACTTTGATCTCACGGCGGCGGGTCAAACCTCAGGCCTCAACCGCAGTTCTTCATCGTCCGCGATCCTTGGCCGCCCCCAATAACGTCAATACACGTGGACGTGGTACTCAACGAGGTTGTCGCGAGGATGGCCGTCACTCCCCTCAGGGCAATGGGCTTGGGTCTCTCCAGCGCCCGTCGGGGCCATCGTTCCATGGCCGAGCTACAGGCATGGCCGCCGCGCCGTAGGGCCAGTCGTCAGGACCGACGCAGCGCGTGGCCGGGACGAGTGTGCGCAACTCCTCGAGTTGGGCTCTCTCGGCCGGGTCAGACGTGGCGCGGGCGAGTGCTCCGAGGCGATCCTCGGGCCTGAAGTAGGAGTCGAGAAACAACGCCCGGGTCGCCCGCTCCATCGGGGTGTCCTGGACCGGGGCGAAGACCACGCCGGCAGCGAGAGCGACCCCGACCACAGCCGCGGCGATCGTGCGGCGTGGCGAACCCGCGCCGCCGATCGCGAGCGCCACGCCAGCGGCGAGCACCACGGGAAGCAGCGACACGAGCCCCGGCGTCACGAACGACCCCAGGTTCGGGGTGGCGAAACCGGCCGTCAGCAGCGGCCGCGAGAACCCTGCGTGGACGAAACGGAAAAAATCCGGCGCGAGAGGAAAGGTGAGAGCTGGCACGACGCACAACACGACCGAGAAGGCGAGCAGGGAGGTGCTCAGGAAGCCCGGTACGATGCCCCGATCGTGCGCGGCTTCGACGATGAAGGGGAGAGCGAGGATGAGGTAGCGGGCACTCACGCCCCAGCCTCCGGAGGGCATCGGGTAACCGGCCATCGCCACGACCAGCAGGAGCACGAACAGGAAGCGAAACCAGGCGTCGGGCGCGCGCCGTGACCGCGGGACAAGGGCGACGATGCCGAGGACCAGGACCGGCGAGAAGAACAGCAGACCCCGCGAAGGCGACGTCAGAATCGTCGACAGCCCGAGCCACGTTGGCCACGCGACCCTGAAGATCCCGTGAGCGTTTTGTGCGGCGAGGTTCGCCGCCGCCTCGTTGGCCGTCGAGATCGAGACGAACGAGCCGAACAGGGCGCGGTTGTAGAGTGCCAGGGCGACCGCCCACGGCACTCCGCCAACCACGTAGGCGGCAAGCCTTCTCGCGCGATCGGGACGAAAGAGCAGCACGGCACCGAGGATCACCACCCCCAGCGCGGCGGGATACTCGGTGACCACCGCAAGGCCGGCCAGGAACCCCGCCAAGGCGGCGCGCCCGAGCGGGTGAGGTTCCACAGGTGCTCGGAGCGCGAGGAGATAGGCGCCGTAGAGGAGGGCGGCCGCCGTGACGTGGGAGAAGTACAGCGTTCCAAAGACGAAGACCGGAGTCGCGAAGAGGAGGGACACGACCGCGAAGCTGTCATCGCGGGTGGAACGGGCCATCAGCAAACCCAGCAGGAGGCCCGGCAAGGTCACGGTCGCTATGCGCATGACCGTCAGCGACCATCGCAGATTTCCTGTGGTCGGGGGACCGAGAAACGGCCGGGCGACCAGATACGCGGGGACCGAGAGGAACGTGAGGCCGGGCGCCTTGTTGGAGTAGAGATGTGCGCCGTGCCGGGCCACGTCCATCGGCGGTCCGATCAGCGGTGTGGCCCAGGCGACGTCGAGGCTGCCCCGGTCGACGAGCCCGGCGACGGCGGCCCAGCGGGTGAGCTCGTTGGCCGAGAGAAAGTGGGGAAAAACGGGAAGCAGGTACAGCGAACAGAAGGCATAGAGGAGAAGAGCGACCCGCGTGCGTCGACTCGAAGGCATCCATTGATTCTAGCAATCGGGAGCGACCCTGCCGCGGCGACGCCCGGCAGCCCTGCAGCCCGTCCCGGATGATCCGGGCGTTCCGGGCCTCCCGGCCCTGCGGCGTCGCAGCAGGATCCTGCCGGAGATACGGGGGTGCGGCGGGCGGTGACGGTCAAGACTGAGTCCCAGTGGCATCACTTATGCAGGATAATATGAAAGGGCGGCGGTCCCGAGGCCGCCCGGGGCCGGGCGGGCTCTCTCGGCCGACCCGGCGGGAGGCAAACATGAGAATGAGCCTTCTTCGTGGCACGGGAATGGCGGTTGCGGCGCTCGCCGCGCTGTTCGGAACCACCGCCCGGGCGGAGACCCGGGCCTCACACGGTGCTGACGCCGGCGCAACGATCGCCGTCTACAAGNNACCCCGGATTCAGGTGGCAATCTCCGACCGGTACGCGAGGTACTACCCCGGGGGCCAGTGGCTCCTGCTCGATATCGAGATGAGCGCCACCGGGGGGCCGATCAGCATTTCCAGGAGCGAGATCGCGGTTCGGACGCCCGGCGGGGAGGTCATCCCTCTCGCGACCCAGCAGGAGTTCGAGAGGGGCTACCCGGAGCTCGTCTCGCCCATCCGGCAGGCGAACTTCTTCAAGGAGGGTCTCGGGTACTTCCTCCCGGAGCACCCCCGCGAGCTGCACCTGTTCCGCCTGCACGGCGTCGGGTGGGTCTGCCCGTCGGCGGTGCTGGATCCGTTTCACAATTGTTACGGCCGTCTCTTCTTCCATCTTCCGAACGGCGTCCAGAAGGGCCGCTACGAGCTGCTGATCCGCCTGCCCAAGAACGAGGTCGTCATCCCCTTCACCGTCTGATTTCTTGCTGTGCCGCGACGTGACCGGAGGCGCCGGCGGGTGGCCCTCCGGTCTTGTCATTCAGGCGTACCGGCGGCAGGAGGGATCTGCCCCCCTCCCCGCACCGTGCCGCCCCCGAGCTGCATCCTCCTGGCCGAATCCGTCCTGCAGGGGGGACACAGAGAGTGGCCTCCGGATGTGAGGGCTTGAGCCCCTGATCCCCCAGAGGGGCTGTGGATGAACACGACAATCGCCGCCGCGGCAGGCTCCTGTGGGAGGTCCTGGGACGCGATGAGCGCCGATTCTCAAGACTGAGTCCCAGTGGCATGATTTATGCGAGTACTCTAAGAGGGCGGTGTTCCCGAGACCGTCCGCAGCCGGGCAGGCTCCGCAGCCGACCCGGTGGGAGGGACCCATGAAAACGAACCTTTTGCGTCGCACGGGAGTGGCGATCGCGGCGTTCGGTGTGCTGTTCGGTACGGTCGCGGTCGCGGACCCTGCCCCGGCATCGCAGCTCACGCAGGTCGGCGCAACGGCGATCGTCTACAAGGGACCGCAGATCAACGTCGTCGTCTCCGACCGGTTCGCCAGGTACAACCCCGAGGGAAAGTGGCTGCTCCTCGACACCGCGATGACCGCGACGAGCGACCCGGTCGAGATCCCGAGGGGTGCAATCGCTGTGCGTACGCCGGACGGCACCGTGGTTCCTCTGGCCACGCAGGCGGAGTTCGAATTGCACTACTCGCAGTTGGCTTCGACCCTCATGCGGGCCCGCGTGGCCGGCGAGCCGCTCGGGTACCTGATCCCCGCGCGCTACCGCTCCCTGCGCCTCTTCGCGCCGCGCGGCATCGGGATCGTCTGGGACTCGGCGTGGTTGGACCAGTTCCACAATTCCTATGGGCGTCTCTACTTCAATCTTCCCAACGGCGTCCAGAAGGGCCGGTACGAGCTGCTGATCCACCTGCCCAACGACGAGGTCGTCATCCCCTTCACCGTCTGACCTCCAACTGCACCGCGACCAGACCGGAGGCGCCGACGACGGTCCTCCGGTCTTCGTGTGTCGGCCCTGCCGTCGGAGGAATAGAATCTCGCAGCGGGTCGGATGACCACCGTGGAGGTGAGTGACATGCCAGCGATGACTCCAGACGCGATCCTCGGGCTTGCCAGGGCCTTCATGGAGTCACGGGTACTCCTCACGGCGGTGGAGGTCGATGTCTTCACTCCGTTGGCGAACCGGGCGATGAGCGCCCGGGACGTTGCGAGTGCGCTCGGGAACGACCTGCGCGGAACGACGACCCTGCTCGACGCGCTCGTCGGCATCGGCCTGCTCGAGAAGGAGCACGGCTTGTTTCACTGCCCTCCCGGTGCGGCCGAGCTGCTGTCGCGCGAGGCGCCGAGCTCGGTGGTGCCGATGCTCATGCACTCCGTTGCGCTGTGGCGGCGCTGGTCCGCGCTCACGGACGTGGTCCGATACGGCAAGCCGGCGCAGCCTCCCGAGCCGGAGGAGCGGGAGAAGGACAGGGAGGCGTTCATCGGCGCGATGCACACCGTCGGCGCGCGGATGGCTTCCGAGGTGGTGGCCGCAATCCAGCCGGGCGATGCCGCCAACCTGCTGGACGTCGGCGGCGCCTCCGGCACATATACGCAAGCGTTTCTCGAGGCCTGCCCCACCATGCGGGCGACCCTGTTTGACCTGCCCACGGTCGTCGAGATCGCGCGCAGGCGGTTGGCCTCGACCGGCGTGCTCGACCGCGTCACCTTCGTTGCCGGCGACTTTGACCGGGACGAGCTGCCTCGCGGTCACGACCTGGCTCTGCTCTCCGCGATCATCCACCAAAACAGCGCCGAGCAGAACGTCGAGCTTTTCCGCAAGATCCGCCGGGCGCTGGAGCCAGGCGCGCGCCTGGTCATCCGCGACCACGTGATGAGCCCGGATCACACGCGACCGGCCCGGGGTGCGATCTTCGCGGTCAACATGCTGGTCGGCACGCAGGGCGGCGGCACGTACTCCTTCGAGGAGATCCGCGGCGGCCTGGAGTCCGCGGGCTTCACGGCCATTCGCCTCCTGCGGCCCGACGAACGGATGAACGGCCTGGTCGAGGGGTTCACGCCCGCGTAGGCACTCGCGGCATCGGCAACAAGAGTTCGGCGGGTGCGACGTCCACGGTTAATGACGTAAACACCCAAAGGTGAGCCACGCACTTCCGGCCACGCCCGCAAAGCAGGACACGGAACAACCGGGAACGGGACGCAGCGCGCCCCCTTGCCGTCCTTCCCGCGCACGCGGGAATCCAGTCACGGGCCCACGATGGCCACAGCCTGGATCCCCGCTTTCGCGGAGATGACAGGCTGCGTCCGTGGGGATGACGGATCGGGACCCGGAAGAGACCGGGTCAGCGGCGGGTGGTCCGCAAAGTGGCTCGCCGGCCGGCCCGTCGCGTGCCGTCCCGACGCCTTGACACCCTCCCCCACCGCGGTAGCATCGACCCGAATGTAGAGAGAGAGTCCCTATCCCTCATACGGCAGGAGGCGACGATGACCACCGAGCAGGAGAAGGGCGCGGTGCTCGTGACCGGCACCTCGAGCGGTATCGGCCGCGCGCTTGCGCTGCACCTCGACCGGTTGGGCTTCCGCGTCTTTGCGGCGGTCCGGAGCGAGCGCGACGCGGAGGCCTGGCGCTCGCAGGCCACGTCTCGCCTGAGTACCGTGCTCCTCGACGTCACCGACGCGGGCAGCCTCGCCCGCGCGCGGAAGGATGTCGGCCGGGCGCTCGGCGATTCCGGACTGTGGGGGCTTGTCAACAACGCCGGCATGTCGTTCAGGGCCCCCCTCGAAGCGGTCTCTCTGGAGCGGCTTCGCGCCCTGTTCGACGTGAACGTCTTCGGCGCGCTCGCCGTGACGCAGGCGTTCCTGCCGCTCCTGCGCCGATGCCGGGGCCGCGTCGTCAACGTCAGCTCCATCGCCTCGGTCCTCGTGACACCCTTCCACGGCCCCTACTCGGCCTCGAAGGTCACGCTCAACGCCCTCTCGACCGCCCTGCGGTTGGAACTCGCACCTCTCGGCGTCCAGGTCTCGATCATGATCGTGGGCGGCGTTCAGACCGAGATCTGGAACAAGGTCGTACGCCTCACCGAAGAAGCGACCGGCAACCTCTCGCCCGAGCTCGAGGCGGCCTACGGTGCGCGCCAACGCCGTGCGCTCGACTACTTCATGAGCCGAGGCAGGTCGGGCATGTCCCCCGACGCGGCTGCTCGAGCCATCGGCCGCGCCCTCACCGACAAGCGGGCCAAGAGGACCTACCTCGTCGGGCGCGACGCGAGGGCGTACTTGCTCTTAAGTGGGCTCCTCTCCGGCGGACTGCGCGACCGGTTCATCTTGCGCAGGCTTCGGTGAGAGACCGCTTCCGTTGCGGTGCGGCGCATCGTGTTCGCCACGTCCATCGGCACCGTCGCGGCGGACGTCGGCTTTTGGCGCGGTATCATCCGCGCAACGAGAGAGGGGCTGTTCAGCCCTTCTCCCACCCGGGAGGGATCGCATGAAGCGGATCGACCGTGCTGGCCGGAGGATGCTGCTCGGACTCGTCCTCGGCGCGATGTTGTTCGCGGGTGCGGCGGCGGCCCAGCCTGCACCAACGGCGCCGGTGACCTACCCAGGGCTGCCGAGCGAGATTCCCGCGAGCTTCGCGGCTGCCACCGGCACCTTCGACTACGTCCGGCGCGACGTGATGATCCCGATGCGCGACTCCGTGCGGCTGCACACCGTCATCCTGGTGCCGAAGGGCGCCACGCGCGCGCCGATGCTCCTCACCCGCACGCCGTACGATGCTACGGCGATGACCACCCGCGCGCACAGTGCGCGCCTCGGTCCCGCCCTCTCGGGGTACGACAACGCCACCGACGTGATCGTCGAGGGCGGTTACATCCGCGTCGTCCAGGACATCAGGGGCAAGCACGGCTCCGAGGGTGACTACGTGATGAACCGGCCGCTGCGCGGCCCGCTGAACCCGACCCCGGTCGACGAGGCCACCGACACCTACGACACCATCGACTGGCTGGTCAAGAACGTCCCGGAGAGCAACGGCCGCGTCGGCATCCTCGGCATCTCGTACGACGGCTACCTCGCCCTCACCGCGCTCGTCGGCCCGCACCCGGCGCTCAAGGTGGCAGTGCCCATGAACCCGATGGTCGACGGCTGGATGGGCGACGACTGGTTCCACAACGGCGCGTTCCGCGAGCAGAACCTGCCGTACATCTACGACCAGGAGGCGACCCGCGACTCGAAGGCCGAGTGGTGGACGGACTGTTACGACGACTACGACACCTTCATGCAGGCCGGATCGGCGGGCGAACTCGGACGCCGCCACGGGCTCGAGCAGGTCGGCTTCTGGCGCAAGCTGCTCGCGCACCCGAGCTACGACGCGTTCTGGCGCGACCAGGCGATGGACCGCGTCCTGGCCGCGCAGCCGCTCACGGTGCCGGTGATGCTGGTCGACAGCCTGTGGGACCAGGAGGACATCTACGGCGCCATGGCCGTCTACCGGGCGATCGCGGCAAACGACACCGGCCACGACAAGGTGTTCCTCGTCCTCGGCCCGTGGCACCACGGTCAGGAGATCCGCGACGGCAGCACGCTGGGCGCGCTGCGGTTCGGGAGCGACACCGCGCTCTACTTCAGGCAGCACATCGTGCGGCCGTTCCTCGACCACTACCTCAAGGACGGCGCGCCGGAGGCCGATGTGGCGCCGGTCGAGGCGTTCGAGACGGGGACCAACGTGTGGCGGCGACTGCCGGTGTGGCCGGCCGGGTGCGCGAGCGGCTGCTCGATCAAAGCGACGCCGCTCTACCTCGCCGCCGGAGGAAAGCTCGGCTTCGCCCCGCCGACACCGGGCGAGGCGCCGTTCGACGAGTACGTCTCCGACCCCGCCAAACCGGTGCCGTTCATTCCGCGGCCGGTGCGGGCGAGCGGCAGCACCTGGGCGGATTGGTTGGTGACCGACCAGCGGGAGGCGTCGGGCCGGACCGACGTGCTCACGTTTGTCACCGACGTCCTGCGCGAGCCGATGAAGATCGCCGGCCAGCCGGTGGCCAACCTGGTCGCCTCCACCAGCGGCACGGATTCCGACTGGGTGGTCAAGGTGATCGACGTCTATCCCGACGAGGTCGCGGACGAGCCGGCGATGGGCGGCTACCAACTCATGATCTCGGCGGACATCTTCCGCGGCCGGTATCGTGCAAGCCTCGAGAGACCGGCGCCGCTCGCCCCGGGCCAGCCGCTGCTCTATCGGTTCGCCCTGCCCACGACGAACCACGTCTTCCTGCCCGGCCACCGGATCATGGTCCAGGTGCAGTCGAGCTGGTTCCCGCTCTACGACCGCAACCCGCAGACGTTCGTGCCCAACATCTTCTGGGCCAAGCCGGAGGACTACCGGAAGGCGGTCCAGCGGATCTACCACGCCCCCGGCCAGGCGAGCTTCGTCGAGCTGCCCCTTCTCGTGCGGCCCTGACGCCGAGCGCGGCAGGCCGGCGACCGCTCCATTCGCGCCGGGTTACCCGGGTCTTGGTGCCCGGCCGGGCACCTGATACGGCGTAGTTGACAAAGGAACCTTTGTCCATCACGTTGCCTCTATGCTGGTCCGTCCCGACTTCAACCCCATCGCCCTGAAGCTCGGGCCCATCGCGGTCCACTGGTACGGCATCATGTACCTGCTGGGCTTCGTGACGTTCTGGCTGCTGGCCAAGAAACGCCTGAACGATCAGCCGTACGCCCGCTACGGCTGGACCTCGCACGACATCGAGAACCTGTTAGTCGCCGGCGTCCTGGGCGTCATCCTCGGCGGGCGTATAGGCTATGTGCTGTTCTACCAGCCCGGCTACTACTTCGCCCACCCGGCGGAGATCGTCGCGATCTGGGACGGCGGCATGTCCTTCCATGGCGGCCTGCTCGGCGTGATGGCCGCGTTTTGGTGGTTTGCCCGGGCGCGCAAGATGTCGTGGTTGGACGTGATGGATTTCGTCTCTCCCCTCGTGCCGCCCGGCCTCGCGTTCGGACGCATCGGCAACTTCATCAACGGCGAGTTGTGGGGCCGGCCGGCGCCCGCATGGTGGCCGGGCGCGATGATCTACCCCGAATCGGGAAGCATGGTCCCGCGGTTTCCGTCGGAGTTGTATGAAGTGTTTCTGGAAGGCATCGTGCTGTTCACGGTGCTGTGGTGGCTGTCGCGCACGGAACGCTCGCGCGGCTTCATCGCCGGGTGCTTTTCCCTGGGCTATGGTCTAGCGCGTTTCATCGTCGAATTCTCCCGCCAGCCCGATGCCTATCTCGGCTATCTCTGGTTCGGCCTGAGCATGGGGCAGTTGCTGTCGCTCCCGCTCATCGCGTTGGGCATCGGCATGATCTGGTGGTCCAGGCGTCGCGCCGCTCGTCTGGGCAACGCGGCTTCTGCCTGAACGGTTTCAGGCCGCTCGGCGCACCGGTAGGCGTAAATCCGCAGGCGTGGCGCTGCGCCGGTTTCGAGTGGGGGCCCTCAGTTCCACTGCGCCGGGTCGTCCTTAGGATTTTGCGAGACGTCGCCGGTGATGCGCGCTCGTTCCTCCAGGGCCCACCCCTCGCGTAGCAACGCGTCGCGTTCCCTCCTGCGTTTGATCGCGAGCAGAGCGAGCACCGTGATCGCCATCCACAGCACCGTCGAACTGGTCACGACCGGCACCCAAGTCGTCCAGAAGGTTTCCCTGCGAAAGTAGCTCCGTGCGAACCCGCCGACGCTTTCCCCGGTCGCGGCCTCGAAGGCGTCGTCGAAACCGGCGCCGCGCGAAACTCCGGCGAGGATCCTCCCCACCACGTCGTCGCCGTGCAGCCTCAGCAGGTACCGCACGAGCGCGGCCGAGACTGCGTACGAGCGGGCAACGGCCGCCGCGTCGCTGGAGAACCCCGCGTCCAGCTCGGTGAGCGAGCGCGGCCCGCGCCCGATCGTGGCCAGGACGACGCGGGCGCCGTCCTCGATCCCCCACTCGCGGGCCGCCACGGTCGCCGTGCCCTCGTTGAACCAGCGCGAGACGGCGCCGCCGCCCGCGGCACGCGCGAGAAGCATGTGGGCGACCTCGTGGTGAAGGAGCGCCTCGAGGTTGCCGTCGGGGTACGAGGGGACGCGGTTGGGGAAGAGCACGACGGTGCCGAGTTCCGGGACGGCGTAGCCGCTCACCCACGACGCCACGTTCGCGGCGAGCCGCGAGCCCTCGAGCGCGAGCACGACACGGATCGGCGGGCCCGGCTGGTGCAGCCCCACGAGCTCCAGCACCGGATCCCAGTCCCCCCCTTCGAGCGCGCGCACGGCGGACGCCTGGCGCGCCAGCGCGGGCGGCGCCTCGACATGCAACGTCAGCATTCCGCCGGCCCGCGTGTCGGGTGCCGCGGCCGCGAGCGAGGAGCCGAGCGCAACCGCTCCCGCGACCAACCCGCACCCCAGCCACCGTCCGCCTCCCACGTGCGCCTCCCGTTCCAGGCTAGCAAATGTGGGAACGCCTCTCGCCCAAGAGAGGAATTCCGGTCAGCCGAGGAGCTCGTGGGCCTCGCGGAGGACGTCGCGGATGGGGATGGACTGCGGGCACTTGGGCTCGCAGTCGCCGCACTCGATGCAGGCGTCGGCGGCCTGGCCCCGGGAGACCAGGATCGCCTTGTACAGCTGCGACGTGGTCGTGCGCGAGTCGAACATCGCGGCCGTGTTGACCATCGAGAACACGTCCGGGATGAGCACGCCATTGGGGCACGGCAGGCAGTAGCCGCACGTGGTGCACGGGACCTTGATGCGTCCCAGGTAGTAGCGGCGGACCTCGGCGGCGAGGGCCAGCTCCTCCTCGCTCATGGCCCCGGGCGATGCGGCGTCCGCCACGGCCAGGTTCTCGCGGAGCTGTTCCTCCGTGTTCATCCCCGAGAGGGCCGTTACGACCTCGGCGTGGTGCCACACCCATCGCCACGCCCACTCGGCGGGCGACCACAGCCTCCCGCCCCGGGCCCAGATGCCCCGGACCGGCTCCGGCGGGTTGGCGGCCAGCAGGCCCCCGCGCAGCGGCTCCATTGCGATCACCCCGACGCCCCTGGATGAGGCAAGACGCAGCCCGGCGATCCCCGCCTGGAAGTCCACGTCGAGCAGGTTGAACTGGATCTGGCAAAACTCCCAGTCGTACCCCTCGAGGACCTCGGCGAAGGTATCGGGCGAACCGTGGAAGGAGAACCCCGCGTGGGTGATCCGCCCGTCGCCCCTGGCGCGGTCGAGGGCGCGGAGACCCCCGAGGCGCTTCACGGTTTCCCAGCGTTCGCCGTTGAGCGCGTGGAGGAGGTAGAAGTCCACGTTGTGCGTGCCGAGGCGCCGGAGCTGCTCGTCCAGGAAGCGTTCCCAGTCGCCCTCGGCTTCGACGAGGAACGTCGGGCACTTGGTGGCGAGCTGCACGCGTCGGCGGTAGCCGTCCTCGAGGGCATGGCCCACGAAGGCCTCGCTCCGCCCGCCGTGGTAGGGATACGCCGTGTCCACGTAGTTGACGCCTGCCTCGATCGCCTCGCGAAGGAGTGGAGTGGCCCGGGCCTCGTCGATGCGGCCGGGGTTACCGTCCAGGACGGGCAGGCGCATGCAGCCGAAGCCGAGAATCGAGATCGGCAGGTCGGGGATCTTGGGGAAGCTCCTGTATCGCACCGTTGACCTCCATCGGAAGGGAACTTCCTGAAGGTCGCCCCCCCCTGGCGGCTGCCCACGCGGCCCGTGTCCCGTCACGTCGGGGCGGACGCCGGCTCCCGGGTCGACCCGCCCCCACACCCAACGGATGGGCATACTACCGCGTCCGCCGGCTCAACCCGGCGGTATGATGGCGGGAACCCAGTTCACGTCACACTCCTCAACTGCTGTAGCTCGCCTCCGAGGGCGCCGACGGCGTCACCGGCCAGCGCTTCAACGCGTCGCGATGGGATCCGGAGCTGTCCGAGGCTGCGGCGGCGGCAAACGCCGCGGACCTTGCCGGCGGGGTGACCCGGCTTCCTGACGTCGGCACACATGCGTGGCCGGGGGTCAGGCCGGACAGGAGGCGCCCGGGCCGGAAGGCTTGCCGGGTACGGCGCCGCCTCTCAGGTCAGGGACGCAACCGCCACGGTCCGGAGGTTGAGCTGGACCGCCCGCACGCCTTCCACGGCTGCCACGACGGAAGCCAGCTCCCCCCTGAACAGGTCCCTCATCCCGGCCGGCATGACCGCCTCCGGCGCCACCCCCGCGACGGTGACGACGCCGCGCTTCGCGCTCACCTCGAGCGGCAGCCCGCGGCTCGCCGGGTTGTGTTCCAGCGCCAGCTTCACCCTGCAGGCCAGGGCAAAGTCCTGGTGCTGCTCTCGGGTCTGGGGCGTGGCGGCGAACGTCGGCTGGCGAACCACATCGAGGATACTGGCGCACGCATCGCCGACGCTCAGCTGCTCGAGGTTGAGGACCATGTCGTAGAGCGCGGGATCGGCCCAGTCCACGCCGTACATGATCCGGGTCCAGCGGGCGCGGGCTTCGTCGTTTCTCCGAACCCGCGCCTCGGCTGCGTCGGAATCGAGCCCTTCTTCCTCCATCGCCTCGCGGATACGGGCGTCGAGCGGGGCGATGATCCTCACCCTGAGCACGGCGGGGACGCCCCGCAAGAGCAGGTGGCCGGCGTAGCTGTGGTAGACGAGGTCGCCTTTCGCCACGTGCTCCGACAGCGCGGCCTGCAGGGCGACCAGGTAGCCGCGGCGCTGGGCCGTCACGCGATCCCAAATACCCGGGACCCGGTCGAGCGCCGTTCCGAGGAGTTCCGGCGACACCCCGAGGTTCACGGCGGCATCGGTGAGGATCTCGCGTCCGATGCACGGATAGCCCAGCGAGGCGGCCACCGCCTCCGCAACCGCCCGGCCGCCGGACATCGAGCCTCGCGCGATGGTGACGATGGGCACGGTGCACCTCCGTTTCTCTCAAGATGGACCTTGTGAAGGAAACATGCAAGCTCCCGCGGCCAACCGCGGACATCACCGCCCGCCGGGCCACCCCTCAGGCACCTGACTGCACCTTTCCGCGCGCGCCCGTGTAACCCATCCCCCGCGTCCTGCGTCTAGCATCCGTGCAGGGACCACTTGCTCGAGGTCAAGCCCTGGGGGTGCCGCGTGGGGCGAGGCCGGGATGGTGGCGCTTGGCCGCTGCAGGAGCGGGAGTTCGAGACCATGACCATATTGACGCGAATCGGCGTGACGGTCGCGGTCGCCTCGGTCGTCTGGGCCGCGGGCGCCGGGGCGGAGTTCTCTCAGCAGGGCAACAAGCTTATCGGTAACGACGCGACGGGCGCGGCCTGGCAGGCATCGGCCGTCGCCGTCTCGGGGGACGGCAACACGGCCATCGTCGGTGGGTACCTCGACAACGGCGACGCCGGAGCGACCTGGGTGTTCACCCGCTCGGCCGGAGTGTGGACGCAACAGGGGCCGAAACTGGTCGGCAGCGGTGCAGTCGGGGACGCCGGCCAGGGCTGGTCGGTGGCTCTCTCCGCGGACGGCAACACCGCGATCATCGGCGGGCCCGGCGACAACACCGGCGCCGGCGCCGCCTGGGTGTTCACCCGCTCGGGCGGCCAGTGGACGCAGACGGGCGCCAAGTTGGTCGGCACGGGGGCCGTTGCCAAGGCGAACCACGGCTGGGCGGTGGCGCTGTCCTCGGATGGCAACACGGCGGCCGTCGGCGGGCCCGGCGACAACAACGGCGTCGGTGCGGTCTGGGTGTTCACGCGCGCGGCGGGCGCCTGGAAGCAGCAAGGGCTCAAGCTCGTCGGGACGGGCGCAGCCGGACTTCCGGGGCAGGGCACTTCGGTTGCTCTTTCGGGGGACGCGAGTACGCTCGTCGCGGGCGGACCCCAGGACAACAAAGGCAGCGGGGCCGTCTGGGTGTTCTCCCAGTCGGCCGGCGCCTGGACGCAACAGGGCAACAAGCTGGCCGGCTTGACGCCGACCTCCATCTTCTCGATTCAGGGCAACGCGGAGGTGACCGCAAACTTTACCCAGCAGTCGCCGCCCTGCGTCGCCCTTGCCACCGCCGTGGCGCCCGTCGCGGATGGCACGATCGTCGTGAACACGCCGCCGACCTGTACCGGCGGGTACCTGCCCGGAACGCGGGTCTCTCTTTCCTTGACGCCAACGACCGGGTGGAACTTGGCCGGGTGGAGCGGCAGCGGCGGGTCGTTCTCGAACGTCGCCGCGTACGACACGACGTTCACGATCGCTGCCTCCGCCACCGTCACTGCGAACCTTCTGGAGCAGACGACCGCGTGCGATACGCTGGCGCTCGATGTCAGCCCGGCCGGGGCCGGAAGCGTGACGACGGACACGCTGCAGAACTGCACCGGCGGGTACGTACAGGGCTCGCAGGCCGTACTCGCGGCGAGCCCCGCGTTCGGGTGGACGTTCGTGGGGTGGAGCAGCAGCGGGGGCTCGTTCTCGACCACGTCGTCGCCGACGACGACCTTTACGATCGCCGGCAGTACAACCGTCACCGCGAATTTCACCCAGTCGTCGGTCGGCTGCGGTTCGCTCGCGGTGAGCGCGAACCCCAGCGGCGCCGGCAGCGTCACCAGCGGTACCGCGCCCAACTGCAGCCTGGGGTTCACCCTGGGAACGCCGATCCCGCTCACCGCGAACCCGGCACCGGGGTGGACGTTTGCGGGGTGGAGCGGGACCGGAGGCGTGTTCGACGACCCCACCGGCCTGGCGACAGGCGCCAGGCAGGGTACGTCCGTTTCTCTATCCGCCGACGGAAACACCGCGGTCGTAAGCGGTTATGCCACCGGGGGCACCTCGACGGTCTGGGTCTTCGCGCGGGCCGGCGGGACGTGGATCCAGCAGGGCAACCCCCTCCCCGCCGGGGGTGAGGCGTCCCTGGCGCAGCAGGCGTGGTCGGTTGCGATCTCCGGCGACGGCAACACCATCCTGGCAAGCGAGCCAGGGGACGACGACGGCACCGGCGCGGCCTGGGTGTTCGCCCGTACGGGCGGAGTGTGGACACAGCAGGGCGGCAAGCTGGTCGGCACCGGCGCCTCCGGAAGAGCGGAACAGGGGTCGGCAGCGGCGCTCTCGGCGGATGGTTCCACTGCGGTCGTCGGCGGTCCCGACGACAACGCCGGCGCCGGAGCAGCTTGGGTTTTCGTCGCCGGCGGGGCCAATTCCACCTGCACGTTCGCCCTCGCGCCCGCGCTGCAGCGCTTCCCACCCATGGGGGGGACGGGCGCGCTCGCGGTTGAGGTCGCCTCCGGGACCGGCTGCTCCTGGGTCGCGTTCAGCAACGATCCGTGGATCACGGTGGCCAGCGGCGAGGGCGGTACGGGCGACGGCCGGGTGAGCTACGCGGTGAGCACCAACCTCGGCGCGACCCGCATCGGCACGCTCACCGTCGGAGGGCAGACGTTCGAGGTGGACGAGGCGGGGAGCGAGTGCTCGTATACGCTGACTCCAGGCGGCGCGGACTTCCCTGAGAACGGCGGCGCCGGATCGTTCGGTGTCGGCACGTCAACGCAGTGTCCCTGGGCCGCTGCGACAACCGCGAGCTGGCTGCACCTGACGAGCGACACCGGTCAGGGACAGGGGCAGGTTGCCTTCACCGTGGATGCGAACACCGGCCCGGCGCGTGCCGGTGCGATCGCCGTCGGGAACGCGGCGTTCACCGTGAACCAGGCGGGTTACGTCCCCCCTCCCGAGGCGGGGTTCTCGGTCGCGCCGGGACAAGCCGTCGCCGGCGAGGTGCTGCAGTTCTCGGACACCTCCGCGGGTGCGCCGACCTCCTGGTCGTGGGCGTTCGGCGACGGCGCCGGCAGTCTCGCGCAGAGCCCGACCCACACCTACGCCGCCGCCGGCACCTACACGGTGGTCCTGACGGTCGCCAACGCGGGCGGCCAGAGCAGCGTGTTCCGCCAACTCGTCGTCGGCTCCGGGTCGGAGGTCTGGGTCCCAGTGGTGAGCCACGTGTCCGGCGTCGGGGGCACCGCGTGGCGGTCGGACGTGGGGCTTTTGAACCCCGGCGGCGTCGACGCCACGGTCCAAGGGTTGCTCACCGGCCCGGCGGGTCTGGTGACGGGGACGGTGGTCGTCCCGGCAGGCAGTCAGCTGGTCGTCGGGGACGTCGTCGCACAGCTCGGGTCGAGCGGCTCCGGGGCGCTGGAGATCCTCTCCGACCAGCCGCTGGTGGTGACCTCGCGGACCTACGACCAGCTGGCGAGCGGGACGGTTGGGGGAGGGTACGCCTCGTACGACACCGCCTCGGGGCTCGCCAACGGGATGTCGGCATGGCTGCCGCAGTTGGCGGAGAACGCGGACTACCGGACCAACATCTCGCTCACCAACACCGGGTCCGTCGCGGCCGCCGTCACGGTGNNCGCTGTTCGACGGGGCCGGCAACCCGCTGGGGAGCTATGACGTCGCGCTCGCCCCCGGGGCGTGGGCCCAAGAGAACCAGCCTTTCTTCTCTCGCGCCGGGCAAACGTCGATGGACGCGGGCTACGCCAAGGTCACGGTGACGGCCGGCGCAGGGGTCATCGCATCCGCCTCGGTGATCGACAACGTCACCGACGACCCAACGACGGTGGCCATGGTGCCCTGACGGTTCCCGGCAGGCTAGCGCCGGCGGACAACTAGCTCGATCCCGGCTTCCGAGAAGCGGCGGGCGACCACGATCTCGTCGTGCATCGCCCGCTGCAGCGCCTGGCCACCGTCGGCCGGGAAGCGCAGCACTTCGAGGCCGGGCTGTGCCAGCACGGCGGCCGCCATTGCGGAGCGCAGCGCGTCGAGGCCCTGTCCTGTCAGCGCCGAGATCGCGACGACGGTGCGGCCGACCGGGGCCGGCGGCAACGTGCCGTCCAACCGGTCGATCTTGTTGAGTGCCACGATGCACCCCTTCGGGTCGACGCCGAGCGAGTCGAGGACCTCCTCGCCGACCGCGAGCTGCTCGGGCCAGTCGGGGTGCGAGCCGTCCACCAGGTGCACGACGACCTGCGCGAGCGCCGCCTCTGCGAGGGTCGCGCGGAACGACGCCACCAGGTGGTGGGGCAGCTTGCGGATGAACCCGACGGTGTCCGCAACCGCCACGGCGAGACCGTCGCCCAGCTCGGCGCGCCGGGTGCGCGGGTCGAGGGTCGCGAACAGCCGATCCTCGACCAGCGTCGAACCGCCGGTCAACTTCTCGAACAGCGTGCTCTTGCCGGCGTTCGTGTAGCCGACCAGGGCCACGGCCGGGAGCAGCGCGCGCCGCTTGCGCTGCACCTCGCGTTCGCGCTCCACTTCGTCGAGACGCTCGCTCAGCAACCCGATGCGCCGCCGGATCACGCGGCGGTCGCTCTCGAGCTGGGTCTCGCCCACCCCGCGAGTGCCGATCCCGCCGGCCTGCCGCGAGAGGTGCGCCCAGCGCCGCGTGAGCCGAGACATCTGGTACGTGAGCTGCGCCAGCTCGACCTGGATCTGCGCCTCGCGGGTTCGCGCCCGGAGCGCGAAGATGTCGAGGATGACGCCGGCCCGGTCGAGGACCTTGACGTCCGCCGGCAACGCCTCGTCGAGGTGGCGCGCCTGCGAGGATGAGAGATCGTCATCGAAGACGACCATCTTGGCGCCGTGCTCCTCGGCGAGGCGCGCGAGCTCCGCGACCTTCCCCTTGCCGATGAACGTCGACGGGTCGGGGGACTTGCGCTCCTGCACCATGCGGGCCACGACGATCCCTCCGGCCGTATCCACGAGTTGCGCCAGCTCGCCGAGGTGGGACTCGACGACCGGGCGCGGCACCCGGCCCGTGGCGACCCCCACCAACACGGCCCGCTCGCGCCCCCGGACGGGAACCGGCTCGCGGGCCGCGGCCGGGGCCGGCCCGTCCGACCCACGGTCCCGGCCGTGCCCACTCCCCGCTCCCTGCCGCGGGGCGCGCTGCGATCCGTTCCTTGCCATTCGCCGTATCCTACGAGGATGTGAGGGAACGGTCAACGACGTCATGTTCGACCGTTCAAGACCCAGGGGTCGCGACAGGAGTTGAGAGTTCAGAGTGAAGAGTTGGAAGGCAAAGACTTCAGAGGGGGTTGCTGAGGTGAGCCGGGTTTTGGGGTCGGGCGCTACGTTCGTTTGGAGAAGCCGGGCGAAGGCGCACGCGGCACGTCCGTGCCCATTCAACTCTTCACTCTCAATTCTTCACTCTTCACTTCGAAGTAATCTGGGTAACTGGTTGCTACTGGAGGGACTGTGACGGTAGCTGGGGCAACGGTGTGGCTCAATGAGCGGGCACGGGTGCTCGACGGCGCGACCGGCTCCGAGTTGCTGCGGCGGGGCGTCGCGGCGGCGGGACGGCTGTGGGGGGTTGGCGCGCTGGTCGAGGATCCCGGCGCGGTCAGGGCGTTGCACCGCGACTACGCCGCCGCCGGCGCCGAGGCGCTCACCGCCGCGACGTTCCGCGTGACGCCGTACGCGCTGCGTGGCGCCGGCCTCGAGGACCGTGCGGGCGAACTCGCCCTCCTGGCGGTGCGCCTCGCGCGCGAGGGCGCCGCCAAGGCCGGCCGCGACGCGCTGGTGTTCGCCTCGCAGACGACCCTGGAGGACTGCTACCGCCCCGACCTCGTCCCCAACGATGACACGCTCGCCCGCGAGCACGCGGCGACGGCGGACATCCTGGCACAAGCGCGGCCCGATGCGCTCCTGCTGGAGACCTTCAACACGGCGCGCGAGGCCCGCATCGCCGCCGCGGCCGCCGCCGCGACCGGCCTGCCGGTGATCGTGAGCTTCGCCTGCCGCCGCGGCATGCTGCTGTCGGGCGAGGAACCCGGTGACGCGGCTGCCGCGGTGTGCATCCCCGGCGTCGTGGCGGTCGGGGTCAACTGCACCGCCGTCGAGGACATGTTGCCGGCCTTGATCCGGGTCGCTGCCTCGACCTCGCTCCCCCTCGTCGCCTACGCCAACAACGCATGGCACGCCGCGGACTCGCCGTGGCTGGCGGCCGAGCCTGTCCCACCCGAAGGGTTCGCGCGCGCCGCCGCGATGTGGGTCGCGGCCGGGGCCAGACTCGTCGGCGGCTGCTGCGGCACGGGTCCCGAGCACATCGCCGCGATCGCGTCCCGGCTCAGCGGCCAGCGGCGCTAGAATGCCGGTGTGCGCGAGCTTCCCGAGCCGTACGCCAGCCATCTGCCGCCGCTGCTCGCGGCCGCCCTGGCCGAAGACCTCCCGGACCTGACCGGGCCCGCGGTGTTCGGCCCCGACGAGACGGTCACGGCGGCGCTCGTGCTCAAGGCACCCGGCGTCCTCGCCGGGGCGCCCGCGTTCGCAGCGGCGTTCGAGTTCCTCGACGCGCGCTGCCGGGTCGAGGCGCTGCGCGGCGACGGCGACGCCGTCGGCACGGGCGACGAAGCCGCGCGGGTCCACGGCCCGGCGCGAGCGGTCCTGGCCGCCGAGCGCACCGCCCTCAACTTCGTCACGCGGCTTTCGGGCGTCGCGACCCTCACCCGCCGCTTCGTCGACGCGGTGGCCGGGACGACGTGCAAGATCCTCGACACCCGCAAGACGACCCCCGGCTGGCGCGCCCTCGAGAAGCACGCGGTCCGCTGCGGCGGCGGCACGAACCACCGCATGGGCCTGTACGACGCCGCGATGCTCAAGGACACGCACCTCGCCGCCGCCGGCTCGATCACCGTCGCGGTGTCCAGGGTGCGCGAGCGCTGGGGCGACGACATCGAGCTGGTCGTTGAGTGCGCCGACCTCGTGATGGTCGAGGAGGCGCTGGCCTGCAAGGTGGGACACATCATGCTCGACAATATGGACATCGCGGGAGTGCGCGGCGCCGTCGCACTGACCGCCGGGCGGGCGCGGCTCGAGGTCTCGGGCGGCGTCACCCTCGCGACCGTGCGCGCCTTCGCCGAAACCGGGGCCGACTTCGTCTCCGTCGGCGCCCTCACCCACTCCGCGCCGGCGCTCGACCTCTCCCTGAAGGTGCGCCCGTGACGATCGCCGACCGCGACCACTGCGATGTCCTGATCCTGGGGACCGGCGTGGCCGGGCTCGCGGCTGCGCTCACGGCCGCCAGGGCCGGCGCCGACGTGCTGCTGCTCTGTCGGACCTCCGACCCAGCGGCGACCAACACCTGGCGGGCCCAGGGAGGCATCATCTTCCGCGGCGAGGACGACTCGCCGGAACTCCTCGCCAAGGACATCCTCGTCGCCGGCGCCGACTACGGCCTCGCCGAGGCCGCGTGCTTCCTCGCCGATGAGGGCCCGCGCTGCGTGCAGGAGTGGCTGATCGAGCGCCTGGCGGTGCCGTTCGACCGCACTCCCGATGGCCGCCTCGACCTCGCCCTCGAGGGCGCCCACTCGGTGCCGCGCATCCTGCACGCCGCCGACAAGACCGGCGCCGTGATCGAGACGGCGCTCCTCGCCGAGGTGCGCCGGACGAAGGGTATTCGCATCGTGGCGGGCGTCCAGGCCGTGGACTTGCTGACGACGCACCACCAGTCGCGCCGCGCCGAGGACCGCTACGCGCTCGACAACCGCTGCCTAGGTGCGTACGTCATCGAGGCCGCCACCAGCCGGGTCTGCACCGTCCTCGCCTCGGCCACCGTGCTCGCCACCGGCGGCGCCGGCGCCCTCTATATCCACACCTCCAACCATCCGGGCTCGATCGGGTCCGGCTTCGCGATGGCCTCGCGTGCCGGCGCGCGCCTCCTCAACCTCGAGTTCATCCAGTTCCACCCGACCTGCCTGTTCGTGCCGGGGGCGCCGCGTTTCCTGATCACCGAGGCCCTGCGCGGCGCGGGCGCCCATCTGGTCAACCGCGAGGGCGAGCGCTTCATGGCGAAGCAACACCCGCTCGGCGAGCTGGCGCCGCGCGACGTGGTGGCGCGCGGGATCGTGGACGAGCTGCACCGCACCGACTCCGAGTGCGTCTTCCTCGACCTCGGCGAGAACGGCGACGAACTCGCCGCGCACTTCCCCAACGTCCGCGAGAACTGCCTCGAGTACGGCATCGACATCCGGCGCGAGCGCATCCCGGTGGTGCCCGCGGCGCACTACACCTGCGGCGGCATCGTCTCCGACCTGTCGGGCTGCACCACGATCCCCGGGTTGTACGTCGCGGGCGAGGCCGCATGCACGGGGGTGCACGGCGCCAACCGCCTGGCCTCCACGTCGCTGCTCGAAGGGCTCACCTTCGGCCTCGCCGCCGGGGAGCACGCCGCCAGCCGCGCGCACCGCGCCCCTCTCCCCGAGAACCTTGCATCCGTGATCCCCGACTGGGAACCTGTCCCCGGCCCGTCCAACGAGGACCCGGCGCTGATCGCCCAGGACTGGTCTTCGCTGCGCCACACGATGTGGAACTACGTCGGCATCGTGCGCACGCCCGAGCGCCTGGCCCGCGCCGTCGCCGACCTCCGCCACCAGCAGGGCAGGTTGACGGAGTTCTACCGCTCGACGCCGATCTCGGCGGCGCTCGTGGACCTCGTGCACGGTTGCACCGCCGCCGGCCTGATCGCGGCCGCCGCCCAGCGCAACCCCAACTCGGTCGGCTGCCACTACGTGGTCGGAGCCCCAGTGCGCCCCGGCTCCGAGGTCTGAAGGCGGGCCGCCGGTCCGGACACGTTTTGCATCACGCCGGCGCTACGGTAGGCTATCGGCATGACGTACGACCGCGATGCTGCCTGGGAACTGCTCTGCGAATGGATTGCCAACGCTAACCTGCGCAAACACGCCCTCGCCGTCGAGGCCGCGATGCGTGCGCACGCGCGGCGGCTCGGCGCCGATGAGGAGGCGTTCGGGACCGTCGGCCTGCTGCACGACTTCGACTACGAGAAGAACCCCACCGCGGAGACGCACGTCTACGCCGGCGCGAAGGTGCTGCGCGAGCAGGGGTGGCCGGAGGGCTGGGTGCGCGCGATCGAAGGGCACGCCGGTGTAGTCGGCGTGCCCTTCGATCGCGCGC
>PKYI01000082.1 GCA_003133645.1 Acidobacteriota bacterium | reverse complement strand
CTCCGAGGGAGGAGAACAGCGAGAGGCCCCACCGCGGGACGTCCCTGCTCGGTCGCACGCGCAGGCGCGTCGGAGGGCGGCGCTCGATGCGCCGCCCGAGCGACACGGCCGTAGCCCGCTGGGCAAAAGAGAACAGGCCTCACGCAGTGAAGGAAGAGCCTGGGGCGCCGCAGTATGATCTCCCGCGGAGGGGGATCTTGTGCTCCACATCTTCGTCGACGCCGACGCATGCCCGGTGAAGGGCGAGGTCTATCGGGTGGCGGAGCGCTACGACCTCGAGGTCACGCTCGTGGCCGGGTCGTGGATGCGGAGGCCCGACATCCCGCGGATCGCGCTCGAGGTCGTCGGGGGAGGGATCGACGTCGCCGACGACTGGATCGCCGAGCACGTCGAGGCCGGCGACATCGTGGTCACGGCGGACATCCCCCTCGCCGCGCGCTGCCTCGCCCGCGGGGCGACCGTCATCGGCTACGCGGGGCCGCCGTTCACCGCCGACAACATCGGCGCCGCCCTCGCCACCCGCGGTCTGCTCGCGGAGCTGCGTGACCTGGGCGAGATGACCGGCGGCCCGCCGCCGTTCACGAAGCGCGACCGCTCCTCGTTCCTCCAGCGCCTCGACGAATCGATCAACGCCATCCGCCGCCGCGCCGGTGGAGAGACCGGGGCTCGGGGTTCGGGGTTCGGTGTCCAAAGAGACTAAGAAAACAGGGCCAAGGCGCAGAACAGCGTGGCCAGTGTTTCGTGGTCCGGTTTCCGGCCCGCCTGCGCGGCCTCGAGCGCTCCCCTCGAAGACGAGAACAACGCCGACAGGGAGGGCCTCCGGGCTTGGGGCGTGTAGCCGCGCCGCCGAGAGTGGTAGGGGCCGGCATCACACTTTGGTGCCGGCGGCCTGACTAAGGGGTACCCATATCGCTCGGCCGCCGGACCAGCGCTGCCGAACCGCAAGCAAAGTGTGATACCCGGCCCCTGGCTAGGAGGGCAAGGTGGTCGGACCGGAGTGTGGCCGGAGGCCACATGAGGATCCGAACCGCCGCAGCCCGACAACGCAGATGGTCCGCTATCGGCGGCGCCCTAAGCGAGCCTGGGCGGAGTTCGGGTCGACGATCAAGGAAGACTCGTCCACCGCTTCGAAGTCGCTCCCATGGACCCGGCTCAACGCGTGCAGCTCATCGTTGTTCCAGCGCTCGTCGGGGGCGCCCGAGATGTACCAGTTCGAGCCGTTGTCGGCGACGATCATGCCGTAGAACTTGAGCGCCGCCAGGATCACCTGCACGCTCGCCGGGAAGCCCGAGACGTCGAACCCCGCCTTGAGCCGGAACCGCTGCCCCATCGGCGGGTACGCAGGGTCGCTGCTGCTCGAGGCCTGGTGGCGCGCCGGCCAGATGAACTCGTTGCGGGTGTGGACGACGGTGAAGCGCAGCGCGTGGCGGATCGCGCCCGCGGCCACCTCGTCGTAGCGCACGAGCCCAGGCAAGATCGGCAGCCCGGCGGCGTCCGCCGATGTCCAGGTCGCCGGACGCAGCGCGTTGCCGCGCAGGTCGAAGACCGCGCCGGAGCCCGCATGCCAGCTTCCGTCCGGCTGCGGGTAGGCGGCGTAGAGCTCGTAGAGCACGCAGTTTCCGGCATCCACCAGCAGGACGTGGCGGTCGCCGCCGCTTCCCGGCCCGCCCTCGATCGGGGGATCCGGCGGGATCGGGTACGGCCCGGGGTCGCTCTCGCCCGCGTAGTCGAAGGTCACGGGCAAGGGCGGCTGACCGCCGGGCACGATCGCGTATGGGATCCCGATCGGCCCACCGTCCCAGGTGCCGGAGCCGAAGTCGGGGTGGAGACCGGTGCCCGGCCCGATCGCGTTGATGTAGTCGGCGGAGCGCGGATCGATGGGCAGGAGGTCGATGCGGGTGTTCCAGACGTTGCTCACCGGAAAGATCGGGCACCCCGCGAGCGTCGGGCCGGCCGTAGCGACGGGGGAGCGCTGCAGATGGCGGCGCACCCGCGACCGAGCGGCCGGCTCCTCGTCCGCGGACCGTGTCGGCGCCACGCCGAGCGGGATACCCGCACTCAGCAGAATCGCTACGGCCACGCGGACCCCACGAGGGCTCATTCCGACCTCCGGCATTGTTGCCCCTATCAAGTTTGTTTCTAACACGATGGGCATCTGCTCGCTGTGTCCTGGATCACAGATGATGCTGCTATCTGAAGACGAAGATTATTAACGACGCTCGGCGTTGGAATTTTAGTGATATATACTCATGTTCGTGGATTGAGGCCGGAGTGGGCGGCTGCCGGCACGAAGCGCTGATCCACCGAGCCGCCTGGGGAGCAACCAAAATGACCAAGACCCTTTCTCTTCCCGTGATCCCTCTGCGCCAGGCCGTCCTATTCCCCGGCGTGACGGTCCCGATCTCGGCCGGCCGGCCGGGGACGCTGGCGGCGATCGAGGCGGCGCTCGCCGACTCCGAGCGCCTGGCGTTCGTCTCGGCGCAGCGCGAGGACGCCGACGCCGCGACCCCGGAGATCCTCCACACCATCGGCACGATCGCGCGGATCATGCAGGTGCAGCGCGGCCCATCCGGGATGCAACTGGTCCTC
Organism: Acidobacteriota bacterium; assembly: GCA_003133645.1. GTDB lineage: Bacteria > Acidobacteriota > Thermoanaerobaculia > Thermoanaerobaculales > Thermoanaerobaculaceae > RBG-13-68-16. The sequence continues at coordinate 1,409 of PKYI01000082.1, read as the reverse complement.
CACGGCGAGCGCCGCGCCATCGCACTGCGCATCGCGGGGAAGGACGACTACCTCGTGGCGACCGTACGCGACGCGGAGGAGATGCCGCCGCTCGACGTCCAGGCGCCGACGTACGTGGCGCTGGTGCGCGAAGTGCGCGAGAGGGCCGCCGAGCTCGGCACCAAGCTGGGGCTCCCGCGCGAGGTGGTCAGCCGCTTCCTCGCCGAGGTGGACGACCCCGGCCAGTTCGCCGACGCCGTCGCCACCAACCTGGACATGTCGCTCGCCGATCGGCAGGCGCTGCTCGAGACGCTGTCGGTCGAGGAACGCCTGCGGCGCGTGCTGCTGTTCACTCAGCGCCAGCTCGCCGTGGTCGACGCCCAGGAGGAGATCAAGTCGAAGGTCCAGGAGGAGCTCGGCGGGCGGCAGCGGGAGTTCTACCTGCGCGAGCAGCTCAAGGCGATCCAGAAGGAACTCGGCGAGGGCGACAAGGCGAACGAGACCGATGCCCTGCGCGAGAAGCTCGCCGCGTTGCCGTTGCCCGAGGCCGCGCGCAAGGAGGTCGATCGCGAGCTGTCGCGCCTCGAGCGCGCGCCGGGCGAGTCGATGGAGGGACAGGTCATCCGCACCTACCTCGAGACGATCGCGGAGTTGCCGTGGGGGAAGCACAGCGAGGAGAAGCTCGATCTCGCGCGCGCCGCCGAGGTATTGGAGCACGACCACTTCGGCCTTGGCGACATCAAGGAACGCATCCTGGAGTTCCTCGCCGTGCGCGGGCTCCGCGCCAAGGGACAGGCGGCGCAGGAGGAGAGCGCAGGCGCCGGGCACGAAGCGACCAGGGGCCGGGCGCCGATCCTGTTGTTCGCCGGCCCGCCGGGGGTGGGCAAGACCTCGGTGGCGCGCTCGATCGCGGCCGCCATGGGACGCGAGTACGTGCGCATCTCGCTCGGTGGCGTGCGCGACGAAGCCGACATCCGAGGCCACCGGCGGACCTACGTCGGCGCCATGCCCGGCCGCATCATCCAGGGGATGAAGCAGGCGGGAACGGCCAACCCGGTGTTCCTGCTCGACGAGGTCGACAAGCTCGGCGTCTCCTACCAGGGCGACCCATCGGCGGCGCTGCTGGAGGTGCTCGACCCGGCGCAGAACGACACGTTCACCGACCACTACCTCGGTGTGCCATTCGACCTCTCCGAGGTGCTCTTCATCGCCACCGCGAACTTCCTCCAGAGCATCCCAGGTCCGCTTCTCGACCGCATGGAGGTCGTCGAGTTCTCGGGGTACACGGAGGGCGAGAAGTTGGTGATCGCACGGCGGTTCCTGCTGCCGCGGCAGCTCTCCGAGGCGGGGCTTGCGGACGGCCAGCTCACGGTGACCGACGATGCGCTCGCCACTACCACCACCGGCTACACCCGCGAGGCGGGCGTGCG